>NZ_JBHSHW010000010.1:0-384495 GCF_042653305.1 Paenibacillus sp. GCM10023252
GCGGAGCGAAGGCTCGCGCGGCGGCAGTGAGCAGCGCGGGGAGCGGAGCGAAGGCTCGCGCGGCGGCAGTGAGCAGCGCGGGGAGCGGAGCGAAGGCTCGCGCGGCGACCGTGGTCCGCGTAATCGCAGGCCGAATCACCATGACCGCGAACGCAGCAAGAAGGCGGCGAGGTTGGCAGCTAATCAAGCTGCTGCAGCATCGGAATCTAACCAGCCAAATAGTGACAAAGGACGTTCCAACTAGGAACGTCTTTTTTTTATAAGTAGTTAGAGTGGTGATTGGAGCTGCATAGCACCAGAAACCTGATATCGCCAAAATGAGATGGCGATGATTGAAATGTGCTAGGATTGAGCGTTCTCTAGTCTGCCAGGTATCCCTACTGATTCGTATACTTAACCTATACCGAAGCGGGAGGATGAGAGGGATATGATTACTCAAGGAACAGCATTTTCACTGGAGCAGTATCAAGAGGAAGGGTATTGCGGACCGATACAAGGATTCACTCTGGAGGAGGCAGAGCAGGGGTACAAGAGGTTTTTTGAAGCGGTTGGTCAGTCGCCATTCGAGCCGGGACCGACTGATGCGAATCTGTCTGCTTGGCATCATGACAAGCGCTGGGCCTATGATCTTGCAACACACCCAAGCATTATCAAGGCGATGCAGCAGATTCTAGGCGATGACCTGGTGTTATGGGCCATGCACTTCTGGTACAAGCATCCTGGCAGCGAGAAGTACATTCCCTGGCATCAGGACATCAACTATTGGCCAATGGAGCCAGCCATCAATGCTACGGCGTGGGTTAGCCTCGGCTGGTCCATTGAGGAGAACGGCTGTCTTAAGGTCATTCCGGGCACACATCAGTTAGCCGTAGAGCATGTACAGACAGGTGACGAGGACAGTGCATTTGCTGAAGGCTTGTCAGCGGATCAAGTAGATGAGGCGAAGGCAGTAGCGCTGGAGATGTCGCCTGGTCAGATGGCTTTTTTCAACGAAGCGACGTTCCACGGATCAGGGCCTAACTTCTCGAACATTCCGCGTGTTGCCTTCTCGGTTCGCTATACGACGCCTGAGGTTAAGTTCAAGATAGAGGAATGGTCTGGCGATACGAGCCGCATCAAGACATTCCTCGTACATGGCGAGGATCGTCTGCATCTCAATGATGCGATTGCAGGCTTACCGCCGGAGGAGCGCACTTGATTAGTCAGGCGGAGCTGGATGTGCAGATGTCCTGGTGGGCGATGAGCGGACTTGGCAAGGAGGGTCGTGAGTGGACGATAGAGGAACGATTCGAGAAGCTGGCGGAAGCCGGCTTCTCCGGCATTCTAGCTCCCATGCCACAGGCTGGCTATGATGCCGTGAAGTGGTGCCGACTATTAGACCACTATCGGTTCAGCTATGGTGTCCAGCTCGTTCCCTTCCCGAAGGAAGGCGATGATCTAACCGACCAGCTGCGCCTGGCCAAATCGCTGGGAGCTTGCTATGTCAATGCCCAGGTGATGGGGGCTTATCTGCCTGCGGAACGGGCCTGCCGAATGATCATCTCCTATATCGAGCAGGCAGGAGCGGCTGATATCCCGATCTACTTCGAGACGCATCGCGGACGGGTAACACAGGATCTACTGCGAACGACAGCCCTAGTAGAGGCAGTCCCAGCACTTCGGCTTACGCAGGACCTGTCGCATTATGCCGCTGCATCCGCTATGGAGAAGGAAGGCTGCGAAGTGAGCGAGCCGTTATTGCGGCAGCTGCTAGCTCGGACGTCCTGCATCCATGCCCGTGTCTCGAATGGCCACCAGATACAGATCGACATCGGCGGTCAAGGCGATCACCCGATGGTGCAGCTATATGCCGAATGGTGGGCGTACGGGATGCGCGCCTGGCTGAAGGAGCAGAGGCGCAAGCATAGCCGGGAAGCAGGATGTGGTCCTGCTCCCTTGGCGGCACCGGACACCTCAACCTTGAAGGGGGACCGCTTCCCATTCGTATGCGAGCTCGGGCCAGCGCCATATGCGATAACTTGTACTGATGGCCGGGAGATATCTGATCGGTGGCAGCAATCACTTGTCTTGAAGGAGATTGGGGAGCGTCTGTGGAACCGTATAGCCAGAGAAGACTACTAAGGAGCCGATTAATCCATGCGTCCTCATTCCTTATTCTTAGAATCACTGCAGGTACGATATATCCATATTCAGCCCTATGAATTAGATTATAGATGGAAGCTGTCAGGGCATAGGCTTAAGCACACGGTGCTATGGCATGTACAGGAAGGTCAATTCGTCATGCAAGTTGATGGAACGGGGTACACTTGCCATGCTGGTCAGCTCGCGTTGATTCCCGCCGGAAGTATCCTTACCACCCAAGCTTCAACCGATCGAGTTCGGTTGACCAGCCTTAATCTTGAGGCAACTATTACCTTCCTCGAGACCCGGAGCTGGGCACAAGTCCTTGGTCTGCCTGTGTTGTTCCAAGACCCGTCTGCTCGCATGCAGACGGTTGTTCAAGAGATGCTCGCTCTCTCGAACGGTGAAGCGGGGCTAGACGTGCTGCTGCCCATGCGCATGCAAGCTGAGCTGCTTCGATTAATTGTGCTGCTGCTGGAGGAGTCCAATATTGCCGAGATTGGGTCTAGTTCCGCCGCCGCTTCCTACAACGAAGGCGCTGCCGCTGCGCCGGGCGTCAAGGATAATGCCGCACTCGACCCGCGAGTGCTTACGGTTATTGACTATCTGCTCTGTCATTCGGACTGGATGCCTAAGGTGAGCGAGCTGGCCGAACTGGCGGAGCTGAGCGAATCGCAGCTGCGCAAGCTGTTCATTCGACATACGGGGCAATCTCCGCTCCAGTTCGTTCATCGGCTGAAGATGGAGCTCGCCAAGAAGCTGCTTATACGGACGAGCAAGCCGGTGGCTCAGATTGCCTGCGAGCTGGGACTTGCTGACGCGAACTACTTCACAAGGCTCTTCCGTATGCAGACGAACCTCGCCCCTCTGCATTACCGCAGGCAGTTCCAGCTGTGGGGCGGGGAATAAGCGGGCAATAAGTTAGGGCAATATTCGTCAATCCTTGCTATAATGTGAGTTGCCTCTTACTGGCAAGAGGTATCTATCATATGACGGGGTGATGAGTTGCGGTTGATATGGTTTCCTTCCTCTCTGCGTTATCGATTGTTCGTCAGCTTCCTCTTATTAATCCTTATTCCGTTCTCAATCATTAACTATTCCAACTATCGTACGACGCAGGATCTGCTCCGCGAGAAGATCAGCGAGCAGGATACTCAGACGATGACCTCATTCCGAAGCTCCCTTGAGGACCTCATGGGCATTGCCTCCAAGGCATTGGTCCTATTGGAACGGGATTCGACCGTGCTGGACATGCTGCAGCGGCCGGATACCTATTCCTTCCTGGAGCGTAAGGCAGAGCTGGAGAACAAGGTGCTCAGTATTAGCCACAGCTTCTTGCTGTCCAGTCCGCCCGTCTACTTCACCTTGATGGACATGAGACAGAATGTGTATGCGACCTTTATCCCAAGAGAGCGATTCAATCATGCAGCTCTTCTGGCTGAGCCGTGGTCCATTCGTCTTCAGCAGCAAGAACCAAGTGGGTTCTGGGAAGCGGATACAGTCAACTATTTGTCCAAGGAGACCTCTCGTTCTCCGATTCTCACAACCTTGTATGGCAGTATTCGTGATCACCAGCTGAATGTTGCCGGACTATACCGCGCTAGCATCGATATGCAGGCATGGTTCCATACACTGACTGCCAGCAAGGGACTGCCGCGAACCTCTTATATGCTTCTTGACCGTGAAGGCCGCGTGCTGCTCGCCTCTAATGAGCTGAGAGAGACGGATTCCCAGATTACGACACGTATTGTTGAGTCCGGTCTGGAGAGAGAGTCTTTTACGGATAATAAGGGTTCGAACCTGCTGCATTACACGGTAGTGCCCTCACTCGGCATTTATATTGTCAAGTCCGTGCCTAATGAGGTGCTCTTTGCGGAGCTGAATGAGCTGCAGCAGTCCTCGATTATCACGTTTCTGCTCTTGACCCTGTCATTTGTACTGATTACCTTCTTCTTATCCTCAACGATGACCAAGCCGCTTCAGCTGCTGGAGAGGAAGATGAGCCAGGCAGGGAATAACAACTTGCTGGTGTCCTTGAACGAGGAAGTGTTCAGAGGTGAGCTGCGATCGCTTGCCCGAAGCTTCAATGGAATGATCCAAGATATTCAACATCTGCTGCAGCGATTGAAGCGGGAGGCCAAGGAACGTGAAGCGGTGCGATTCCAGGTGCTGCTTGCGCAGATGAACCCTCACTTCCTGCTGAATACACTGAATACGATCAAAAGCATCTCGGTCCGTCGCAGCGCTCCGGAAATCCATGATATCTGTCTATCACTCGGCCGAGTGCTGGAGGTCAGCCTGAATACGGAGAAGGACATGATCCATCTGCGCAAGGAGATAGAGGTTGTTAAGGCCTATCTCAATATTCAAGCCTTCCGATTCGAGCACGATATTGGGGTGTTCTACGATTATGATGAGGAGCTAGCGTATGCGCTTGTACCGAAGTTCAGCCTTCAGCCGCTGATTGAGAATGCGCTAGTCCATGGCTTCAAGCAGATGACGAGCTCTGGCATCATCCATGTGCGAGCCTACCAGGAAGAGCAGATGCTGGTGCTTGAGGTTGCAGACAATGGTGTTGGGTGGGAAGCGGCCCATTCCAATCGGATGAGAAGGTCCCGTGCCGGCATTAGTCACCAGAACATTCAAGAGCGGTTGAAGCTTATCTTCAAGGAAGATGGGATAATGTCTATTCATCATCTGGAGCAGGGACTGGCTGTCCGGCTGAAGTTCCCGCTGCTGCTCTCTGCACCGCATTAACGAGGAGGCTGGACCATGTGGACGGTATTATTGGTTGAAGACGAGCGCGAGGCGCTCCAATATATTAGGGGTATCATTAACTGGAAGGATTATGGCTTCGTCGTCGTGGACGAGGCGCGCAACGGCGCGGAGGCCCTTCAGAAGATCCGCGACATTCAGCCTCATGTCGTGTTCACAGACATCATCATGCCGGAGATGGACGGTGTCGAGCTGCTGAAGCAAGCGCGCTCGACGGGCTATGAAGGACGATTCGTCATGCTGACCTGCATGAATGAATTCGAGTATGCCCGTCAGGCATTGGAGTACGGGGCAAGCAGTTATATGCTCAAGCTGTCAATGGATCAGCTGACGCTGGTTGATGTGCTGGCCAAGATCACTAGAGAGCTGCAGGAGCAGCACCGTCACCAACAAGCACTGAGCATTATGAAGCATGCTGGCCCGCAGCCGAACGGGCGAATGACGGATCATTCGGGAATTAATCGAATTATCCAGTATGTGCAGCAGCATTACCCGGAAGTGATTACCCTTCAATTAATGGCTGAACTCGTCGTGATGGACGCAAGCTATCTGAGTGATCTGTTTAAGAAAAAAACAGGGGTGTCCCTTATCCATTTCGTCCAGCAGACCCGAGTGGACGCAGCTAAGCTGCTGCTGCAGACGACAGACCTAACGATGCGGGAGATTAGTGAACAGGTCGGATTCGCCAACGAGAACTACTTCAACAAAATATTCAAGCGATGGACCGGTGATACCCCGACTGTCTATAAGCGCAATGGCTAGAGGCAGCCTGATGAACATCCACAACATCCAAAAATCGTTCTAATAAGCCTAAAAACCGTTGAGCCTCTTACCCGATAAGACTTGCTATAATGACATCAGACCAAACAGGGAGGGTTACAACAGATGAAGAACAGGCTCTTGACTCTAGTCGCAATGATGATGATTGTAAGCGTATTTATGACCGCTTGCGGCGGCAGCAACAATGGCGGCCAAGCTACTGGCAACGGGAACAAGGAAGCGGATACGGCAACGAACAAGCAAGAAGATACAAAAGAGCCGGTGAAGCTCGTTATGTGGGGTGCTGTTCCGGAGGAAGCGGGACCGAAGGCTGTTGTCGATGCGTGGAATGCAGCCAATCCTAATATTCAAGTGGAATACGTTCGATACGTGAACGATGATGCGGGCAATCTGAAGCTGGATACGGCTCTCATGACGGGACAGGATGTAGACCTATACGTCAACTACAATATGCAGCTGCTGGAGAAGCGCGCTAACGCCGGCACGGCGCTTGATCTTGGAACCTTCGGCGACTATGACATTGCAGGTAAGATGGGGGAGTTCGCAGGCAGCTGGAAGATCAAGGATAAGTTCCATGCCTTGCCGACAACGGCCAACAAAAACTTCATCTGGCTGAACAAAAACGCATTAGACGAAGCCGGTCTGGAAGTGCCTAAGGAGTGGACGCTAGAGAAGCTTCGTGAATATGCAAAAGCATTGACCAAAGAAGGGCGTTACGGGTATGTAGCGTATGACTGGACAATGTTCCACCAGATGGACGGCGTGTTGCAAGGTAATTATGTAAAAGACGGAAAATCCCAGTTGGACAACGCAGCTGTTAAGCAGTCCCTGCAGACGTACCATGACATGATGCATGTAGACAAATCGATGCCGGCACTTGGCGAGCAGCTGGCTACGAAGATGGACGTATCGACGATGTTCCTCAAAGGCGAGGCAGCTATGCTGGGCGCTGGCAGCTGGATCTTCCGGAGTGCAAGCAATCTGAAGGACTTCCCACGTGACTTCGTCGTTGCAACGGCTCCGATTCCAAGCTTGGCTGGTCAAGAAGCTAACTTCGCTGTCGAGGGTGGTCTAGGGGATGGGGTGTCCATCAACGCCAAGTCCAAGCATACAAAAGAAGCATGGGAGTTCCTGAAATGGTATGCTGACGGAGGGATGCTGCCATTAGTAGCCGGTGGCCGAGTTCCTGCCTCCAATATCGTCGATAAGCAAGCGGCTGTATCCGAGATGATCAAGGGTGTAGAGACTCTCTACGACAAGCCGTCCATTGAGAACACGCTGTTCGTTGAGCGCAAGCAGTTCCAGAATGCGATTGAGAAGAAATTAGCTGATGCACGCAAGGAAGAAGTGGAGAAGTACTTCCTGAAGGATCAGAACGCGGATCAATTCGTAACGAATCTGGTTAAACGACACAACGAGCTGCTGAAACCATAATCGGATGCATGATGATGGAGGAAGTTACCTGTAACTTCCTCCATCTCGTTAGGAGGAACCTATATGAGTATGAATTGGTCCAAGCGGCAGCGGCTGCTCGGTTACGTGTTTGTCGGACCCAGCATGATCGGCGTCCTGTTGTTTTACTTGTTCCCCGCCCTCTATTCCTTTTATTTGATGTTTACGGATTGGGTTTTCTTCAGCGGAGAGTCCCCGACCTTCATCGGTCTGGATAACCTGAAGCGTCTATTCGACGATCCGCTGTTCTACACATCGCTCGGCAATACGCTCTTGTTCGTAACCACGGTTCCGGTCTTTATCGGAATTGCCTTTGTACTGGCGATTGTGCTGAACAACAACGTGTACTTCAAGAATGCGCTGAGATCGATGTTTTTCATCCCCTACGTCATGAACGGTGTTGCCATTGCCTTCGTCTGGATGCTGTTGTTCAAGCCGAATGGCGGACCGATTAACAAGGCCATTGAATGGTTCGGCTTCACAGGCCCGGGCTGGCTGTCTTCAACTGAGACCGCGATGTATGCCATCAACATCATCTACATCTGGTTCCACATCGGCTATGCGTTGATTATTTACCTGGCGGCCTTGCAGGAGATTCCTTCGGAGCTGCTCGAAGCAGCCAAGATAGATGGTGCCAAGTACGGACAGGTCATTCGTCATATTACGCTGCCGCTGGTCAGTCCGACTACGCTTCTGCTGTTCATAACGGGCTTCATATCAACCATCAAGACCTTCGGGCTCATACAGGCGGTAACCGGCGGCGGTCCGGGCGACAGCACAACGTTATTGTCCATCTTCGTATACAAAACGGCATTCCGTTACTACGAGATGGGTTACGCGTCTACCATCTCTTGGGTACTGTTCAGCTGCATCCTTATTATTACGTCGGTTCAGTGGTATGCCCAGAAAAAGTGGGTCCATTATTAGGATGCCAGTATAGGAGTGAACAAGATGCAAACAAATACACATACACAGAGAATAAAACAACCAACCGTCCGTCTCAGAGCCAAGCGTGCCCGACTCAGCGTTAGAAAATGGTTCTTCACCGCTATCATGCTCAGTCTTGGCATCTTGACCGTGCTTCCCTTCTTCTGGATGGTAAGCACATCGTTCAAGACCCCGACAGAAGTATTCGTCTATCCCATCCAGTGGATTCCCGATCAGCCTGTGCTCGAGCATCACATCAGGGTGTGGACGGGCGAGAATAGCTTCGTTAAGTATTACTACAACTCGCTTAAGATCTCAATAATTGGAACGATTGGCGCCGTACTGCTAGCTGCTCTTGCCGCGTATGGCTTCTCGAAGATGGAATTCAGAGGCAGCAAGGCCATGTTCATGGTCTATCTATCGATGATGATGATTCCGCCTCAGATTCTGTTCGTTCCCAAGTTCATCATGTTCAACTGGATGGGCATTTACAATACGCATTGGGCTCTCATTCTGCCCGGTATGATTACCATCTTCGGCGTATTTCTGCTTCGTCAGTTTTTTATGAGAATTCCGCATGAGATTACAGAGTCGGCCTTCATAGACGGAGCGGGACACTTCCGCATCTTCGGGCAGATCATGGTGCCTCTGGCCAAGCCAGCGATTGCCACGCTCGCTATTCTCGACTTCTCCTGGCACTGGAACAACTACGAGGATGCACTGATCTTCCTCATCAGTGAAGAGCTGTACACGGTACCGCTAGGTATGCAGAACTTCGTGATGGAGTTCAATGTCGACTATAACGGTATGATGGCTGCAGCGACGGCCGGTCTCGTGCCGATGATTATTGTATTTCTGATTGGACAGCGATTCATTATTGAGGGCATCTCAAGCTCAGCTGTTAAGGGGTAGTTAGAAGGGCTGTTTTCCTAGCGCAGATCGAATGATCTGAATGCCTGGGGAAGCAGCCTTTTGCAGCCAAAAATCGTACCAATATATCAAAAGAATGTTCCTTACAGAACATTATGAAAGGGCTTACAATTGAGAGGCAGGCTAAGGAAGGAGGCGAATCGTACGAGATGGCGCACAGACCTGCGATCATATATCTTATTAAACAGAGGTGGGAACTTATGAAGCTATCTATGGTGAATCGTAGAAGGATGAGTCTTAGGTATATGGTTGTCGTGTGCATCTGTCTGCTCCTTGCAAGTACAGTGGCCTTGCAGCCAGCGGAGCAGGTGCATGCCGCCGGAACGATCTATTATGTAGATGATGTGGGCGGTAATGACGGCAACAGCGGTACGAGCACAGGAAGTGCTTGGAAGACAATCAGCAAGGTGAATAGTATCACGAGCTTCCAGCCAGGTGATCAGATTCTGTTCAAGCGCGGAGGCACCTTCGCAGGCGCGCTGCAGCCTAAGGGCTCAGGCAGCAGCGGCAGTCCGATCAAGATCGGCGCCTATGGCTCAGGCAGCCTGCCGCTCATCGACGGAAGCGGCGGCACCTTCGGAGTGAAGCTGCTGAACCAGCAATATTGGGAGATCGCCAGCATTGAGGTTAAGGGCGGGAGTGAGTATGGGATCGTCGTCACGTCGGATCTCAACAACCAGACGTATACCTACTTCCGGATTAACAATGTAGTCGTACGGGATGTCACGGGAACGTCTAATGATCCCTATATGGGCGGCATTATATTCAGGCTCTTCAATATTACCGGATCGAAGCTGAACGACGTGATTGTAGACGGGGCTACCGTCTATAACATCAAGCAAGCCCAAGGGATTGCGCTTCGAGGCGCGAACGAGACGAAGAGCAGCGGCATCATCGTCCGCAACAGCACAGCTCACAATACGTACGGCAATGGCATTCTCATTGCTTGTGCAGAGAACGTGCTCATCGAGAACAACGTTGCCTACGAGACAGGCAAGGCAACGACCCCGGGCACTGGCTGGCCGACGCCGAACGGCATCTGGACATGGTGGACGAATAATGCCGTCGTTCAGAACAATGAATCGTATCTTGCTCATTCCTGGGGCGTTGACGGGGGCGGCTTCGATATTGATTATTACAATCAGAATAATACGTATCAGTATAATTACGCCCATGATAATGACGGTTATGGCATCTCTGTATTCGCCGCTAATTCGAAGGGACTTACTAGCAGTGACGCGGTAACAGATCAAGCCATCGTTCGATACAATGTCCTTGCCTATAACGGGCGCGAAGCAGGAGCGAACGGAGCCGGACAAGGCTCCATCTACATTAGTCAATGGGACAATGGCACATTCGGTTCGGTCCGTATCTACAATAATACCGTCTACCATAGCCCGAATACAGGCGGCGCTTACGGCGAAGCATTCGTCGAGAAGAACCCAAGTTACTTAACTGGCAGCTACACCCGGCTGTTCAAGAACAATCTGATCTACTCCACAGTCAGCGGCATGGTGTCCAATCAGAGCAATGTGTACGATAACAATAACAATCTCTATTACTCAACGACGGGAAGCCACAGCTTCCGCTACAACGGCATAAGCTATACTAGCTTCTCGGCTTACAAGTCGGGTAGCGGTAAGGACGGCAGCAGTCTGACGGCGAACCCTCAGCTGAACAATCCGACCTATCACGGCGTAGGGCTCCCGACGACTTCCTTCACGCTGCAATCAGCCTCACCGGCTATCAATGCTGGCGCGAACGTAGGAACGATGGGCAGCCAGGACTTCTTCGGCAATTCCTTGCCAACTGGGAGCGGCTATGACATTGGAGCGCATGAGTTCAGCGGTGCAGTAAGCCTATTGGCGGAAGCCGAGCAGCTGAGCTATACGAATTCAGGTGATTATACAGCGAACTATTCAGACAGCAATGCAAGCGGGGGTTCCTTCAGCGGTTACGATGCTAACGTGGCAGGCGATTACATCGAGTATACGATCCCTGTTAGTGAGACAGGCACCTATGCGCTGGTCGTGGGCAACAAGAATAATTATAATCGAGGCACCTATCAGGTATCGGTAGACGGAGTCAATGTCGGATCCCCGTTCGACCAGTACGGGGCCAGCGCTTCGTATCCGGTGACTGCGGTTGGCAACGTTACCTTCAGCACGACAGGTAATCATACGGTTCGCTTCACCGTGACTGGCAAGCATGCCTCCAGCAGCGATTATGAGCTCGGTATCGACTATATCCGATTAACCAAGTAATAGACTAATAAGGCCTCTCCAGTGATGGGGAGGCCGAATGCTTAGGAGGAACAAGTGATGCAGTTGAGAGGAATAGCCGTACTGCTGTTACTGCTGCTGCTTGGAGAGATAACGAGCGGCTGTGTGCAGAAGGAGTCAAGCAAGCTGCCGGATGCCGGGTCAACTGCGCCAAGCTTCCTGCTCGAGTCCACTCGAGGGGACAAGGTGGATAATCAGACGTATACGGGTAAGCATGTGCTGCTTGCATTCTTAGGAGCGGATAGTCATGATCCGCAATTAGACGCTCCGTCCCGAGCACAGGTCAATCAGTTGAAGAGTGTTCAATTGCAGTATGGAGTGAGAGGAATGCAATCGGTCATCATTGGTGAGCCGTCTGCCGGAGCATCGGCTGCGCAATCAAGAGAAGCCTGGACCAACTTCGAGTATGACTGGAGACTGGCGCCGATCCCTGTACTGGTGGATGAGGGATCGAAGGTCAGGCTTGATTACGGGGCTCGGCAGCTTCCTCATCTGTTCCTGCTAGATGAGAAGGGGGATGTCGTACAGCAGTGGAGAGGACTGCAGCCGTCTCATGTGCTGGCTCAGGCGCTCGAGATGCGGCTTGGAGCGCCTGAGTTCCGTCAGCCTTGAAGGCTGGGTCATTCGGGTCTACTCAGCCCCTTACTTCACTTCCCATCATAATCCAGGAACGCCTCGCGGACGCGGTTCCAGAATGGGAAGGGGCGGTAGCGGGCGAAGCAGATCTTGCGAGTAGCGACACTGCAGCGAATGGAGCGGATATCGCTCCGCTGGATGTTCAAGTGGTCAATCGTCAGCAGCATCCGCTGATCCTTGCTGGACATGATGTCCACATGGTGATGCTGAGGCAGCAGCACGGATGAGCCCAGCGTTCGATAGACGCGGTTGTTAATTGAAGCAATCTCTGCGATCTGCAGTGACTCAATGGAAGGATGCACGACGGCTCCGCCTAGACTCTTATTGTAAGCCGTGCTGCCCGAAGGGGTAGAGATGACGATGCCGTCGCCCCGGAACATCTCGAACAGCTCATCATTAATATTGATCTGAGCGACGAGTGTACCGTCGACGCCCTTCAGCGTGAATTCGTTCACGGCCAGATAGTGCTTCGTGCCCTCCGGTGTCTCCACCTGAATCTCGGCCAGCGGGTAGCGGACCATGCGCGGCTCGTGATCGGTCATCATGCGCACCAATTCCTCCAGCTCATCCGCCTTCCAATCGGCGTAGAACCCGAGATGCCCCGTGTGCACGCCAACGAAGGCGACATCGGTAATCTGATCCACATACGTGTGAAAAGCCTTCAGCAGCGTCCCATCGCCGCCTATAGAAATAACAATCGTAGGCGCATCATCGTTGCGGGATAGTCCCCGTTCAGCAGCAAGCAGGTGGAACTGCTCAGCGAGCTGCTTGGACAACGGATCGCCTCGGTCAATAATGACGTAATTCAAGGAACAAGCCCCTTCCGGTATCATAGCTACCTAAGATGATATCGGAATTCCCTTCGAAATACAATCGACAAAGACAGGTTGTCACGGAGCAGTCACCGGAGCAGTCACTGTGCTGTCACGGAGCAAGCCAGCCCCACAGCACATACACCAAGGCCATAGCCAAGAAGGCATGGACGAGCCTCGCGATCAGCAGCGGCTTGTACCGCAGGTCCGTCCGGCTGAGCAGACTAGCCACTTGGGCGTGAACCGACAAGCCCCCCCATGACAGCACCCATGCGGCAATGGCTGCCTGATGCATTAACCCGGTCCCCGCCTCCCCCGCTGCTCTTGCCCCGAGCGTCACCTCGAACAGTCCGAATACCGCCGCATCCCCAAGCTGCCCCGGCAATCCGAATATCCCGAACACGAGCCGTACCACCTCAGCCAGCCCCTCCACGAACCCAACACGCGTCAGCATCTCCATCACGACAGAGAAGAACACGACAAGTCCGCCTACCACCATCATGAGACGAAGGGCCGATTGGATCGAATCCTGCAGCAGCTTGCCTAAGCCTCGGCCGTCCAGCAGTCTCGCTTCATGCATCGCCTTAATCGCCTCATACAGACGGCTCCGCCTCCGGCTGCCTGCAAGCGCGCCTGTCCCACTAACCCCGTCAGCATGCGGCGGTGGGGTGATTAGCCTCCCCCTAACTCCCTCGCTCGCAGGGGCATGCGGATCATGGAAACGCATGAGCAGGCCGAGCAGGAAGGCACCCCCATAATGGGCTGCCGCGAGCAGCGGAGCGAGCGCCACGTTGTGGAAGAAGCCGACCGAGACGGCGCCAATGAGGAAGATGGGGTCAGAGGTTGTTGTGAAGGCAACTAGGCGCTCCCCCTCCGCCCGGTTGACGAGCTTCTGCTCCCACAGCTGAGCCGTTAGCCTGGCACCGACAGGGTAGCCGGATACATAACCCATCGTCACGACGAACCCGCCGATGCCCGGCAGTCGGAAGAGAGGGCGCATGAGCGGATCGAGGATTCGCCCGAAGAAGTGCACGATACCGAAGCCGAGCAGCAGCTCGGACAGGACGAAGAAGGGGAATAAGGCGGGGAACAGCACTTCCCACCAGATCGACAGGCCTCTTGCAGCGGAAGCCAAGGCTTGTCCAGGATAGAGGGCCATGAGCACAGCAATCAGCAGAGCGCCGAGGCCGGTTACGGAAGCGGGATGAATGAGCACTCTCAACATGACGTCAACCAACCTCCCTAAGCTATGTAGAAAATAGCAGAATAACGAGTCCATGCAGCCGTTCTCTCCCACTATATGCGACAAGCTCTCTATCCATCACTGCCCCTTCGGAGGCTACCCATTAATTGGGATAATTCTCATCCTTCAGGGGCAATCTATGAGTTAGACAGAGGCATCACTTATGGCGGAAGGAGAACCAGCTATGCTCAACCATGTGATTAAGAGAGTAAGGCAAGGGAAGCAAGCCCGCAGCCAGCTGCTGCTGCTCCTCACGATTGCAGCAGTCCTGGCAGCGCTGACGACAGGCTGCGGAGCGAAGAATAATGAAGATGGCGTATCCGCAAGCCAGCAGCAGCTCGACACCATCCAAGACAACGGCAAGATTAGGATTGGGACGGAAGGCACTTACGCGCCTTTTTCCTTCCATGACAGCAATGGAGCTCTTACCGGCTTCGATGTAGAGATCGCCAGCGAGATCGCGAAGCGGATGGGCGTGAAGGCGGAGTTCATCGAGACGAAGTGGGACGGCATGATTGCCGGCCTCGATGCCAATCGATTCGATGCGGTAGCGAACCAGGTATCTATTAATGAAGACAGGCTGAAGAAGTATGACTTCTCCGATCCGTATATCGTCTCCAAGGCTGTGCTCATCGTGCATGAGAGCAATGGCGACATCAAGTCGCTGGCAGATCTCAAGGGGAAGAAGTCCGGGCAGTCGCTGACGAGCAACCTGACGCAGATTGCCAAGGCGAATGGGGCAGAGATCGTGCAGGTGGAAGGGTTCAATCAAGCGATTGACCTGCTGCTCTCGAAGCGCATCGACGCCACCATCAATGATCATCTCTCGTTCCTCGACTTCAAGAAGCAGCGGCCAGACGCGCAGATCAAGGTCGTCGATGAGACGGATGAAGGCAGCACGAGTGCAATCCTGGTACGTAAGGGAAGCAAGGAGCTGGTCGAAGCCATGAATGAAGCCTTAGCTGATATGAAGTCGGACGGAATGTACAACACCATCTCGCAGAAATATTTCGGAGCCGATGTCTCCAAGTAGACGTCGCCATTCTCTCCAATTCATGAAGCAAGGGGATGCCTCCATCCATGAGTGAGCGTACCGAGCATCTTCTCACCATCTTCCTAGATTCCCTGCTGCCGCTGCTAAGAGCAGGAATGGCCTTCACGATTCCGCTCACGATCATCTCCTTCGTGCTCGGGTTCGCTCTGGCCTTCCTGACGGCTGTCGCACAGCTCTCCTCCTGGAGAGTTCTTCATGCGATTGCTCGCTTCTATGTGTGGATCGTTCGAGGAACACCGCTGATCGTTCAGTTGTTTATTATTTTCTACGGATTGCCTAGCTTGGGACTGACCATCGACGCCTTCCCGGCTGCCGTCATCGGATTCTCCATCAGTGTGGGTGCGTACGGCTCCGAGATTATGCGCGCAGCTATTCTCTCCATCCACAAGGGGCAGTGGGAAGCGGCATATGCGATCGGCATGACGAGGACGCAAGCATTGAGACGAATTATATTGCCTCAGGCCGCACGCGTGTCCGTCCCTCCGCTGGCGAATTCCTTCATTAGTCTACTCAAGGATACATCGCTCGCCGCGACACTTACGATGACCGAGCTGTTCCAGAAGGGGCAGCAGATTACTGCCGTCGTCTACGAACCGCTCCTCATCTATTGCGAAGTGGCGCTGATCTACTTGCTGTTCAGCAGCGTACTATCGGTACTGCAGCAGCAGCTAGAGCGGCGGTTCGAACGGTATGCAGGAGGAAGGGGGTAGCGGAGGATGACCATACAGTTCGAGATGCGCAATATCCGCCTAAGCTATGGGAGCAATGAAGTGCTGAAGGGGATCGACCTGAGCGCGGCGAAGGGGGAAGTCATTGTCATCATCGGCCCGTCCGGATCAGGTAAGACGACATTGCTAAGGAGCATTAACCTCCTTGCGAAGCCTACCGAAGGCTCTCTTCGTCTACCTGGCTCCGAGATCCGGTTCACAGAGGGCCAGCCGCCAAGCTCAGCCGAGATCTTGGCCTTCCGCAGAAGGACCGGCATGGTGTTCCAGTCCTATCATCTGTTCCCGCATCTGACCGCGCTGCAGAATGTGATGGAAGGGCAAGTCGTCGTCCAGCGGCGAAGCAAGGCAGAGGCAAGGAGCCGATCGATGGAGCTGCTGACTAAGGTGGGCCTGGGAGAGAAGGCAGACTCCTATCCTCACCAGCTGTCCGGAGGCCAGCAGCAGCGAGTGGGTATTGCCAGAGCGATGGGAACGAGTCCGGAGCTGCTGCTGTTCGATGAGCCGACTTCGGCACTGGATCCCGAGCTGGTCGGCGATGTGCTTGGGGTCATGAAGGCGCTCGCTAGCGAGGGCATGACGATGATCGTCGTTACTCATGAGATGAGGTTCGCGAGCGAGGCGGCGGACCGGGTTATCCTCATCGATAATGGGGTTAAGATAGAGGAAGGGCCTCCTGAGCAAGTGCTTCGTCATCCGCAGCAGGAGCGGACACGGTCGTTCCTATCCCGCATACACCTCCTATGAATGTCATGGGAGGACAAGACTTCTGTAATATAATTGTAAAGAAAACGTTTGCAAAAAAAGCTGGCTTTCGGCATACCTTATGGTACAATAGAATCAATCTAGAATGCTTGGAGTGATGAGAATGAGTATAATCGCCGGCATCCTCGTATGCGCTTTCGTCTATGTTATACGCGAATCTCTTATGGCACCAGGGGAAGAGGACTACGAAGGATAAGAGAAGCCCTATAGGCTCTTGGTCCTAGATGACCAACTATATATGACCACTATTTTTTGTGCGGCTTTCCAGCGGTGTCCACCGTCGGAGGCCGCTTTTATTGTTCACGGGAAGACAAGCTGTCACAATTAATTGTTGACGCTTACATTCCCAGCGCCTATACTATGGGCAAGAGGACGGTGGACCGTCCACTAGAATGCCGTCACTTAGGAGTGTCTGTATGAGAATGGATAACACCATGCTGTATCAGAAGATTAAGCTTCATCTTAGAGAGGAGGTCTTGAAGAAGGCTGAGCTCGGTACCGAGATTCGCTTGGATGCTGAACGCAAGATGGCAGAGGATATGGGGGTTAGCCGCTCCAGTATTAACAAGGCTATATCCGAGCTCACAGCCGAAGGTTATCTCATTAAGAAGCGGGGAATCGGAGTGTACATCCCTTCCAAGGAATATCTCCAGACGAGGGAGTCACAGCTGAATACAATAGCCCTCATACTCCCGAATACGAATGACTACTATTATGCAGAGATTGCAAGGGAGATTGAGAAGATTGCCTTCGAGAGCAATATCCAACTCATCCTCTCTCTCACAGGCAACGATGCCTCCAAGGAGAAGGCTCTGCTCGAAGGTATTACAGCGAATCGTATGGTGAAGGGTGTCATTGCTGTCCCGGTTCTAAGTGATCCGAACACTTCTGCCTATCGGAGGCTGCATCTCTCAGGAATCCCAGTCGTGCTCATTAATCGTATTCATGAATCGATGCTGGATATCCCCTATATCATCTACAATCAAGGAGAAGGCAGTGAACTAGCGGTACAACATCTGGCAGAGCAAGGCAGGAACAATATGCTATTCGTCGGGGATGAACAAGACGGCTATCATGCCCGGCTGCGCAAGCAAGGATTCGATCGAGCGGCAGAGCGGCTAGCAGACATTCATACCTGCCAGTTGTATGACAATGATTCGAATTACGAGCACAAGCTGACTGAGATGGTAGCCCAGCACTCCATTAATGGAATTGTGGCCTTCAATGACATCATTGCAATTAGAGCTATGAACATCTTAATTAATAATGGCTGCTCTATACCCGACCAGGTTGCGATTATCGGTCATGATGATTCTTCCCTATGTGATATTGCCCTCTCGCCGCTAACTTCCGTTAGATTCCCTAAGAAGATGCTGGCCGCTCAGTCATTCGACTTACTATTCAACCTGGTACAGAAGAAGCCATGCAATCCGCAACTGACAATTCCTTCTTCGCTTGAGGTTAGGCAATCCAGCAGCGCAAGGCTGCCCATCTAACTAGCTAAGGGTTACGTGGACAGTCCACCTGCCACGCCTAACCCTGACCTCTGGCAGGTCCATCTCCTCATTATTCCACCCACCCGTCTCACTACTAATCCTCCCAATTGAGCAAGCCAGTCTATCAACCCTTGTAAGCAAGTGTCTGCATGTCTCGTGTCTCAATTAACCTTAAGGGGTGCCTATGATGAGAATACGGATGATGAAGCTTCACACCATCATTGCTCTGTTCATCTGTCTAGTCCTGAGCGCTTGTTCGAATGGAGCTGGCAACTCCTCCAATCAGGTGACCCTCACCTATTGGGGCTCAGCCGACCCGGAATATCAGCAATTCGTCGAGAGCAGAGTATCAGAGCTATACCCGAACATCAAGCTTAAGATCTCAGGCTTCCCTTCCGTCACAGGCGGAGGAGATGCCATCATCAACGCTGCGGCTGCGGGGACGCTGCCTGATCTGTTCGATTCCAACCCGGTCCAAGGAACCTCCTACTCGGATATTGGCATCACGCAACCTCTCAGTACCTTCGATGACTTCGATAAGCTCGTGAAGGATCTGGATCAGACGATTGTAGAGGCTGGCAAGATGGGAGACGGCGAGGTTCATAACTTAATTATATACGGATCGAATCCATCAGCCGTCTATTATAACAAGAAGCTATGGAAGGAAGCAGGGCTTACTGATCAGGATATTCCTAAGACGTGGGACCAACTAGTGGAGGCAGCCAAGAAGCTGACGAAGGATACGAACGGTGACGGCCAAGCTGATCAGTATGGCATTGAAGTGGCAACCTCGGGCAGAGGCGGCTACTTCAACTACAACTTCGGTTATGGACTATACTGGTCGATTACCGGCAATCCCAAGGAAGGCTTCATCTCTGAGGATGGCAAGCAAGTGATTGTAGACAAGGAAGCCTACGCGAAGACCATTGGACTAATTAGCGAGCTTATCCTGAAGCATAAGGTTGCTCCTCCTGAGCGGACACAGGATATCTTCCCAACGGGGACGACGGCCATGATGTTGAACGGTCCTTATATGGCTAAGATTCTGGATGACCCGAACAAGAGCAAGGTCGTGAACGAATGGGGCATCTTCCCGTTCCCTACGCTCGGTCTGGGCAAGGCAACGACGAACTACATGCCGATTGGCGGGCGCACGATCATGATGGCGAAGAATACCGAGCATTCAGAAGAGGCTTGGAAGGTGATTAAGTTCCTCCTATCCGCTGAAGCGCAGCTTAAGATCTATCAGGAGCTCGGGGAGCTGCCGGCACTTAAGTCTGTCTATGATTCGCCGGAGCTGAAGGAAGACAAGGTAGCTGCCATCTATAACAACCTTGAGAATACAGAGATCTACACGAGAGACCCTTACTATTACTCAGCGGTCAATGAGAATCTGTCCCCTGCACTCGATACCGTACTTGCTGGAAGAGCAACTCCGATTGAAGCGGTTACGGAAGCTGTGGATAAGCTTAAGCAGATTGTAGCCGAGGATCAGGTGTCCAAGGAGACGATGTACCAGAAGTAGAGGTGAACATGGATGAATTCGAATCTTGTTAGAAGGTTCAGGAAGCATTGGATTGGCTACGTGTTCGTCTCCCCCTGGTGTATTCTGTTCGCTGTCTTCGGATTGTGGCCAATCCTGTATGCCCTGTATCTATCGCTTCATAATACTAGACTTATGCAGCGGACGAGTGAGTCAGGACTAACTCTCTATAACTACACTTATCTGTTCACAGACTCCTCCAGCGACCTGCTGCTAACGATTCGTAATACGTTAATCTACGTACTCTTCCACATTCCTACTCTATTCCTAACCGCTCTGCTGCTCGCTTATCTATTGAACCGCAAGCTGCGATTCGAGGCAGTGTGGAAGACGATGATCTTCTTGCCTATCGTTACTGCTGGCGTGGTGTATGCCATGATGTGGAAGAGCATCCTCGGATACAATGGGCTGCTGAACGAAGGTCTCCGCTTCCTAGGCTTAGGCAGCTTGAACCTGCTTAGTCATATTCATACCGCGATGCCGACAGTTGCCATTGTGGATGCGCTTAAGCAGGCACCTTACTGGACGATTATTCTTATATCCGCTCTCACCTCTGTCTCTGCTGAGCTGTACGATTCGGCTACGATTGATGGTGCAACGAGTCTGCAGAAGTTCACACGCATTACACTGCCTATGATTGCTCCAGTCATCTTCTTCATGCTGTTCATGCTCAGCATCGGGGCATGGAATGCCTTCGAGCAGGTATTCGTTCTAACCCAAGGCGGACCGGACAATGCCTCGCTGACCATTACCTATTACTTGTACAGCTTATTCTCAAGAGGGAGGATCGGCATGGCAGCAGCAGTTGGCATAGTGATCGGCTTGCTCGTTATGCTGACTACGATACTGGTAAGGCGGTTAGTGAAGACGGAAGACCATTACCAATAAGGATGCGAATGCATATGCCGATGAAGCGGTTCCTGTCACAGAGCTTGCTCTATATGCTGCTCGCGATGATTGCTTTTCTATTTCTCCTCCCCTTCCTATGGATGCTCATCAACACATTCAAGCCATCGATTGAGATTATTGAGATGCGTATTCTGCCATCCAGATTAACGTTGGAGCACTTCGAGCGGCTGACAAGCACGATGCCAATCTGGAGGAATACGATGAACAGCCTGGTTACGGCATGCTCGATAACGGCAGGCACGCTGCTGTTCTCTACGTTGGTGGCTTATGGGATTGCTAAGATTCCTTTTCCCGGAAGGGGGGTTCTGTTCCAATTCATTACGCTTACGTTAATCGTTCCAGGATCGCTAACGCTCATCCCGAGAATTATGATTGTCAATGAATTGGGCTGGATCAACACGTATTACGCCTTAATTGTTCCATCTCTAGTCAGCACGTATAATGTATTCTTCTTCCGACAGTTCTTCATGGGAATTCCAATGGAGCTTAACTATTCTGCTCATATTGACGGGGCCAGTGAGTTCCAGATCTATTATCGCATTGTTCTGCCCCTCGCTAAGCCGGCACTGATTACTCTTGGCATATTCAGCTTCCTGGCTGCTTGGGACGACTTCATGTGGCCGCTGATGGTGACGAATTCGGATGAGATGCGTACGCTGCCGATTGTGGTTGCTCTGTTCGCGCAGCAGTTCGATGTGAATCTAGGCGAGGTCATGACGATTGGCAGCATTACCGCCCTTCCTATGATTGTGGTGTACCTTGCCTTCCAGAAGCACTTCGTTAACGGATTAGTGACAACCGGGTTGAAGATGTAATTCCACAGAATCGAGGGTATCATGTCATGAAAATAGGCATTGCCGATTACGGACTAAACGTATGGGACGGAGGCTGTTACGACTCGGAGGAACGATGGCTTAAGCTGAAGAGGATAGGATATGCCGGCATAGAGCGGCTATCCGTATGGGGGGCGGAGGAAGCGCTGAGAGGAGCTTCCCTGCTTCGCCGAATGGGAATGGACTATGCGACGGTTCGCTGCCCTAGCCCGGAGCTGTCTATCCAATGGACAGCTGCGCTAGGCAAGGGGTACGTATGGACAGCAGCTGCTGCCGATTGGGATATGGATACTGTATGCAGGCAGATTAATAGACAGGCAGAGGCTTGCAAGCGCTGGGGAATTCGAGTGGCTCATCATAATCATATGGGAACAAGTGTGGAGACGGAGGAGCAGCTGGAGCAGCTGTTAGAGCGAAGTCCAGCGTGTAAGTTAATATTGGATGTGGCCCATCTGGCAGCGGCGGGCGGAGATTGCGTGGAGATTGTGAAGAAGTATGGGGATCGAATAGAAGTCATTCATGTGAAGGACTGGTTCTCCGTGTCGGAATCTGAGCCGGTCTGGAGCGAGCGGGGGAGGTTCTGCATCTTAGGAGAAGGCAACATCGGACTTGATGTTGTTGAAGTTCTGAGACAGGCCGAGATGGCGGGGTTCGATGGATGGGTGTTCGTAGAGCAGGATGAGCATCAGGCAGATCCATTCCAGGAGCTTGCTGCAAGCAGAGCGTATCTCAGGCGGGCCGGGTACTGATCATAGGGATGCATCGCTTCGCTGGAAGCGAGCATCCCTATTAGGCTGTGATAGGCGATATGGTATAATACTTATTACCTAACTTATGGAGTTGATTATGACGATGAATCAGTATAACACAATTTATGAAGCAATAGGCGGGGCGGAGACGGTGAGACGCATGGTGGAGGCGTTCTATCCGAAGGTTCAGCAGAATGAGCTGCTTGGGCCGCTTTTTCCCCAGGATATAGATCCCGTGATGGACAAGCAGTACCAGTTCCTGACTCAATTCCTAGGAGGACCTTCCTTGTACTCGGATGCCTATGGCCACCCGATGATGCGTGCGCGGCATCTTCCCTTCCCGATAACTCCGGAGCGGGCGGAAGCTTGGCTCGGCTGTATGAGAAGTGCGCTCGTGGAGATTGGCATGCCTGCCGAGCTCAGAGACCTATTAATTGATCGGCTGTCCGGACCTGCCCATCACTTCGTGAACACACCAGCAGACTAGGAGACGTGAACCGAAGATGGAACCGCTATATGAGACTAATCAGAATTGCCTCTGCTGCAGCAGAGCCTATACGACGTCCAAGGTTAGACCAAGCTTCAAGAAGCCGAAGAGGGTGGATGCTGACTTCTGCGGGCATTACAAGCCAGAGGTTAACCCCGACTATTATGTCGTGAAGGTATGCCCCTATTGCGGCTTCGCCTCGACTGAGAACGGGATGGCAGCGATCAGCGAGCAGCAGAAGCAGGCGTATATGGCTCGGATCGGCTCGCGGTGGACGGCAGGAAGAGAGTATGGCGGAGAGAGAAGTCTGGAGCAGGCGCTGGAGTGTTACAAGCTGGCCTTGCTGACCGCTCAGGCCATAGGGGAGAAGGAGCGGATCATCGCAGGCATCCTTCACCATCTCGGCTGGCTCTATCGGTATGATGAGAATGGGCAGCAGGAGGCAAGGTTCCTGCAGTACGCGATGGAATCGTACATAGAAGTGTTCGAGAATGAAGCGGATTCGCTGAATGATGCGAAGCTGATGTTCCTGATCGGGGAGCTGAACCGCAGGCTGGACAAGCCGAATGAGGCGGTTCGCTGGTTCTCGCGGGTAGTTAATGATAAGCGAATCACGGACGCTGGGATGATTCGAGCGTCCCGGGAGCAGTGGACGGTCATTCGTGAGGAGCAGGAGGCGAAGGCGGCCGCGGAGCTGGCCGCCTTGACCGCGCTCGCCGGCGAGGCTGGCGGGGCGCCCAAGCAGGGGCGAAACTGGCTTAGCTCGCGGAATGGGTAAGGAGTGGAGGAGCTGTATGGCGGGCATGGTGCCCGCTTGCAGCTCCTCTTGGTATGTGGATTAGCTGCTCTGTGGGCGTGACGCCTCTTGCAGCTGTTAGAGTAAATCGAATTAGCAGCTGTAAGGGTCGTGACGCCCCTTGCAGCCCTCCAAGTAACCCAAATCTGTGGCTCTAAGGGTCGAGACGCCCCTTGCAGCACCTCAAGTAACCCAAATCAGTGGCTGTAAGGGTCGCGACGCCCCTTACAGCACCTCAAGTAACCCAAATCAGTGGCTGTAAGGGTCGCGACGCCCCTTACAGCACCTCAAGTAACCCAAATCAGTGGCTGTAAGGGTCGAGACGCCCCTTGCAGCACCTCAAGTAACCCAAATCAGTGGCTCTAAGGGTCGAGACGCCCCTTACAGCACCTCAAGTAACCCAAATCAGTGGCTCTAAGGGTCTTGACGCCCCTTGCAGCACCTCAAGTAACCCAAATCAGTGGCTGTAAGGGTCGCGACGCCCCTTACAGCACCTCAAGTAACCCAAATCAGTGGCTGTAAGGGTCGCGACGCCCCTTACAGCACCTCAAGTAACCCAAATCAGTAGCTGTAAGGGTCGCGACGCCCCTTACAGCACCTCAAGTAACCCAAATCAGTAGCTGTAAGGGTCGCGACGCCCCTTGCAGCTCTCCAACTAACCAAAATCAGTAGTTGCAGGCGTCGGAGGAGGTTAGTTAGGAGCATTAGCGCCAAAATTTGGCGTTGCAGGCATCAGAGTAGGTTAGTTTGGAGCAATAGCGCCAAAATTTGGCGTTGCAGGCGTCAGAGGAGGTTAGTTAGGAGCAATAGCGCCAGAATCTGGCGTTGCAGGCGTCGGAGGAGGTTAGTTAGGAGCAATAACGCCAGAATCTGGCGTTATTGCTCAGGAGTAAGTTAGTTGGGAGCAATAGCGCCAGAATCTGGCGTTGCAGGCGTCAGAGTAGGTTAGTTTGGAGCAATAGCGCCAAAATCTGGCGTTGCAGCGTCTGAAGGAGGCTTCACCGAAGACGTAGCATCAGGATGTGATGCTACAGCCCCAGCGTCAGACCCCCCTCCGCCGCAAAGCCTCACTGTCCCAGCTTGCGCAGTGTCTGCGTAGTCAGCAGGTAATCGCGGTCGGCATCGACAAGTGTGACCTTGTTGCGGCAGCACGGGAAGATGAGCAGCCGCTTCTTGCCCTCCTGAACTTCCTTAATCTCTTCCGGACGCAGTGCGACGAGCACATTGTCCTCCCCACAGAAGGGGCAATTCGGAATGTACACATCATTCATAATGAGATCATAAGGCCAGGCTCGCTCGAATGGAATCATGATTCAGCAGAGCCTTTTGCAGCGTCTGGACCTGTCGATTCACCCGCGGCGGCTGCATCGGCATCGGCCTTGGCCAATGCAGTAAGCTTCTCGAACAGAATATGCTTAGGCATATGCATCAGGTGCTCCACGGGCACATTCAACTGCTTGGACAGCTTAAGCGCGGTCTCTGCAGATATTTGTAATGGTAGTGTCATTGGTGATTTCCCTCCGCTATCGATATAATTAAGTTATACACCGCCCGCGAGGATTGCGCAAATTAACCTCACAATAGACGAATCCTGGTCGTCTTCCTCACATGGAAGACCTGCCCTGGGCGGCACTTATAGCATGCAATTATGGAAGGGAGATTACATAAGATGACCAATCAAGCACAGAAGTACCCGCAGGTATGGAATCTGGAATCTATCTACTCAGGAGGCTCCACCTCACAAGCTCTCTCAGATGAACTGAAGGGGCTCCATACGGATGTAACGAAGCTCGAAGAGCTTATTCATACAGCTGCTGGTGATGCGAATAACGAAGCGCTGGAAGGTCAGCTAACCGAGATGACCGAGCTGCTGCAATCTATCCTGCTCCGTCTGCGCGAGGCTGAATCGTTCATCGCCTGCTTGATGGCGCAGAATATGCGCGATACAGCGGCAAGCAGCTGGAATGGCAAGGCCAAGACGCTCTCTGCGAAGTTCCTCGGCGTACTGACGAAGTATGATGACTTGCTGCGTAAGATTGATGATGAACGATGGGAGCGGTGGATTAGCAAGGGAGCTCCTTCAACAGTAGCCTTCAATCTCAGCGAGCGCAGAGAGCAGGCGAAGGAGAAGCTAGCTCCAGAGCTTGAAGCTCTAGCAGGCGATCTGGCAGTCGATGGCTATCATGGCTGGGGAGATCTATACAATGTGATCGTGTCTCGTGCCAAGTTCAATTGGCAGGGGGAGCAGTTGTCTGCAGGGCAGATGTACAACAAGCTGTCCGAAGCGAGCCGCGAGGAGCGCACAGCAGCCTTCGCAGAGTGGGAGCGCGAGTGGAGTGAGCAGGCCGACCTAGCCGCCGACACGCTGAACCGGATTGCTGGATTCCGTCTGAAGCTGTATGAGAAGAGAGGCTGGACTTCCCCGCTGAAGGAGCCGCTGCAGATCAACCGAATGAGTGAAGCGACCTTGGATGCGATGTGGTCCGCGATTGAGGAAGGCAAGCCTGCGTTGGTGCAGTACCTCGAGCGCAAGGCGAAGCTGCTCGGCGTTGACCAGCTTGACTGGCATGATGTAGAGGCACCACTAGGAGCATCTGCACGAATTATGCCATACGATGAAGCTGCTGACTTCATTGTGGAGCAGTTCCGGAGCTTCAGCCCAGACCTGGCTGAATTCTCGGAGATGGCCTTCCGCGAAGGCTGGATAGAGGCCGAAGACCGTTCAGGCAAGCGGCCTGGAGGGTTCTGTACGTCGCTGCCTAAGAGCGAGCAGACGAGGATTTTCATGACCTATTCGGGTACAGCCTCTAACGTGTCGACGCTTGCGCATGAGCTGGGTCACGCCTACCACCAGCATGTGATGAACGATATGCCGGCGCTCTCGCAGGAATATGCGATGAATGTTGCGGAGACGGCGTCCACATTCGCAGAGCTCATCGTGTCTGATTCGGCTATGCGCACAGCGACGGACAAGGAAGAGAAGCTGGCTCTCCTGGAGAGCAAGATTCAGAATTCTGTCGCGTTCTTCATGAACATCCGTGCCAGATTCCTCTTCGAGACCCGATTCTACGAGCAGCGCCGCGATGGAATGGTGACGACGGAGCAGCTGAACGAGCTGATGGTTGAAGCACAGCGTGAGGCGTACAGCGGCGTACTTGGCGAGCTGCACCCACACTTCTGGGCGGCTAAGCTGCACTTCTACCTGACGGATGTGCCATTCTACAACTTCCCATATACCTTCGGCTACCTGTTCAGTGCTGGAATCTACGCTCGTGCGCTGAAGGAAGGCCCGGCCTTCGCTGAGAAGTATGTTGGCTTGCTTCGAGATACGGGAAGTATGACGGTGGAGCAGCTGGCGGAGAAGCATCTCGGCGTTAAGCTCGACGGCCCAGACTTCTGGCGTGATGCGGTGGCGTTAACGGCTGAGGATGTGAAGCTGTTCTTGGAGATGACGGAATAGCGTATATTCGTTAGTGTATAAAAAAAAAAGTAACCGCTTGGGGCTTACCCAAGCGGTTACTTCGTGTGCTGTAAGGAGCATCGCTACCCACATCCAGTATCCCCATAGCTCAGCTAGCAGCGCTGCTCATTGTCTGCATCGCTACCCACATCCAGTATCCCCTTAGCTCAGTTAGCATCGCTCCTCATAGCTACCATCCCCTACCCTATCTCTACTCCTCATCCTCATCCAGCAGGACAATATCCAATCGTGTAACGCCATCTACGACGATCTGAGGGCGACCGAGCACGGGGATCTTGTTCGGGAAGGAGAAGTACGCAGGCAGGATGCCCGCTGGCAGATTGGTCACCGCATAATTGCCCGCTTGATCTGAGATGACCGCTCTGAGGAGCGGGGATTCAGACCTTGCCGCTCCGTTCACGGTAGTAGTGCTGAGCGCTGCCGCCTCACGGGCAGTACTCTTGCGACTCCTCTGGCGCACGCGACTAGGGGAGGCAGGGCTAACGCCTGCTTGATCGGCAGGGGCAGCAATCGGCTGGAACACCTCGACGAGAGCTTTGCGAATTGGTATTCCTCGAGCATCTGTAATGACGCCGATGAGGGTACCGAATCCGGGGTTCAAGGCGATAGGGATAGCGGTCTGCGCATCCCCATCTGCAACCGATATACGGGCGGACGACGAAGCGTAGAAGGGATTCGAGACGATGACCGTGTATGTCCCGCTTGAGAATCCTCTTAGCAGGAACACCCCGGATGCATTCGTCAGATGAGTGGCGACGAGTACATCGTTGACGTCAAGCACATGGACAGTTACCCCAGGGACTGGGGAACCTGTCACCTCATCGGTCATCTGCCCGGTGAAGGTCTTCGGTCCCGGAGGCAGGGACAGGTTCAGACGACTGGGCAGCCCTGGTCGCACAGTGACCGGTTCCGTTGCAATCTGCTGAACAGGAGTGATAGCGGTCACGAAGGTCTCACCTGCACTGCTGCTCTCCACCCGGTACTCCCCAGCTGGATTGGTAATGACCGATTGAATCAGCACCTTGTTCGCATCCGATACGATGATGACGGCTCCTGGAACGGGGAGAGGATTCGGCAAGGTCGTGACGACTTGACCCTCGATGACGGTATTCACCTTGACCAGCGCCACATCCAGAGTGACCGTCTGTCCGGCTCCTACTAGTGCGGAGGACTGCTCGGCTACGTAGCCTGGCTGGGTAATGGACAAGGCGTAGTTGCCAGGCGAGAGGTCGAGCAGCTCGTAGACACCGGCAGCATCCGTCTCGATCGTAGAGAGAGGAGGGCCGAAGTTGTTGAACTGTCTCACCTCTACGGTTGCTCCTGCTACCGGCGACCCGCTGCCCTGCTCACGAATCGTTCCGACAATGGAGCCTGGCAGAGGCTGCAGCGCGAAGCTGTAGCGGGAAGTCTGATTCGGCAGGATGATGAATCCTCCCAGGCTCGCAGCATACTTATCGAGCGTCGCGATGATGACATAGACGCCGGCCGTTAATCCCTCGAAGGAATAGGAGCCATCGCTTCCGCTGACTGCAGTGCCGATCAAGGCGACCTTGGAATCCAGGATTCGAATATTGGCGCCGGATAGAGCCGTGCTCGTAGAGAGATCCGTTACCGTACCAACCAATCGTCCGGGCTGAGGAATGAGCTTGAGCGAAGTCTGGGCACTCTCCCCGGCACGAAGGACGACTCCCTGGGTCAGGGTGCCGAATCCGGTCAGCACAGCGGTCAAGGAGTAGGTACCAGGCGGCAGATTAGGGAGCGTGAAGGCGCCGAATTGATTAGAAGTCGTAGCGCCAATGGGAAGGCCGGTCTGGCCATTGATGTTAATTAACACCCCTGACAGGAATGCCCCGCTGCTGTCAGTGACCGTACCGCTCAAGCTGGACAGCTGCTGCTCAAGTATGGCAGTTAAGGAAGTCGTCACCTTGCTCGCGATATTGACAGTGAAGTTGCCGCTCGTGAAGCCCGGAACGACTACATTAATGGTGTAGGCGCCTGGCAGGAGATTGTCGATGAAGAAGCCGCCCTTGGAATCAGAGAATAGAGTCTCGAGCAGCACGCCTCCGTTCGTATATAGCTTAATCTGCGTAGAGTTGTTCACGATGGGCTGGCTGCTCGCTCCGTCGATGACGACTCCGGATAGGCTCCCGAATTCGAACGGGAGGGAAGTGCTCGCGCCAGTCACTCTGCCGCTCTCTACCGGGGCGCCGACGACCGTCGTCGTGTAGCCCGGGGCAGAGACAATGACACAATAAGCGCCAGGCGACAGATTCTCGATGAGATAATTGCCGAACGGACTGGAGGACACAGAGACGACCGCGATACCAGTCGCGTCAGGTGTGCGAATCTGAATACTGGCGCCTGGGATAGGCTCTCCCGTCAACCGATCCGTAATCTGTCCGCTGATTCCTCCAGGAAGCGGAGCGAGCACGAAGTCAACATCCCTAACGACCAGTCCAGGGGTGATGCTCACACCGAGAGTCGCTGATCCGAAGCCAGGAGCGCTGGCGACTAGTGTGTAAGACCGAGGAGCTAAGCCTCCTACGACATATACGCCTGAAGCATCAGCCTGCCCGACGCCGAAGGGGGTCTCATTCTCATCCAATACACGGACGGACGCTTGAGGTACAGGATTGCCTGAGGTGTCCTTCACCCCACCGCTAATCTCCCCTGGCAGAGGACTAAGTGTAATCGTCACGTCAGATACTCCGTCTCTCACAACGACAGCACCCTCTGCACTGGAGCTGTAGAGCTGGGAAGAGGCCTTGACCAAGTAACTGCCTTCACCAAGGTCATTGAACTGGAAGGTGCCGTCTGCCAGCGTGATGGTGTTCTGAATAAGCAGATTACGTATATTGTACAGCTCAACCGCGACTACCCCGACTGGAGGGGAGACGACGCCACTGATGCGGCCTGGACGAGCAGCTAACCGTAATGACACCGGGGTCGTTGTGTCTGACAACACAATCGCCCCGAACGTCTGGCTCTGATAGCCGCTGGCGGCAGCGACCAGCGTATAGTTGCCAGGGGATAGATTCCCGATCCAGTACGTACCGTCGCCGCTCGTAATGAAGGTGCCGACGACGAAGCCTGATGTGTCGAGGAGATTAATGGAGACATTGCCTAAGGCCGCTCCCGTAGCATCATCCACTACCGTTCCCTGCACCGCCCCGGGATTCGGGAACAGGACGAAGCCTACTTCCTCAGTGGCGCCAGCGCGCAGGAAGGTAGAGCCGGCCGCCCCTTGACGCCCAGCGATTGAAGCGAAGACGATATAGTTGCCTGGTGCCAGATTAGGAATGACATAGGCGCCTGTTGAATCGGTAACCTGCCCGCTCATGACGATTCCGCCGAAGGCCGTGCGGGCCTCGACCGTAGCCCCCGAGAGCGGACTGCCATTCTCATCCCTGACTATGCCGATAACCTGCCCCGGCAAGGGGCTGAGTGTGAAGGAGAGCTCGCTTACCTGCTCGGCCTTCACCAGGGCCGCTGCGAAGGCGCTCTGGAAGTCGGATGCACCTATCGTGACGATATAGTTCGCAGGATTGAGATTCGTCGCGCTATATCTGCCCTCGGTATCGGTAATGATGCGGACCAGGATGGCGGTGCCGATCGGGGAATCCTGTTGAATCGTAATCAGGGCACCGCTGATCGGCTCGCCGGCAGTGCTGATGATTCTCCCAGATATCGTGCCGACCAGCCGCTTCAGCTTGAAGTCCAGTACCGTCGTCTGCTGGGCAATGACCACCGTACCTTGCACGACGCGGCCATAGTCGACTGCAACCGCAGCAGCATTGTAGCTCCCCGGGCTCAAGTTCGCGATTGTATACACACCCTCATTGTTCGTAGCAATACGGGCTACGAACACATTGCCGAGGATGAGACGAATGACTGCATCCACGAGCGGTACACCGTTCTCATCCGTAACCTGACCTGTAATGACCCCAGCCAATCGAGTTAGAGTAATCGTGTTCAGCGTCGTCTGGTTCGCGAGGATACGTGCTCCGATCGTCTGGCTGGCATAGCCCTCCTCCGAGTAGAGGACCGTATAGGTACCCGGAGCCAGCGATTCGATCGTATAGGCCCCGTCCAATCCACTGACCGCAGTCTGGATCGTCAGTCCCTCGCTGTTGAACACTCGAATACTTACGCTCCCCAGAGGCAATCCGTTCGAGCTGTCGAATATCGTACCGCTGAGCTGCCCCGGCTGGGACGCCAGCGTTACGTCTGCCTTCGTGAGCCCCCCGGCCCTGATGGAGAATCCAACGACCTTCGTCACATAGTTCGTCTGAGAGGCGCGCAGCCGGTAGTTCGGATCAGGCGCGAGACCGACGAACGAGTAGACACCGTTGGCATTCGAGGTCAGGATCGTAACGGTATTGTTCCGATTATCCAACACATCGAGAGAGGCACCGGCGATAGGAACACCACTCTCATCCGTAACGATACCGGTCAGGGTGCCGGGATTGATACGAAGCGGTATGTTGAATGCGAGTGTCTCACCCGATCCGAGGACCGCTTGCAGGTTGGCAGACTGATAGCTGCTCTGGGAGACTCCGACGCGGAAGCTGCCGGATATAAGGCCTGACACGATATAGAACCCGGCGGCATCCGTCACGGCGGATCCGGCTACGACACCGACCGAATTGGTCAGGACGACGAGCGCCCCTTCGATCGGAGCTCCGCCTGCAGCGCTCGTCACATACCCCTGCAGGGTGGACGGGAGCGGGGTGAGCAGCACATCCTCTGTTCGGACAAGGCCAGGAATAACCTCCGTCTGCCGCTTCTCTGTGACATACGCGGGCAAGGAGTAAGTCGTCACATACACATCCTTAGGGAGATTAGCGAACCCGTAGACGCCCCCCTTGTCGGTAGCTGTGACGGCGGAATAACCCCCGTTCAGTCCGGTGGTCACGACTTCCACACCGCCGAGCGGAAGTCCAGTTGACTTGTCTTGGAGGAGACCGGATAATCCTCCAAGCCTGGATATCACCTCCACATTCAGCACGCTTGCAGCAGGTGTCAGCCGATTGCCGGTGAAGGAATCTACGCCTGTAGCTTCAGCTGCATTCAGCTGGCGGGTTCCCCCTTCGACATAGACAGCGGCCAACGAATAGGCGAGCTCCACAGACTGCCCCGCCGCCAGATTGCCAATATTCCAGCTAAGTATCTCCCGATCTGAATCATAGACGGCCTTCCCGAGTGACAGGCCGAGGATCGCGAAGTCCGTCACCAGATCCGGAGTGAAGCGGGTCGTGATGAATACCGTCGTTGCAGGGCTCTTGCCGGTGTTCGTGACAGACAGGACTCCGGTAATCTTCGTATTCTGCCCCCCAATGACATCCCCGCCGGTATCTGCCTTCTGTACGATGCTTAGGCTGGCCTGAACGCTGCCGCCTTCCAAGGAGAATGGGTCGCAGAATAAGTCTGCCGGCGAAGTGCCGGTTCCAATCACATCCTTGTTGATATTGTTCACATTAGCCGACGTGTAGTACAGCAATCTCAGGGGCGAGGAGGCAGTCACGCCTAGTGCACCAAGCAGCACACTCGCCGAGATCGTGAAGTCGAGGAAGGTATCGACCTTCTCCCCGCCCAAGGCTGAGTTGTCCCCGGCAGCGACCGCTCGAACGATATCGAAGTTGCAGATGGGAATCGATGCATTAGGCTTGCCCTTGCCGTCGACGCCTTCGCCCGCATCCCTTAGATTGCCTGCTTGCTTCACGGTATTGCGAATGAGATCAAGCGTCTGTGACTTGCCATTGACCGCGAGGAACCAATCGATCGTGCTGCCGTCCCCATCCGTATCGAACGCCACTCCCCAGATGAAGTTATCGAAGCCAGTCTTGAAGACAGGGTTGCCAGCCAGCCGCAGACGGAAGTAGACAGCCAGGCCATCATACGCATAATACGCAGCAGGGAACTGGCTATTGCCGACTATGTCTACTCGATTAGGCGACTCATCCTTCACTGGATCGCCAAGAGGCACCCCGCCTCTAGTTAGAGCCACATACTGATTGTCCGCAGGGAATCCCATTAAGTCATTGCTCCTCTCCTCACTACATTCCGTAATGTATATGGAGGGAAGCCTGTTCATTATACCCCGTTCAATCATCCACACTATTAAGATATATAGTGCACACTATTACACTAATGTGATATATTATTGGCGACTTCATTGGTCATATATTCCACTCAGGGAGGGGCGACAACGTATTAATCTATCGGCCAGACAATTACAGTTAATAGACTTAGTGAAGCAGCATGCGCCGATTACCGGTGAAGGGCTGGCCGAGAGGCTGGGTGTCAGCCGTCCTACGCTGCGCTCCGACTTGTCCCTGCTCGTCATGCTGGGGCTGCTCGATGCGAAGCCGAAGGTTGGTTATTTCCTAGGCAATACCTATCAACAAGAGAATGCCGCTGTACAGCGAATGAAGAGCATGAAGGTACTTGAGATTAGCGGAGTGCCTGTTAATGTGCCGGACACGCTGTCGGTGCAGGATGCGGTCATTACGCTGTTCACCGAGAATGCGGACACGCTCCTCGTCATTAACGATCAGCAGCAGTTCGCGGGCATTGTCACGCCTAAGGATCTGCTCAAGATCACATTAGGCAATCCGGCAGCCGGCAGCATCCCCGTCTCGATGGTCATGACCCGCTACCCGAACATTACAGCGCTCGTTCCTGAGGAATCAGTCGTAGATGCCCTTCGCAAAATGATCCTGCAACAAGTCGACTGCCTGCCCATCCTCCAGAGAGCCGCACGAGGGGGGAGCGAAGTGGTCGGTTGGGTGACGAAGTCAAATGTCATTCACCTCATGTCAGATCTCATTACAGAGTCCGGCGAGCCGCCGGGCCCCTGACTTAAGGTTCCAGCCCAATGCCATTCGTCTCATGTCGAGTCCAGCTACTGAAGGATGAATAGGAGGAGCACATAGGAATGAGTACGCAGCAGCAGATCATCTATATCTGTTCGGATGCAATCGGCGAGACAGCGGAGGCGGTCGCGAAGGCGACACTGCGTCAATTCTCCTCCGAGCAGGTCCAATTGAAGCGCTATGGACATATCAAGTCCGAAGACGAAGTCATCTCCATCGTAGATAAGGCGGAACGAAGCGGCGGCTTCATCGCCTATACGCTCGTACAGCCGGAGCTGCGCGAGCTCATGAAGGAAGAAGCGCAGCATCGAGGCGTCCGCGCAGTGGATGTGATGGGGCCGATGATGCAGGCCTACATCGATACATTCGGCTCCTACCCGAGCCGGGAGCCGGGCCGCCTTCACTCCATTGACGACAGCTACTATCGCCGGATGGAGGCCATGGAGTTCGCCGTCAAGTACGACGACGGCAAGGACACGAGAGGATTGACCGAGGCCCAGGTCATCCTCATCGGGGTATCGAGGACGTCGAAGACGCCTCTCTCGATCTTCCTCTCCCACAAGGGCATCAAGACGGCGAACCTGCCGCTCATGCCTGAGGTCAAGCCGCCTCAGGAGCTTCTCATGCTCACCTCAGTGACCACACCACTCACACCTACATCACAGACCTCACATACACCGCTCATCGTCGGCTTAACGATGCAGCCCCAGCTCCTGCTCGACATCAGATCTGAGCGGCTAATCGCACTCGGCCTGCCCGATACGGCGAAGTATGCGACACTTCAGCGCATTCATGAAGAGCTCGCCTATGCCGCCCAGATTATGGACGAGCTGGGCTGCCCGGTCATTGACGTATCTGGCCGTGCGATCGAAGAGACGGCAGGCATCATTACGAGCTGGCTGGACAGCAGACGGTATGAATCTGTACAAATATTGGCAACCTGATAGAATGGGGGCTTCCTAATCATGGAACGCGAATTAGCGCTTGAACTGGTAAGAGTGACTGAGTTAGCCGCCCTCGCCTCCTCCCCTTGGATGGGGAGAGGGGATAAGAACAGTGCAGATGGCGCTGCGACGGAAGCGATGCGCAGCATGTTCGATTCCGTCTCCATCCGCGGAACCGTCGTAATTGGCGAAGGCGAGATGGACGAAGCACCGATGCTGTACATAGGGGAGCAAGTGGGCTCCATGCAAGGACCGGAGGTAGACGTGGCCGTCGATCCACTGGAGGGAACAGAGATTGTAGCCAAGGGGCTCAACAATGCGCTCGCTGTCCTTGCAGTTGCCCCTAAGGGACAGCTGCTGCATGCACCTGACATGTATATGGAGAAGCTGGCGGTCGGGCCTGCCTTGGCAGGCAAGCTGAGTCTGCGCGACTCCATACGAACCACGATAGAGAAGGCCGCGCTCGCGCTGGCCAAGCCTATTCCGGACCTGACGGTCATGATTCTCGACCGTCCGCGGCATGCGGATACGATTGCCGAGCTCCGCGAGGCGGGCGTGAGGATTAAGTTTTTGTCCGACGGGGACGTGGCGGGAGCGATGGCGCCTTCTTTTGCCGAGACGGGCATTGATCTGTATGTAGGCTCGGGCGGTGCGCCCGAAGGGGTGCTGGCGGCAGCGGCGCTGAAGTGTCTGGGCGGAGAGATTCAGGGGCGGCTCATGCCGGAGAATGAAGAGCAGCATCAGCGATGCCTCTCGATGGGGATCACGGATCCGCGGAAGATTCTATACGTCGATGATATGGTAGGGACTGGGGACGTCATCTTCGCAGCGACTGGCGTCACACCGGGCGAATTCCTGGGCGGAGTACGTTACCTGCCCGATCAGCGTGCCGAGACTCACTCCATGGTCATGCGGGCGAAGACGCGGACGATCAGGTACGTGAAGTCCTTGCATTACTTGCCGAACAAGCCGCTCCTGCGGAAGTAGACAACACACATCACACATCACACATCACATAGCTAACGACAAGGAGAGTGCACACATGGAACGTACATTCGTAATGGTGAAGCCGGATGGGGTTAAGCGCGGATTAATCGGGAGTATCATGGCCAGATTCGAGAGCAAGGGCTTCGAGCTGGTTGAAGCGAGGCTGATGACGGTTACAAGGGCTGTCGCCGAGGAGCATTACCGCGAGCATGCACACAAGTCCTTCTTCGGTGAACTGGTCGATTACATCACATCAGGCCCTGTATTCGCGATGATCATGACCGGACCGGATGCCGTCAAGAATGCCAGATCTCTGATCGGCAAGACGAATCCGTCTGACGCAGCGCCGGGAACCATTCGAGGCGATTATGCCATCGATGTAGCGAGCAATGTCGTGCACGGATCCGACTCACCAGAGAGCGCGGAGCGGGAGATCAGAATTTTCTTTCATTAATATAGTGTCGAATGTAGCGCTTCCATAATTGCCAAATGGTTCGTCCGCATGGAATGCGTGTAAGCTATTGTGGAGCTCATAACCTAACCTGAAGGAGTGAAGATATCATGAAGTTCTTCTTGGATACAGCTAATGTGGAGGAGATTAAGCGTATTGCGAAGCTAGGCCTGGTGGATGGGGTCACGACCAACCCTTCCCTGATCGCGAAGGAAGGACGTGACTTCCAGCAGGTCATTCAAGAGATCTGTTCCATTGTCTCAGGTCCGGTTAGTGCGGAGGTCATCGGAACGAAGGCTGAGGATATGCTGAAGGAAGCGTTCGAGATTGCGGAGTGGGCGCCGAATGTAGTCATCAAGCTGCCTATGACCGAGGACGGGCTGTATGCTTGCCATGCTCTGACCGAGAAGGGGATCAAGACGAATGTCACCCTCATCTTCTCCGCGGCACAGGGGCTCATGGCAGCCAAGGCAGGAGCTACCTTCATCTCCCCGTTCGTAGGACGTCTGGATGATATCGGGGTGGAGGGGATGCAGCTCATTCGTGACCTAAGCACCATCCTTCGCAACTATGATTACACCTCAGAGATCATTACCGCGAGCATCCGCCATATCGGACATCTGGAGGCTGCAGCTGTAGCCGGTGCCCATATTGCAACCATTCCAGGATCGATCCTGCCTTCGCTCTGGAAGCATCCGCTGACGGATATTGGGATTGACAAGTTCCTGGCGGACTGGGGCAAGATGCAGAAGTAACCTGATCATATCCTGCTCGTTCATCGCTCCAGCTCTATGGCTGGGGCGTTTTTATTTTTCCCCTGAGGGGGACGACCTCGTTCGACACCTTCTGCATCTAGGAGCTTATATAATAAGGTCGCTTAGTTACGTAACGTATCATATAACCCCAATTCCTGCTATGAAAACAATTACAGAAAGGAAATGACTTCCAATAGTTTTTTCAAAAAAGTGGTTTACAAGAAGGAGTTGTGTGATCTATAATGACATACATAAGCGATACAGATTGTATCATTATACAAGTAAGACTCACCCACACCACGAGAGAAGCACACAAGCAAGGAGTCAGGTAATGTCTCCCGCACCTCTATCACTGGGGACACTCGGCTATGCTGTGGGTCAGATATGACCTTAGACGTGAATCGTCGGTGGTGTAGCGTGAGGAAGGGTTCAATGCCCATTCACAGGGATTGGAATAGATGATCTAACAGCACGAGCTATACTTTATTCCGCTTAGGGGAACAAGGTATAGCTCGTACTATTAGCAACAGGTCGAGACTAGGATAGAGAGAATAATACATGGATAGGGTAGGGTGATTGGATGAAAAAAGTTCGTAAAGCAATAATCCCAGCTGCTGGTCTCGGAACAAGATTCTTACCTGCAACGAAAGCCATGCCGAAGGAAATGCTCCCCATCGTCGATAAGCCAACCATTCAGTACATCGTGGAAGAAGCGATTGCTTCAGGAATTGAAGATATTATCATCGTAACCGGCAAGGGCAAGCGGGCAATCGAGGATCACTTCGATATCGCGTTCGAGCTGGAGCACTCCCTGGTAGAGAAGGGCAAGTATGAGCTGCTTGAAGCGGTTCAGCGTTCCTCTAATGTAGACATTCATTATATTAGGCAGAAGGAAGCGAAGGGACTCGGCCATGCTGTATGGTGCGCTCGCAACTTCATCGGAGATGAGCCGTTCGCCGTCCTGCTCGGAGATGACATCGTCGAAGCCGAGGTGCCTTGCACCAGACAGCTAATTGAGCAATATGAACGTACAGGCAAGTCGGTCATTGGGGTGCAGGCAGTCGGCGTCGATCAGACACATCGTTACGGCATCGTAGATCCAGCCTCAGAGCCAGATGGAAGACTGGTGGAAGTGACTAGATTCGTGGAGAAGCCTGCTCAAGGCCATGCCCCCTCGAACCTGGCCATCATGGGCAGATATGTGCTCACGCCAGATATCTTCGAGTTCCTCGAGCTGCAGGAACGCGGAGCCGGCAACGAGGTTCAGCTGACGGATGCCATCCAACGATTGAATGAAGCTTACGGAGTCTATGCCTATGACTTCGAGGGCATTCGATATGATGTGGGCGAGAAGCTCGGATTCATCCTAACTACGATCGACTTCGCCCTAAGGAACGGCGAGCTGCGATTACCCCTAGTTACAGCATTGGAGGAATTACTGGACCGGGAGAGATCCCAACAACTTCTAATATCAGGGAGAGATAACTAATGAGTGCGATGAATAATAGGCAACCGCAGATGGAGTCAGAGATTGCTGCTGCTGTGCAGCAATATAGCACGACTGGGCATACAGAGTCCCAGTCACTCAATATGACATTGAATGCTGCAGCCAAGAGAGTCATGGACATCTCTGGTGCCCTGGTTGGCCTTATTATTCTGCTTCCTGTATTCATCATCCTCGCTATCATCATTAAGTGGAGTGACCCGAAGGGCTCTGTCTTCTTCAAGCAGAAGCGTATCGGCAAGGACTCGAATATCTTCAGCATCATTAAGTTCCGCTCTATGGTACATAACGCAGAGGAGAGGCTTAAGTCGGATCCGGTGCTTCATACGAAGTATATCGCGAACAGCTACAAGCTAGATCCATCCGAAGATCCTCGTATTACCCCCATCGGACGTATCTTACGCAAGACCAGCTTAGATGAGCTTCCTCAATTAATTAACGTGCTGCGTGGCGAGATGAGCCTCGTCGGCCCGCGACCTATCGTGAGGGATGAACTCCAGGAGTATGGAGACAAGGTTGACGATTTTCTCTCCGCTAAGCCTGGCGTCACCGGTTACTGGCAGGTCAGCGGCCGCAGCAACGTCAACTACCCCGAACGTGTCGATCTCGAACTTCATTATGTCTATAACCAGTCGGTCTGGTTTGATATTAAGATTTTACTCAAGACAGTATGGATTGTTGTTTTGAAAAGAGGGGCTTATTAATTTCCGAAAAAATAGAAAATAGGGAGCATGGAGGATGTCAAACAAGCTGAAAATTGTATTCGCAAGTCATACCTACATTGGTGGTCCATATGTAGTGGGTTCGCATCACTTAGCGCGAGAACTTTCAAAGATGGGGCATGAAGTGTTGCACATAAGCACACCAATTACTCCATTTCACATATTAAAAAGGAAAGATAGTTCAACTTCTAAGAGGCTAAAATTGTGGCGTGAGATGTCTATAGAGAATGAAGATCTTATTAATTGTGTTCCACTCTCATTAATTCCATGGAGAATAGCTGGAGAGATATTCAGAAAAACAAAAGAGAATCATTTGTTGACTACTATTTTGTTGCCTTCACTAAAGAAAATATTAAATAAAACTTTTAAAGGTCCAGTCGATGTATTACTTATTGATCAGCCTTATTTTGTTGGTATTAACAAATACATCAATGCAAAAAAGATAATTTACAGGGCTACAGATCTCTATCCTGAAATGACTGGTGATAAAAATGTATCAATTGCCGAGGAAGAGATAATTAAAATTGCAGATGGACTCGTAGCAACTTCAGAACCAGTAAGAGAATACATTCAGTCTTATGATGAGAATCTTCCGAGTCTCTTACTTGAGAATGGTGTAGAGTTTGAGCATTTCAATAAACCATGTGAAGAGCCTAATGAAATAAAACATTTGTCACATCCAAGAGCTGTCTACCTTGGAGCTATAGATCAAAGATTAGATCTGAATGCAATTCATCAGCTAGCAGTATCTCGTCCAGATCTAAATATAATAATTATTGGACCTGCAACTACAGAGAATATCCTGCAATTCAAGGCAGAAACTAATGTGCATTTTTTAGGAGCAATATCTTATTCTAAAATTCCTTCATACCTACAGTTTATGGATATTGCATTACTGCCTTTATCTAAGCATGCATCTAACAACGGAAGAAGCCCAATGAAACTATATGAATATGCTGCATCTGGACTTCCTATCGTAGTAAGAGAAACTCCAGAGATACTAAGGAGAAATGAGTCATACATATTTACTTACAAAAACAGTGAAGATATTACTTCTGCTGTTAAGATGGCGGAAAAAAACCTGAGCGTTTTAACACGGCAATCAATTAGTAATAGTGCTGAAGAACACTCTTGGAAAACTAAAGCAATGATACTTATGACATTTATAGAGAATTTGAAATCTAAAATAAGATTGAAAAGTGGGTAATTCATCATTAATTATAGAAAAGGTGGAAATATGAAAATTAATATTATGGATAAATTACTAAGACCGTATAACATACTGATGTTAACTGTAATATTAAGTTTCATAGCTTGGATCTATCCTAATGAAAACATAAGAAGAGGATTTCATATTAAGGAATCATTAACAAGTGAAGCGATAGTAATATTAATTATCTGGTATTTTTTAATTTACTTCTTTTCAAGGATAAGCTACCTTCTAGGTAGAAAAATGAAAAAGAATAGCGATATCGATGTTATCCCTGATATTAACTACTATAAAGTTATAAGTCTTATAAGTTTTATTGGAGTGTCGTATGTGTATTTAACAATCCTAACTACTAATCCTGATTTTCTCATGTACGTCTCTGATAGTAGTGTAAACCTAATTAAACAATCGTTATATGATAATTATGAGACAGGACTTCACTCACTAAGATATGTATCAATTCTTGGTGGAGCAATTGCTCTATATCGAATAACAACTTTAAGAAAAATCAGTGTACTTGATATTATAAACCTTATTCTACTGTTTATGACCTCATTCATATCCTCAAGACTATCCATTATTCTAGCTACACTAATATTTTTGGGAATATTGATTCATAGAAAACATAAAATATCAAAGAAGAGTATTGTAACACTCGGGATTGTATTATTCTCACTGCTAACCATAATGAACTTCTATAGGAATGCAAACTATTATAAGGATTATTACAATTTAGAAAATCCAGTGTTGATGAACATTTCAGAAATAGTTACTTACCTTGGTTCACCATTTCAAGTTAGTGTAGGGGTAGCGAATAACATAGGTAGGATGGATTTTAACGGGAATTCCGATAATGTGTTCTCGTATTTAGTCCCAACATATTTACATGGGATATTTAATATTCAATCTACATATGCGAATAATTACAGAAACTATGTAGATATAGATGAAGGATTAACTACAAATTCAGCATTCGCAGATATGAATTCTAATGTTGGAGGATACTCATTCATAATTATTTTAATGATTGTGTCTTTGTTCTCTTATATTGCTGGGACATTCTATAATTATAACAGCTTAATTTTTATATTTAATTATGTTATATGTTATTGTTTTGCGGAACTATGGAGGACATTCCTATTTAATACCGGAATAATACATTCGCTGTTATTGACGCTAGTCCTCGTAGTTATTCTCAATAAGATATATGTCAACAATAGAATAAGAAAAAAGAAAGTTATGAGAGGAGAAGTACATGCTTACAATTGATTTAAGAATGCTTAATCACTCTGGTATTGGTACGTATCTACAAAATTTAGTTCCAGTAGTGATAAACAACTTAAGGGACATAGAGATTTGTATGTTAGGTAATAAAGAGCAACTTGAAAAATTAGCAATAGATAATTTAACCACCATAGACAATATTAAAATAGTTGCTATGGATTCACCTATATATTCTATAAAAGAGCAAAAGGAGTTGCTTGAGAAGATTCCTAAGCAAACAAAATTATTCTGGTCTCCCCATTTCAATATACCAATTTTTTATAGAGGAAAATTATTAGTCACAATCCATGACGTTTTTCATTTAGTAATGAAGGAACATATAGGAGGGATACACAAACAACTATATGCAAAGTTAATGTTTAAAGCGATTAAAAACAGAGCTAGCAGCATAATTTGTGTCTCTGAGTTCACAAAACAAGAACTAATTAATCACAATGGTTCTGGTAAGCAAAAAATAGTAGCTATCCATAATGGTATTAATAAAAACTGGTTAGAAGTGATAAAAAGCGATTCTCTTAAAGAAGAGGATCCTTTTTTATTATACGTTGGTAATGTAAAGCCTCACAAAAACTTATCTACTCTAATCAATGCATTTAACTTAATTAAGGATGAGATACCACATAACTTAATTATTATTGGAAAAAAGGAAGGGTTCTTGACAGGTGATAGCAAAATTTTTGATGAAGTGCAAAAAACGAATGGTCGAGTTAAATTCACTGGTTTCATTGAACAAGACACATTAGAACAGTATTATGCTAATGCAGATTGTTTGGTGTTTCCTTCCTTATATGAAGGGTTTGGTTTTCCTCCATTGGAGGCTATGGCTACAGGTTGCCCAGTTATATCTTCAAACGCAGCATCGCTCCCTGAGGTATGTGAAGATGCTGTAGTTTATATTAATCCGTTAGATTCAGATGATATTGCCTCAAAGATTGTTAAAACGTTAGGTGATAATAAATTAAGAGAAGAAATCGTAATTAAAGGAAAGAAACAGGCGAAAAAATTTACATGGGATAATTGCGCTAAAGAAACAATCAACGTGATTAAGGAAGTGGTTAATCAATGAAAGTAGCAATAGTTCATGATTGGTTGGTTACATATGCAGGAGCAGAAAAGGTTCTTGAGGAGTTACTAAATGTTTTTCCTGAAGCAGATTTATTTAGTGTCGTAGATTTTTTGAGTGATAGAAGGTTTATAAAAGATAAAAAAGTAAAAACATCATTTATTCAGGATATACCGTTTTCAAAGAAAATATATCGAAATTTATTACCTTTAATGCCATTAGCAGTCGAACAATTTGATTTATCATCATACTCATTAATTATCTCAAGTTCTCATGCAGTAGCAAAAGGTGTTATTACTGGACCTAACCAACTTCATATATCATACGTTCATACTCCAATTAGATATGCATGGGATTTACAACATCAGTATCTTAGAGAGGCAAATCTAACTAAAGGTTTTAAATCATTAGTAACTAAGCAGTTACTTCATAAAATAAGACAATGGGACATTAGAACTGCTAACGGCGTGGATTACTTCATATCCAACTCTAATTATATATCTAGACGTATATGGAAAACTTACAGAAGAGAAGCTGAGGTGATATACCCACCTGTTGATGTCGAATCATTTAATTTGGACGAAAATAAAGAAGAGTATTATTTGACAGCTTCAAGAATGGTACCATACAAAAAAATGGATATCATTGTTGAAGCATTTTCGAAAATGCCTGATAAAAAACTAATTGTTATTGGTACTGGACCTGAAATGAATAAGATAAAAAAGTTCCAGTCAAGCAATATTAAGCTGCTAGGATATCAAAGTAACGAAGTTTTAAAGCATCATATGCAAAAAGCAAAAGCTTTTGTATTTGCAGCAGAAGAGGATTTTGGGATAACACCTGTGGAAGCACAAGCATGCGGAACACCAGTTATTGCATTTGGCAAAGGTGGTGCTTTAGAGACAGTTCAAGAAAAGAATAACAAGTATCCAACGGGAATTTTCTTTGAAGAACAAACTGCATCATCTATAATTCAGGCAGTTAAAGAATTTGAGAGTGAATCATATTTATATACACCAATAAACTGCAGAAATAATGCTGAAAAATTCTCGAAATCTAATTTCAGATATAACATAAAGTCATTCATTGATAATAAACTACTGGAAAGTAGATTGTTGGAACCTAAATCTCTTGAGGAACACCTTGTACTAGTTAGATGAATAGGGATCAGCAGTAAGGAGTTGCATCATGTCTCTATATAAAAGTTCTATGTGGTCAATAATTCAAACGATTGCAACACAGATTGTAACATTGGTATCAAATGTATTATTAGCTAGATTATTAGCTCCTGAAGTATTCGGGCTTCTAGGTATGGCTACTTTATTTACAGGGTTGATTATAATAATTCAAGAGGTCGGAGTAAGTTCTTATTTAATATATAAACAAGGTATAAATGAAGAATTCTTATCTACTATTACAAAAATGAATTTAATATTATCTCTTCTATTGGCATCCTTGCTTTATTACTTCTCATACCCAATTGCAGAATTTTATAATACTCCAGAAATTGAAAGTATTATTAAGTACATCTCCTTAGGAGTTGTACTTGGCTCATTTGGAATAACTACGAGAGCAATACTGCAAAAAGAAATGAAGTTCAAAAAAATCGCACAAATTGATGTTGTTGCGGAAGTAATAACTACTATTGCATCCGTCGCTTTAGCGATTTATGGTTATAGTTTGTTGGCGATAACTTCTAAGCTGTTGTTTCGACCTGCAATTCAATCAGTTTTGTTCCTCCGCTCTGGTGGGTTTAAGCATTTAATTTCAAGGGCTTTTAGGTTTGATATTTTAAGAGACATGTTTAATTACTCCTATAAGGTATTAGGAGGTCAGATTCTAGTTTATTTTAGTGGTATCTGTGATTACTTCTTAATTGGTAAGTTCATGGGTAGTAGAGAACTTGGTCTTTACACGATGGCTTTTAACTGGAGTTTCATTGTTAGAAATTTAATATCTTATGCGGTAAGTAAGGCTGTTTTCTCTGAATTCTCAAAGCTACAAGACAATTTAATAGTATTAAGTGAAAAATATTTAAAACTAATAAAAATTATGGCGTTTTTCCTTATGCCAATTTGCATTGGCCTTTCTTATGTTGCATCAGAATTTATTAATATTTTGTATGGTCAAGAGTGGAAAGAATCAATTGAATTACTACAGGTGCTTATGATAGCAGGGCTATTTAGTGGTATTAGTACGATGAGTAATTCCTTATTTAAAAGTATTGGAAGACCAGATCTAGAGATTAAGTTATATTCGATTGCTATCGTATTTATAATTATTTTTGTTTACTTAGGTTCAATTTACGGTCTTCTAGGTGTTTGCTATGCAATGTTGATAGTGAATGTTGGGATTTTCTTTGTTAGAAGTATAATGAGTTGCAAATTATTAAATATATCAATTTTAAGTTATTTTAAGTCATTTACTCCTAGTTTGATTTGCACTCTAAGCATGTTTGGTATTCATTTGATTTTAAAGTTAAGTATATTTACTTTATTAAACGAGTTAGTTAATTTGTGCATTTCTGTAATTATCTCGATAGTATCTTATATAATACTCTCTTACTATTTCAATAGAGAATGTTATAACTTAGTACTTCCAAGAATAATAGCAGTAAGAACCAAGTTGAGCAGAAGAACGGAAAGAGCGTACTGAATGCATATTTAGCACCACTCAAAAATCATTAGAGTTACTATTAATACCCAACAAGGAATCGCAAGTAGAATCCCCCACAGACATCCTGTTGGAAAAGAGCCTTCATTCGATCTCATAGCAACAACCTCCGTCTTACGAACAACCTATAGATAAATATAGTATACCCGGGAGTGAGAGAAATGAACATTACGGTTATTGGAACTGGTTATGTCGGTCTAGTATCTGGTGTCTGCTATGCAGAGATCGGGAATAAAGTCACCTGTGTGGACAAGGATGAGAACAAGATTAAGCTGCTTAATCGCGGAGGCATTCCGATCTATGAGCCTGGACTGCAAGAGCTGCTCATGGTGAATGCGGATGCCGGTAAGCTAACCTTCACTACCGATCTGGAGAGTGCTGTTCGAAGCGCGGACCTTGTCATCATAGCTGTCGGGACTCCACCGCTGCCAAGCGGAGAGGCGGATCTTCGATACATCGAGGGAGCCGTACGTGAAGTAGCAAGCTCTATTCATGGCTATACCATCGTTGCGGTGAAGAGCACCGTTCCTGTCGGAACGAATGACCGTGTGAGACAGATAATCGCAGAGGGCACAACTCAGGAGTTCGATGTCGTGTCGGTCCCAGAGTTCCTAAGAGAAGGTTCTGCCGTTAAGGACACCTTGAATCCGGACCGTATCGTCATCGGTGCGGACAACAAGAGAGCAGCAGATATCTTGGTAGAGCTGCACATTCCTCTCACCGAAGAGATTGTGGTGACGGATATCCGTAGTGCCGAGATGATTAAGTATGCTTCGAATGCCTTCCTGGCCACGAAGATCTCCTTCATTAACGAGATTGCGAACATCTGCGAGAAGATGGGAGCAGACGTAGGAGAGGTTGCGAAGGGTATGGGACTGGACCGCCGAATCGGACCTGCCTTCTTGAAGGCGGGGATTGGTTACGGCGGTTCTTGTTTTCCCAAGGATACGAAGGCTCTCATACAGATCGCTGGCAATGTGGAATATGACTTCAAGCTGCTGAAGTCGGTCGTAGAGGTGAATCAGACGCAGCGTTGGGGTGTCATTGATAAGCTCTATCGTGCGCTAGGGTCCCTCTCCGGTCGGAAAATCGCCATCTGGGGCCTGGCCTTCAAGCCAGGAACAGATGATGTGCGTGAAGCACCGGCAATTGAGATTATTGAGAAGCTGATTGAGCTTGGAGCTACGCCGAAGGTGTACGATCCGGTCGCGATGGATAACTTCCGTGAACTGATGGATCATCCGTCTATCTCTTGGTGTCTCAATGAGTGGGATGCGGTGTCGGGCTGTGATGCGGTGTGCTTGCTGACGGAGTGGGAAGAATTCTGCAACATTGACCTCCACAAGGTGGAGCAGCTGATGGCTCGCCCCGTAATGGTCGATGGTCGCAATGTGTTCGGAGCGGAGCAGATCAAGCAGACGTCCATCGCGTATTATCCAGTTGGCCGCCCCCCTATTAATGACAAGATTGAAGAGATTGTGTAGATCTACCTATTAGAGAAGGAGCAGATGTCGTTGAAATCTATTATTGCTGGATTCGCAGCCGTTATATTGTTCATAGGATTATTGCTGCCGCAAGGGCAGGGGGCTCAAGCAGCTAGTGTGACCTACTCGGATATCGACAAGCATTGGGCGAAGGATACGATCCTCGCTATGGCGAGTCAAGGCTATGTCGCTGGGTATGAGGACGGGACGTTCCGGCCTGATGCGCCTGTGACGCGTGCGGAATGGGTTACGCTGGTGAATAAGGTCATTGGTTATGAGCAGGAATCTAAGGAAGTGTTCACCGATGTGCCCGCTGACAGCTGGTACAGCAAGGAAGTGAGCAAGGCGAGCCAGGCCGGCTACATCTCCGGTTATCCTGGCAACCTGTTCAAGCCTGATGCTCCCATTCGCCGCTCTGAGACTGCTGCGGTGTTGACCAAGCTGACGCAATATCGCGTCGATGGGACAGACAGCGCTGATTCCTTCACGGATGTGAAGCAGGCGGCGGCATGGGTGAAGGGAGCGGTAGCTGTCGCAGCCGAGCATAACCTCATGCAGGGTCAAGGTCAGGCATTCTGGCCGAATGGCAGTCTGACCCGCGCAGAGGCAGTCGTCATCTTGAGCCGTCTTACGCAGCAGATTCAGATCTACCACAAGCCGGGAACCTATGGACCGGAGCAGGTGGCAACGAAGCTGAAGCAAGACGTCCTGATTGATGTGGATGGGGTTCATCTGCAGAATGTGCAGATTGAGGGCGATCTCATTCTTGGAGCCCATGTAGGCGAAGGGGATGTGAAGCTGACGAATGTGACCGTGAAGGGAACGACCTATGTGTACGGCGGCGGAGTGAACAGCATTCACTTCAAGGGAGCGAAGATTGGACATCTCATCGTTGACAAAAGCACCCCAGTCCGCCTAACCTTCAGTCATTCCTCAGTCACGCGCATCACGGCAAGGACGAAGGCTATCATCGTTAACCTCGATGATTCCAAGCTTGGTAAGCAAGAGGGGGCTATCGAGACCCAAGAAGGGCCTCCGTCTCCTACTCCATCTCCGAAGCCGACTGTGACGCCGACTCCATCCCCTGGAGGCGGGAGCGGCGGTAATGGCGGAGGCGGCGGTACAGGAAGCACACCGACGCCAACACCATCAGCGACACCTTATGATATCGGACTGACGGCTGAGGCTTATTTTTACGAAGGGTACTTCAATATCGATACTCAGGTTGTGAACTTCGGAGAAGACGTGGATGGTCTGAAGTACGGGGTCAAGCTTGAAGTGGAAGGTATTGAAGGGGATGACATCCTCGCGGTAGATTCCGATCCGGATAGTGAGGAAGAGTTCGAGCTGCACCGAGTAGCAGGTACGGATACATTCGTAGGCTATTATGGCGGAGAAGCTGGCGTATCCATGGATACCGAGAGCTGGGAGAATCATTGGACGATCTTCGGACTGACGCTGGATGATGTGCGGGAGCATCCCCAGATCGGCTTCACCGTATGGCTCGCTCCGAAGGGATCTCCGGGAGAAGAGCATGCGATCGTATCTGCTGAAGGGATTCATGAGCTGACCGAAGGCGAAGTGATGCTGGACATCTGGACGGAGTACCCTACGATAGAGGACGGGGTTATTCGGGTCGCAGGACAGGCTGTGAACCTGAAGCTACAAGAGTATGAGGATACGACAGCTGGCTTGTATGTGTACCTGGAAGGGGTAGAGGGTGATTCTCTGACGGTGACCTATGGAGATGGTGAGGAGACTTCGCTCGCACGTATAGGTGATACCGATGAATTCACCGGCTATCTGGATCAGGTGGGCAGCTCGCTGAGCTATGGATACAACAGCCAGTTCGAACTGAATATTCAAGCGGGTGATGCAGCTGACGTCGTCCAGTTAGGGCTAGTCGAGCTGTGGATCGGTGAGGGAGATACTCCATCGCTTGATGATGCTCTAGCCAGTGATTACATCGATCTGGATATTAATAAGCTGGATCTGAACATCGGAGAGCCGCAGGTGGTCGGACGGACCATTGACTTCCCGGTCACCGTCGTGAATTCGGATGGCGAGAGTTACGAGTACGCACGTTATGCGGTGTACCTCTACGCTGAAGGTGTAGTAGGCAATGAGCTGACAGTGACAGATGAGACCGGCAAGGAGCTGGCGGTGCTGACCAGACAGGATGATAGCGATCTGTTCCTAGGCTATATTGGCGACGAGGCAGGAACTCCTATTGAACCAGGCACATCGACGTTCACTGTCCGTACTAACCTGAGCGGTCAGCCTGATGTCGACTATGTCGCCCTGCTGCTCGTGCTGGGGCAGGCGCCTGAGCCAGACTCCCCTTATCTGACCGGTATCATCGATTCGGTAGAGGTAGAGTTAGATTAGAGGCAAGTCGCAGAGGATAGAGCAAGAGTACTAAGGAACAAGAACAATGAAGCCCAAGAACTTAAGGTCGAATGACCTTAGGCTCTTGGGCTTTTTTGTAGTGTTATACAGATTAATTCTAAGAGGAGCTGTGTATAGTTGCCGAAACCCCTAGTATTTCCTGAGCTTGTTACCGCTTCAATTACCCGATGTAAGCATGAGGGTGAGGTCTTATCAGTACGTCATTCTACGCACATTCAACTAGGTGATTCAAGCTCAGATGAGCTGCTTGGCATTGTGGTTATGACTAATCCAGGGAGTTATACATTTAAGGATAATTCGGAGTGGGATAAGTCTGCAAGTCAACCAGACGGGAAGAAGGCGGAGGACTATCATAAGAAAGTAGAACATTTCATTTCCTCCACCAAGGAAATTAATCGTTCTTTGTTAGAAGATCCAGTAACACATGAGAGAGATAGATTCCTGGAGGAATGCAGTAGCTCTAAGTTTGTAATCATGGGATTTGTTAAAAAAGTTTTCATGGAAAGAATGAGAGAAGTGCAAGAGTGGTCTAAGGAATCGGATAAAATCGTATGTGCCATAGACTCTAAAGGCCATCAATCTCACCCGTTCAGTTGGGGACTGAATCCTGAGCTTAAGAATAAAGCTATTGAATCCTTAGTAAATGTACTGCGGAGGTGAAATAGCAGTCTATTGAACACGTTCAACTTCTGATATAATGACTATAAGCATTAATAGAATGGCTGTAAGGGCGGTTGGTAATCTCCCCTGAAAGGGGGTGATGCCAGTGATCGAAGTCACAAGAAAAAGTAGGCCCCCTCAGCAAAGGTTAGCCTACTTTTCTTAGTTCGCACCCTTTGACCAAGCCAACCGCCCTTAAAAGCGGCTATTGACGAGGGGAACGGTGTTAGCGCACCGTTCCTGTAATTAAGTATAATCATAGCATGAAGGATTTATAACTTCAATATGGTTAGCAGTCTATTAAACACTGATACAACGACTATAAGCGTTGATTACGAAAGACTTCTACGACAAGGAGTGATACAGATATGGATGTTATTAATCGGAATATAAGCAGTTGGAATGAGAAGGTGAACAGCGGCAGCCCGTGGAGTATTCCAGTTAGCAGCGAAGTGATTCAGAAGGCGAAGGAGGGTGTATGGGAGATTACGGTTACTGCTACCAAGCCAGTACCCAGAGGTTGGTTCCCCTCTCTCCAAGGGAAAACTATATTATGCCTTGCATCTGGAGGAGGACAGCAAGGTCCAGTGTTGGCAGCTGCTGGAGGGAATGTGACTGTACTAGACTTCTCAGAGGGGCAACTGAAGCAGGACAGACTTGTGGCAGAGAGAGAGGGACTCACGATCAATACCGTATTAGGGGACATGACTGATCTGAGTGAATTCGCAGATGAACAATTCGATCTGATCATTCATCCTGTGTCTAATCTCTACATACCTGATATTGAAGTCGTCTGGAACCAAGCATATCGTATTATTCGTACAGGGGGTACTCTCATCAGTGGGTTCATGAACCCCGTCTTCTACCTGTTCGATTGGTCACTTCAAGAGCAAGGAGTCCTCCAAGTGAAGCATCCTCTCCCGTACTCTGATCTGGAATATCTTGCTGATCATGAGGAGGGGGCTGCCATAGAATTCGGTCATACGCTGGAAGCTCAGATACAGGGTCAGCTCTCAGCAGGGTTCGTTATTAACGGATTCTACGAAGATACCTATGGAGGCGAGCGGCTGCTGGACACCTATACCAGTTCATTCCTAGCAACACGAGCAGTTAAGTAAGGAGGCTGATTAGATGAGCTATGAGCCCACGAGGCAGGTCATGCTGCGGCTGAGGAACTGACACTGCAGCAGACAAGCACTAGCACGGGAGATTTTGATAATACCAACCTCCGAGCACGTAACGATCCACACCGAACCACTTACTTGGCTCGATTAGAGGTACTGCTCAACTCCGTATGGCATGTAGGTAGTTATTCAGAGAGTCCCTCACGGAGCTTGTGATAAATGTAATAAATGGTGTTCGATCTCTAGTTGAGTGATAATGTTCAAGGGAACTATAGTATTCCCTAAGCTTCTCATCAGACACCCGGATCATAGCAGGCGGGTAGCCGTTCTTCATTAGGATGAAGTCCAGAGATAGGCGTGCGGTTCGGCCGTTACCGTCCTGGAATGGATGAATATTAACAAAGTCCTGATGAAATACAGCTCCGAGTTCTACAGGGTGCAGAGTAGACTTGTTCTCCTCATACCAGTCGAACAGGGCTTCCATCCTATAAGGCGTCTCGAAGGGAGAGGCTGGGACCATCTCTGATCCGACAATACGATTAGCATACTGCTTATAGGTCCCCTTGTGCTTCTCATGATTGCAAATAATAAAGTGAAAGTCCCTAATCAGCTTATCACTCAAATCTCCAGTCTTAACAACGTCCTCCATGTATTCCATCGCTTCAGCTAAGTTGACTGCCTCAAGATGATCCTTGAGCGGCTTACCGCCGATGGTTATCCCTTTCTCTAATACCAGCGCCGTTTCCAGCAGGGTCAGTGTATTACCTTCTATGGCGTTCGAGTGATATACTCGTTCAACGAAGTAATGTTTCTGTAAGCTAGCAAGGTCATTTTTTTTGAGTGGACGCAGCTCGTCTAATCGTTGATTTAATTGGTCAATCTCCGTATAGCTACCCATCGCACTCACTCCGTTCATATATTTTATACATATAGTAACACATGCTTGAACCGAATACATGCACATAGTATACTCGATAGTAATAGACATGGCGAAGCACGCCCCGGACATCCTCATAGAGGCAAGTTCGGGGCGTGCTGTGTTAAGGAGGCTGATTAGATGAGCTATGAACCTAAGAGGCAGGTCACACCGCAGATGAAGGAATCGGGCTGGACGTATGAGGACTATGCAGAGCTGCCTGAAGACGGGAACCAGTATGAGATTATAGGAGGCAGGCTGGAGCTTAAGCCAGGGCCAGGGACAGCTCATCAGCGAATTAGTGTAGAGCTGGAGCGCAGCCTGACGGATAGCTGTGACAGTCAGTACATTATGATGCACGCTCCGGTGGATGTCATCTTTGATACCGGTGAGACTCGTCAGCCAGATATCCTAATGATTCACAGAAGTCGAATTCACATCATTGAGGAACATGCAGTTGTTGGGCCGCCCGACTTGGTTATAGAGATCTTGTCTCCGAACAGTGCGAAGCGCGATCGGATTATGAAGAAGGAGTCATATGCCAGATTCGGGGTGCCTGAGTACTGGATTGTGGATCCGGGTAACCTGACTATTGAACAGTATGTGCTAGTGGAGGAAGGTCAGCCCTATGAGCTGCTCCAGCTGTTCGAGCAGGGAGATACGATACACTCGGAGCGAGTCCCCTGCGTAGGCTTCGTTGTGGAGGATGTGCTGCGGCTGAGGAACTGAAGATAGCAGCAGTGTGTTAGGCAGCTTGTTAGGTAGAGGCTGTCAAGCAGAGGCTTGACGTCCTCATCCGTTATATGGTAGATTTACCTCGAACTTAACAGAATACTCTAGTTAGGATACGGAAGCACCGTGAATGCTCGCAGATTACTGCGGCATTTACGGTGCTTTTTTTGTTGTCACAAGTGAATGGTTAGCTAGCGGGGTCATGTGAGCGAGGATAGGGTATAAATTGCACCTATTGGTTAGCTAGTGAGGTCATGCGAGCGAGGATAGGGTATAAATTGCACCTATCGGTTAGCTAGTGAGGTCATGCGAGCGAGGATAGGGTATAAATTACACCTATCGGTTAGCTAGTGAGGTCATGCGAGCGAGGATAGGGTATGAATTGCACCTATTGGCTAGCGGGCAAGGAGGTACCTAAGTAGTAACGTTTTTATTTTTTATTTTGCTAGGGAGATTAGGAGGGATTGGCTCTGAGAAGATTACAGCTCATCGTTGCGATTAAGGAAGAGGAGTACATCAGGCGGTTCACGGAGTATATGGGGGCGAGCAGCTACAGCAGGCAATGGCAGGTGACGGCGTTCACGAATCCGATGGCGCTGAGGCAGTTCCTGCGAGGGGAATATCCGGTGGATCTCATTGCAGCGCAGCCGCTCATGCTGACGGAATGCCGGGATGCGCTGCCGGCTGCTGTGCCAACTGCTGCAATTGTCGGGCGTTACAGGGAAGCTGCAGGTACCAGCGCGGAAGGCAGAGAGGTGCTCCAGTACCAGCCTCTGCCAGAGCTGCTCAGAGAGCTGATCGCTCATCATGCAGCAGCGTCTGCGGCCCATGGCAGTACGGCTGCACCACAGCTGGTTGGCGGCACCAAGGTCATTGGCGTCTACTCTCCTGCAGGAGGAGCGGGCTCGACGACTCTTGCCCTGCATCTGGCTGGACAAGCCGGACTAGGCTCGCTTCGAGCATTCTATCTCAATCTCGAGACATGGAACGCGAGTGAGGCTTGGGTGGCAGACCGTGAGATGGCTGGAGAGCTGGGGAGCCGGGACAGAGGCGCCAGCTGGGCTGACCAGGATAGCAAGGTGAGAGGGGCGAGCAGGGCTGACCAGGATAGCAAGGTGAGAGGGGTGAGCAGGGGTGACCAGGAGAGCGAGGTGAGAGGAGCGAGCAAGGCTAACCAGAATAGCAGGGAGAGCAAGGCTGGATTGTCTGAGCTGCTCTATCAGCTGAAGTCGGCAGCCGATCCGGCCACCGTCCATATAGGTCCCTACTGCTCCAGACATCCCTCACTGCAAGCGGATTATGTAGCTCCCGTGAACCATATGGAGGACCGTCTGACCCTTGATCCGGGGGATGCAGCGAAGCTCGTGCAGGTCATCGCGGGCTCAGGCAGCTATGATCTAGTCGTCGTCGACATGGACAGCGGCGGCTTAACCGAGCTGCATCTAGCCGTATTCGAGCAATGCAGCAGCATCCTATGGACCCAGTCCAACCACCCCGCCCCCCAGTTGAAAACAACCCAAGCCCTCCGCTGTGCCCAGCAAAAATGGCCCGACCGCTTCAAGCAGGTCGCCGGCAGGTTCAGTGCGGTATGGCGAGGCGGCGGAGGGAGCGGAAGCTCCGCTGGAGCAGGGCGCACCGGCGGGAGTATGGCCTGGGAGGCAGGCCTGAGCGCCGGTGGCGGAGGGAGCGGAAGCACCGCGGGTGCAGACGCGGGTGCGCTGCCCCTTGCCTGGCGCGAGCGTCCCATTGGCGTGCTGCCGGAAGTGCCCGAGTGGCGGGCCGGCGGCTTCGCTGCCGGATTGTTCTCATCGGCACCCTATCGGGCGGCGGTGGAGCAGCTGTTAGCCAGACTGCTCCGCGATGAAGGAGGTGCTACCCCTCATGCTTACCGAGCAAGCGGTGCTGGCGCTGCGCAATCAGGTTCGTTCAGCCATTGACAGCAGCGGGTCTCTATCTGACGCGGAGCTCATGGCTACCGTGGAGCGAATGGTGTTCACCTGGTGCGAGCAGCACCCGCTCACGGCAGCGGACAAGGTGAAGCTTGTCCGCCGGTTGTACCATTCCTTCCGCGGCCTCGACATCTTGCAGCCGCTGATGGAGGATCCGGAGGTGACGGAGATTATGATTAATCATTATCGGGAGATTTTCATAGAGAAGTTGGGGGAACTGCAGCTATTGCCTGTCGCCTTCGAGAGCAAGGAGCGGCTGGAGGATCTCATTCAAGCGGTAGTCGCTGGGGTGAACCGTGTCGTCAATGAGTCCTCCCCGATCGTGGATGCACGGCTGAAGGATGGTTCGCGTGTCCACGTCGTGCTGCCGCCTATCGCTCTGCGCGGACCGGCGATGACGATACGGAAGTTCCCGGATCAGCCTCTGACGATGGAGCAGCTCGTTCGGCTCGGTTCGCTGACGGAGGAAGCGGCGGGGCTGCTGCAGGTGCTCATCGCGGCGAAGTACAACGTGTTCATCAGCGGCGGGACTGGAACCGGCAAGACGACGTTCCTCAATGCCTTGTCCCAGTACATCCCCTCGGACGAGCGGATCGTCACGATCGAGGATTCGGCTGAGCTGCAGATTCGCACCGTGCCTAACCTCGTCTCGCTGGAGACGAGGAATGCGAATACGGAGGGCAAGGGGGAGATTCCGATTCGAGAGCTCATTCGCGCCTCGCTCCGCATGCGGCCAAGCCGCATTATTGTCGGGGAAGTCCGCGGGGGAGAGGCGCTGGATATGCTGCAAGCGCTGAATACCGGACATGCAGGAAGCATGTCGACGGGGCATAGCAATGGAGCGAAGGATATGCTGGCACGGCTGGAGACGATGGTGCTTGGCGCAGCCGACATCCCGGTGGCGGTCATTAGACAGCAGCTGGTGTCAGCGCTCGACATCGTCATCCATCTGGATCGTCTGCGTGATCGCTCCCGCCGAGTGACGGAGATCGCTGAGGTCATCGGGATGAAGGACGGTGAGGTAGTGATGGAGCCGCTGTTCCTGTTCGAAGAGACCGGAGTGAATCTAGACGGCAGAGTGCTCGGTCAACTCGTGCGGACGAGTCATAAGCTGAAGCACCGGGACAAGCTGCACATGGCCGGGCTGATGGAGAGAGGAGGGAGTCTGGTATGAAGAGGATTCTTACCTGGTGCGGCTGGGAGGGGGAGGAGGGCGGCCGGGAAGCTGACAGGCATGAAGGGTTGACCGATTACTCGGTATACCGCTTGTCTCGCAAGCAATTCCTTACAGGAGCAGCGGCGGGGTACTTGGGTGCGGCAGGGGCTGTATACCTGTTCTACCACTCGATTGTACTGTCTCTGCTGCTGGGCTGGGCTGGCCTCGCGGCGCCTCGGCTGTGGCGTCATTCCTTGCTGAAGGGAAGGCAGGAGAGGCTGAAGCTGCAGTTCAAGGAGGCACTCTACTCACTCATGTCCTCACTGGCAGCAGGGCGCTCCGTCGACAATTCCTTCCTATCCGTCCACCAGGATCTGAAGTTGCTCTACCCCGACTCTCGGACGGAGGTCGTCCGGGAGTTCAGTATCATTCGCTATCGCCTTGAGAACGGCGAGCCGCTTGAATTCGCACTTCGCGATCTGGCTCGCCGAGCGTGTGTGGATGACATTACGCAGTTCGCTGATGTCCTATCTGCGTGCAAGCGAACGGGCGGCGACTTGGTCGAGGTGACGAAGCGGACCTCCCAGATGATTGGCGAGAAGCTGGAGGTGCAGCAGGAGATCAGCGTCATGATGGCTCAGAAGCGGTGGGAAGCAAGGATGATGATGGGGGTTCCTTTTATTTTCATAGGGGTGCTGGGGGTGGCGGCTCCTGATTATATGGCTCCGCTGTACAGCGGGCTGGGCTATGTGCTCATTACCGTGGTGTTGATTGGACTGGCGATATGCTACTACTTCATTCATAGAGTGATGGACATTCGGATCTAGGAGGCGGAGGGTCGGATGGGAGTTGCCATGGTAATTGGGGTTACGATGGGGTGGATGGTGCTGCTGGGACGGGAGGCGATGAGCAGGCTGTTCCGGGTGAGGAGGGCAGAGGAGCTGAATCAGCTGCTGGTAGTAGACCCGTTCCTCAGGCTGATGGAGAAGGAGCAGCTCGATGACTACATTCAGACGTTCGTAGGCAATCATCACGTGAAGCTGGCTATTCTGCATGGGGCAGGATGGACGATTGCTAGTACGAAGAGGGAGATCGCGAGTGCTGCTGGGAATGGACTGGCAGCCATGTACGCATGTGCGTGGCTAGGTCTGCTGGCAGAGGAGCCCGTGCTCGTGCTGTTCGGCGGGGTGATCGGTGTGCTGCTCGTGCTGCGTCCCTTCCTGGAGGGGGCTCGCCAGGTCGAACGCCGCAGGCAGGACATAGTGCTGGAGCTTCCCGAGATGTTAAGCAAGCTGATGCTCCTCGTCGGAGCCGGCGAGACGGTGCAGGGGGCGCTGGCACGCTGTATGGAAGGGAAGGAGGCCCCGGAGGGGGCGGCGGTGAGGGGCACGGGGGGCATGGGTGCTGCTGGGATGGTGGCGGCGGGTGGTGGCGTGGCCGGGATGGGCATGGGAGCTGCAGGTGGGAAGGCGACAGGGCGAGGCAAGCTGCATGTGAGTGCCAAGGCTGCCGCGGTGCACCCGCTGTACCAGGAGCTTGGGGCGGTCGTGCAGGCGCTGCGCAACGGGGAGTCGCTGGACTGGGCGATGGAGAGGTTCAATCGGCGCTGTGCGGTGCAGGAGGCATCTATCTTCACGACGGTGCTGCTGCTGAACTATCGGCGGGGCGGAGAGCACTTCGTGCTGGCCTTGCGCCAGCTGTCCTACACGCTGTGGGAGAAGCGGAAGGCAACCGCCCGCAAGCGCGGGGAAGAGGCTTCATCGAAGCTGGTGTTCCCACTCGTCGGGCTGCTGCTCGTCATGATGTTGCTGGTCGCTGCGCCTGCTATGCTGCTGATGAGCTGAATGATGCTGCATAACTAATTGGAGAGAGGAAGTTGTTCAGATGAGGGAGAGAAGCAAGGGGAGCAAGGAGAGCAAGAGGAGCAAGCTGCGGCGTGCACTGAGGTCGTTCTGGAAGTCGGAGGAGGGGCTCGGCACTCTCGAGGTCATTCTTATTATTGCGGTGGTCATTATCATCGCCTTGCTGTTCAAGGACTGGATTATTGCACTTGTCGAGCGGTTGATGGGGCGGGCGGATGACCAAGCGGACCAGATCTTTTCATAAAGGGGAGGAGGGGAGCTTCACGCTGGAAGCTTCGGCTGTGTTCCCGCTCCTGTTCGGCGTCATCCTGCTGCTCATGCTGCTCGGCATGTATCTCTATCAGAATAATCTGCTCTATTATTCGGCATCTGCGACGGCGGAGCGGACGGCGTTCCGTTGGGACAACAGCAAGCGCGACGTCCGGTCGGGCATTGCTCCTGAGGGTGAGTATGATGGGCTGTACTGGCGGCTCGGAGACGATGCGATGCTGAAGTCGGTGTTCGGCCTGGGGAGCGGGGATGGGAATGGAGTCGTGGTGGAAGTTCCAGCTGTGAGCCAATCGTCGGACAACAACCTCCCCCAGTTGAAAATCCTCCAAAACACCGCCCCGCTCACCACCACCACCTTCCAAGGCGAAGCGGCTTATCGGCGGGCAGTGACCGCGCGTTCCATCGCGGTGAAGCTTCGCGCTCCGATGTCCATCGCGGCTCTGGAGCGGAGCATGGGAAGATCGGAGCCGCAGGCGATGGCGGCTGCCCGAATTGTCGAGCCTGCCGAATTCATACGGACGGTTGACCTGGCACGGTATTATACGGCGAAGTTCGGCTCAGCGACGAGTGCGGGTGGAGCGGCGAAGCGTTCTCAGGCGGGGGAGATTATGAACGGGAAGGGGGCTAAGTAGGCTCTGTAGTCTCTGTAGGCTATGTAGGCTGGGCTGGGTGGAATGACAAAATAGGAATAGAAGAAGGAGGGGGGCCTGTTGAAGAGAGTTAGTAGGTTGGTGTGGCGGTCAGACGGGTCTGTGACGATCTTCGCTGTTATTGTGATGGCTGCGCTCGTGCTGTTCTTCGGAGTCTTGATAGATTACGCACGTCTGGCATCCTTCCACAAGCTGTCGGAGAACGCTGCCCGTGCTGGTATTCGTTCGGTACTGTCGGCCTATGATGATCGGCTCTATGAGCGATATGGCTTGTTCGGGAGGGGAGGAACGCCGGCGGATTCGATCTACGAGCATGTGGTGAAGTCCAGTCTGGAGCATGAGGGTGGAGGGAATGGCAGTGGAGTTGGTGCTGGTGCTGGAGGAGGAGGCAGTGGCAGTGGCAGTGGCAGTGGCGGTAGCGGTAGCGGCGGTGATGGCTTCCGCGTCGTTAGGCCAAGAGTGGAGGAGGCGCATGTGAATGCGGCGGGTGTGCTTGGGTCACACCCTATATTCGAGCGTCAGCTGCTGGAGGAGATGAAGGTGAAGGCTCCCGTAGACTTCTCGCTGGAGCTGGCAGCGCGGTTCCTCCCCATGGCGGGAGCGATGAAGGAGGCTGCTGTGCAGGTGAATGTACTCGAGCAGCTTCGCGTGCTCTATGAGAAGCGCGAGCAGCATCTGCTGAAGGTATTGGAGCTGCAGCAGCTGGCTGCGGATGCAGTAGGCGGGAGCGGGATAGGCGGGGGCATACCCGTAACAGCGGCGGACCTCCAAGGGGGAGGAGACCACGCAGTAGGCATCGCGGCAGGCTACGCGGAGTATACCGGGTGGGTGAGGAGCGAGGCGGCGAGAGCTGCGGGAGCGGCTGGAGCGGCTGGTGCGCAGCAGGCAGCGGGTGCAGCGGGTGCTTCGCAGCAAGCGGGGAAGGCAGAAGCTGCGCAGCAGGCGAGGAAGGGAGCGGGGGAGATGGCGGCTGCAGCGCAGCAGGCAGGCGAGGCGAAGGGGAGGGCTGTTGCCCCCAGCTATGCCGAGGATATTGCTGCCTATGAGGAGCGGGCGCGATCGGTGGCGAACAGCCTCAGGCAGGAAGGGACAGCGGTCATGAAGCGGCATGCGAAGCTGATGGGACAAGCGGCGGATGAGCTGGAGGCTGCTCGCAAGGTGAATACACAGATGGAGCAAGTGGCAGACAGCGTTAATCAAGCGTCTGCTTCGGAGACAAGCGGATATGACCGGGCAGCAGGCAAGGCTGCTGGAGTTCCGGGGACGAAGGAGAATTCACTGCCGGGCGGGACACAAGAGCAGCTGAAGGATATTAGAGCGTCAGCTTCACGAATGCTGCTACAGGCAGGATGGTTCACTGCTTATGCACAGGAATTATCCGCTCAGACCGCTGCCTGCAGCTCGCTGGATCTTGAGCTTGGAGGGTTCCTGGCGAATGTGATGGACAGCCTTGCGAATCCTCGAGATGGATGGAATGAGACACTTACGGAAGCTGTCGCTTCCATGCGAATCGCCTATGAACAATATGAGGAGAGCTATGTGAAGCCGGGAACCGTGCTAGTGACCCGGAAGCAGAAGCTCGCGAATACGGAGCTGGACGCGAAGCGCAAGGAGCAGGAAGCGAAGGCAGGCTCGTTATGGACCCAGGCCAGGAGTATGCTGCATGGGCTGACGGCTGTGCCGCAGAGTGAGGAGCACATGAGAGTATGGCAAGACGTACAGCGTCACTTCAATGAGAGCATGGCCTTCAACCAGGCTGCGGTAGACAGTGAGCCGGACAGGCAGAGCTTCACGGATAAGGCTGAGGATGCGCATGATGCAGCTGAGGGAGCTTCTGCTGTTAGCGGCAAGCTTTTTCATGGAGTGGCAGATATGCTGGAGCAATCGAGAGATTCGGTCTACACCGGTGAGTATGCCCTGCATCGCTTCGCCTCCTTCACTCCGCAGCATCTCCGATCCTTGTTCACAGGCGGAGATCCGGGCGAGGTTACTCATGCGATAACGTTCAACAATCAAGAGGTGGAATACATCCTGTACGGATTCTATCACCCAACTGCCAATCTCGCTGCTGCCTACGGAGAGCTGTTCGCCATGAGGCTGGCAGTGAGGACGATGGAGGGACTGGTAGAGTGCCGGACGCTGGGGCATCCGCTGCTTATTCTAACAGGAGCCATTATATATGGATTGGAGCGGACGATGGAGGATCTCATTGCATTCAGTGAGAGAGGGGCTGCCCCCTTGTCTCGTTATGTGCAGGTGGATGTGACTTATGGAGATTACTTGCGGCTGTTCATCCTTATGCATGGAGGCGGCGGGGCTAGACTCTCTCGTATGATTGCGGTCATTAAGCAGAATACGGGACTGGAGCTGTCGCTCATCGAGACTGCAGTCACCGGGGAAGTCCGTACTTCGGTAGAACTGTGGTTCCTGCCAGGTGTGATGAGGTCGGTTACCCGTCTGGGAGGGCTGCAAGGAAGGGTTGTTGGAGACCGATATGAGACGACGAATACAATCGGGATGGCTTATTAAGAGGTGGTTGCGGGAGGACAGAGGCAGCATGGTGCTGGAAGCAGCTCTTGTCATGCCGCTGTTAATTATAGGCATTATCGTCTTCGTCTATATGATTAAGCTGGCGTCGGTGCAGATGGCTCTGGAGTCGGCTGCCTCTCAGACGGTCAGGCAGACCGCAGCCCACATTCGACCGATAGAGCTAGCGTTGCAAAAAACATCCACCGCCATAGGCCAGCTAGCACCTGCGCAGCAAATGCCGATGCCTATGGCAGATTGGACGGATGCTGCTGCGGAAGCGGCAGGATGGCTGCCCGCACCGGTAGGGCCAATCTTGTCCTCAGCGCTGCAAGGGAACTGGAAGCCGCTCCAGGATGCGGCGGCGACGGAGCTTGGCGCTTCCGTAGTAGAGCCGCTGCTCCGTGAGGTCGCCGACGAGCATGTGCTGGACAAGCAGCGCATGAAGCTTAGCAGGCTGCAGCTTCCCGATCTTCAGAGCAAGGAAGAGCCTTATCTCATGGTGGAGATTAGCTATGAATTCCCGCTAAGACTGCCTTGGAGGAAGGGGCCTCTCATCCTGAAGGAACGCGCAGAGGAGCGGGTGTGGGTAAGTGATGCCGCTCCTGCAGTGACGGACAGTGAGGGAGAGGGAGCTGCGGGTCTGCTGCAGATCGTCTCTATTCAACCCTCGCCCATCACGCGAGGCAGTCGAGCTACAGTCGTTGCCCGAGCAGCACCCGGGGAGACGGTATCGCTAGACGTGCTGTACAAGAGCGGGCACAGCACAGCCAAGCACCTCGGCCGTGCAACGGCAGATGCAGAGGGCTATGTGAAGTGGACATGGCTCGTGTCGGGCAACACGACGCCGGGGGTATGGGAGCTGACCGCCTCTGCCTCTGGCAAGAGCGTGTCCATGCACTTCACCGTCGAGCGCCCTCCCAAGCGGGGTGAGTGAGAGCTGACCGCCTCTGCCTCTGACAAGAGCGTGTCCATGCACATCACGGTCGAGCGCCCTCCTAAGCGGGGGGAGTGAGAGGAAGTAATAGAGGATTGCTTATTGAGCATTGGCCTGAGCTCCAGTTCACTCAGCTTGGATGAGACGTGCTTGGCTGGGAGAGAGAGCTACGGAGGTAGGGAGATAGGGAGAGAGGGAGGGGTTTGTGGGGTGGATTTTCACGAGTATGGGGGAGCGGTCCTGCTGCTAATTGCAGCTTACACGGATATTCGCGAGATGCGAATTCCTAATTCATTGACGGTCAGCTTCCTGGCTGCCGGTCTATTGCTGCAGCTCATAGCTGGCGGCTGGAGTGGAGGGTGGGAAGCAGCTATGGGCGCTGGTGCTGGATTCCTGCCTATGCTGATGCTGTATGTGCTGCGCGGGATTGGTGCTGGAGATGTGAAGCTCTTCGCTGCTCTCGGGGCATGGGTAGGCGCTGAGCTGGTGCTTCATGTCATGGTGTATTCGATTCTGTATGCCGGCTGTATCGGAGTGGCGTGGCTTGCTGTGAAGCATTCATTCGGACTAAGGCTAGCGGCTGTCATGAGTGCTTCGCTTGCTGCGTCGCTTGTTGATATAGGACCGAATCGAAGGAGCTGGAGAGATTGGATAAGGTGGGCGAGCTCGGGGACAAGATTCCCGTTCATGCTCGCGGTAGTGCCTGGGGCAGTTACGGTATGGTATGTCGTCTATTAGAGAAGGGAGCGATCGATATTGCACAAGTATAGAGTGGACTTCAGTATGAGGCATGGTCACGAGATGATCCTCGATCTGGAGGGAGGCATCAAGCGTGAAGAGCTGGATGGGCTGGAGCTGCAGATGCTGCAAGGGAAGCAAGCCCCTCATCTGCTTCCGATGGAGTGGACGGAGACGGACGGGAAGGTCACATTCCGCTACCGCTTAACCGGAGTGAGGATGCTTTCTCACAAGCTGCAGTTGCAGCCGTTGTCGATGCTCGGATTTTACACCCTGCTGCTAGCCGTGGTGGACGCGCTGGATGAGTGCAAGCACTATATGCTGAGGCCGGAGGGCTGCTTGCTTGAGGATTCGTTTATTTTCACAGGGGAGGGGCCCGGTCAGATTCGGCTTGCGTACGTTCCTATGCTTGACCTGGGAGTGAGCGGGACTGGCTCACAGGCTCATCGGCTGCTGCCCTGCGTCGTTCGTTGGTCGTCACATGTTACGAATATCGACGGGGAAGGCCTTCAGAGGCTGCTGCGCCAGCTGGACGGTACCGGACCGTGCACGTTCACAGAGCTCAGGAAGACTCTGCTGGAGTTAATCGGAGGTGGAGCAGACGGAGCGGGATTAGTATCGGCGTTAGCGGGAACAGGAGCAGGAGCAGGAGCAGGAGCAGGAGCAGGAGCAGGAGCAGGAGCAGGAGCAGGAGCAGGAGCAGGAGCAGGAGCATCAGTATCTGCATCAAGGACAGCAACATCTGCATCAGCAGCATTAGTATCTGCAGGACAGTTCTATCAGCCGCAAGCTGGCGGCTATTCGGAGCGCTATGATGGCAGACCGGCTGCATACTCGAGTGAGGCCCATCATCGGCTGCTGGACCAGCACCCGATGATGGGAGTGCCACCGCAGGTATCACGATTACAGTCGCAGGGCCAGATTCGGGGGCAGTCGCAGGCGCACATGCCGATGCAGTCGAGCTTGCAGCAGCAAGTACATATACCGGTGCAGCCGGGTGTGCAGCGGGGTGGACAGGTGTCTGAACAGCCGCAGCGTCCTTGGGAGCCGCAGGGCCAGTTGCCAGTGCAGCCACCTCTCCACTCACACATATCTGACCAGCCTCCCTATTTTTCTCCGTCCCCCGCTTCTATCGAGTCTAAGTGGTCAACACCGGTCGAGGATATGCCTGCCTATGCCGGAGGGCTGGAAGAGGGAGCGGAAGCCGATGGCAATCGCCGCATGGCGTGGATCTTGACCGCTGCCATTACGGTAGCTGTCGCAGCCGTGTGGCGGTTCATGTACTTGCCTGCCCTCAGCCGTAATGCGTTGCTCCTGTGCGCTGGCCTTACTGTGATGGGAATCATTGCGCTCATTGTCGTGTGGAAGCGTAAGGATGAAGCAGCCGAGGACAGTGACATTGAGGAGGAGCAGAATCAGAGTCAGTCCGATCCATTCATGCTAGAGTCGAGATTGCTGTCTAGACCCGTCCCACGTAACAAAAAAACTCCAAACCCCGAAGCAATTGCCGATCTTCAACAACGAGGCAATTCACCCATAGGGCACACGCACGGCTCTATTATTCATGAGTACATAGAAGATGAGCGTAATCATGAGCATGAGGCCTGGGCAGCAATGTCAGAGGTGCCTAGTTACCTATCTGAGCTGGGAAATGACAGGCATCATACAGGTGGCGGAACCAGGCCGGGGGATGCTACTGTTCTACTTCACTTGTCCAGCTCAGGGCAGGAGGAGGGAGATTTCAAGGTAGCATGGCTAGAGAGGGAGCTGGACGGGAAGGTGGAGCGACTGGAGTTGTCTGGGGGGATTTTCACCATTGGGCGGGGTTGTGAGGGGGACGGATATGTGGATCAAGCTCATGGAATTTCTCGTCTGCATCTGGAGGTAGAGCGGCGCGATGGTCGTTATTGTGCTAAGGATATGGGCTCGCGCAACGGCAGCTTCCTTAATCAAGAGATGATGATTGCCTACAAGACGTATGACTTGGAGCCTGGGGATGTGATACAGCTGGCTGGATCCAAGGGGCCTCGGTATACGTTGCACAGATAGCAGTGGCATTGCAGTGGCAGGGTCATAGAGAAGCTAATTCATTAGGAGGTATGAGTGGAATGAATGATGTGGAGAGATTCATAGAGGAACAGCGTGCTTCAGCCATTGGGCAGAGATTGGAGCTGCTGAAGAAGCCCTTATTGTCGGAGCGCAAGCTGCTAGAGACATTGGCATCTATGTTAGGAACGTTCGAGGGGTTAATTATGGAGTATGAGATTGTGAGCATTGGCGGCGCGAGGAATTATATCGACATTTACTATTATCCGCTTCGGATTGCGTTTGAGGTTTTGGGGTTTTTTTATCACGGGGAGAATCTTAGCAGGGATAAGTTCGATCAGGAGCAGGCGCGGATTCGGTCCTTGACGAGCCTTGGGCACATCTACTTCCCAATCAGCAGGGATGAGCTGGATAAGCGGCCCGATATGTGCAAGAGGGATATCTACCAGCTGCTGGGGCGGTTAAGTGCGTCTGGCGGCAGTGCCTATGAGGAGCTGAGCGTATATGAGCGGGAGGTCATCCGGTACGGACTGCGGCTTAATCGATTCTTGAAGGTCGAGGATGTCCAGTATTGCTTGCAGATGGGTTACACCTCTAGCAGGACTATACTTAATGGAATGTTGAAAAAAGAGCTCTTACTCGCTGTAAACAAAGACGCACAACGAGTTCATTACTATCAGCTATCTGAGAAAGCTATTAGATATATGATGTAGTGGCAGTGCGTACGGCGGAGTGACTTGACCCATGGCAATAGCGCCAGATTTTGGCGTTGCAGGCGAGCGGAGCGGTGTGTTGGGAGCAATAGCGCCAGATTCTGGCGTTGCAGGCGAGCGGAGCGGTGTGTTGGGAGCAATAGCGCCAGATTCTGGCGTTGCAGGCGAGCGGAGCGGTGTGTTGGGAGCAATAGCGCCAGATTCTGGCGTTGCAGGCGAGCGAAGCGGTGTCTTGGGAGCAATAGCGCCAGAATCTGGCGTTGCAGGCGAGCGAAGCGGTCTGTTGGGAGCAATAGCGCCAGATTTTGGCGTTGCAGGCGAGCGAAGCGGTGTCTTGGGAGCAATAGCGCCAGAATCTGGCGTTGCAGGCGAGCGAAGCGGTCTGTTGGGAGCAATAGCGCCAGATTTTGGCGTTGCAGGCGAGCGAAGCGGTCTGTTGGGAGCAATAGCGCCAGATTTTGGCGTTGCAGGCGAGCGGAGGGGTGTGTTGGGAGCAATAGCGCCAGATTTTGGCGTTGCAGGCGAGCGGAGGGGTGTGTTGGGAGCAATAGCGCCAGATTTTGGCGTTGCAGGCGAGCGGAGCGGTGTGTTGGGAGCAATAGCGCCAGAATCTGGCGCTGCAGGCGAGCGGAGCGGTGTGTTGGGAGCAATAGCGCCAGATTTTGGCGTTGCAGGCGAGCGGAGCGGTGTGTTGGGAGCAATAACGCCAGAATCTGGCGTTGCAGCAGCCTAGAGCAAGCCCCTTCTCCACAACACATGGAGAAGGGGCTTAACTAACATATGCTTACTTGGTAAACATCGCCTGCATGGCGGCGTTGATGGTGGGGTGGCGGAATGTGAAGCCGCTGTCCAGCGCCTTGCGAGGCAGGGCGCGCTGGCCTTCGAGGAGCAGAGCGGACAGCTCGCCGAATGCAGCCTTCATGAGGAAGCTGGGGACAGGGAACCAATGCGGGCGTCCCATGGCCTTGCCCAGCGCCCGGCCGAACTCGTCATTGGTGACCGGTGTCGGAGCAGAGGCGTTGACGGGGCCGCTCATCCTGTCCTCGTCCACACAGAACATGATGAGCCTGACCATATCCTCCAGGTGAATCCAAGAGATCCATTGCTTGCCGCTGCCAACCGGGCCGCCTCCGAATAGCCGGTAAGGCATGGCCATCTTCGGGAATGCCCCTCCCTCGCGGTCTAGCACGAGCCCCACTCGCAGCTTCACGAGCCGATCGACTGGGATGCGGTCTGCAGCAGCCTCCCACTTGCGAACGACTGAGGCGAGGAAGTCTGTCTCCACTGTCCTGCTGCTCTCATCGAAGGTCTCCGATTCCGAGAATCCATAGGCAGATATGCCTGAAGCGTTCACGACAACCTTAGGCTTAGCCTCCAACAATGCGACAGCACGAGCCAAGCCCTCGGCCGCATCCACTCGAGAGCCCAGTATCCGCGCCTTCGCTTCGTCTGTCCAACGCTGATTAATGGACTCGCCCGCGAGATTGACAATCGCATCAACCCCCGCAAGCTTGCTCGGTTCCTCCACTAATTCATGCCAAGTGACCGTCTGCACACCCCGTCTGCCTCCGCCATTCGAGTTCCGCGGAGCAGAACGGGATATAATCAACACTTCATCCCCGCGCCGCAGCAGGGAAGCCACTAATGCTCTACCTACGAACCCTGTCCCACCAGTTACCGCTATCCGCATCCTCCACACTCGCTTCCATAGTCTCTGTAACCAACATAGGGTCAGCTAGAAGCCGCAACACGCGTCGTCCAGCCAACCCCTAAGCTTCCTCTACAAGCATCAACTCGAGCTACCTACAGGCAAGTGCGCCACACCAGCCAGCTTAGCCACTGCATCCTTCAGCCACCAGCGTCTCAAGAGCAACACGTCTTGGAGCGAGAGTTTTTTTTTTGCTCAAGCAGCCTCTTAGTGCTACTTCACTTCCTTAATCTGCGTCAGCCAAGGCTGCTTAATGACACCGCTGTCGCCTTGAACTTCCTTCTCTACATATTGGAACTCCACCTGAGCACTCTCACCGAGTGCGTCGATATCCTTCTGAAGCTCTTCTTCAATCTGATAAGCGACGATGCCCTTGTCTGTCTCAATCTCAACCGAGTGGGAGTCAATCTGCCCAGTATACTTACCTTCACCATGCAGATATTTCGTTACGGTCTCGACCGGTTCAGAAGGCTCCTTGGAAGCTTCCGGCTCCGCCGTACCAGTATCTACGACGCCGATGTCTGTCGGCGCCTCACTTACTTCAGGCGTAACCTCCGCCTCGTTCCCGTTCTCTGTCACAGCTGCGTTGCCGCCGCTGCCTAGTTGTCTATTGCCGTTGTCGGCTGATCCGCCGCATCCGGCTGCTGTGAGCATGAGCGTTAACAGAATGACGCTGGCTGCTGTTGTTTTGCTTTTTCTACGAATAGTTAATCGATTCATTATGGATTCGCCTCCTGTACTCTATAACGCAGCTGGACCTATCTTGGTTACAAGTTAGTTACCCCAGCCTCCCCCGGAATAAACAGAAAACCGCGTCAGACGCGGCTTCTGCTTACATATTAACTTACTTATTGAGCAGATGCTTGTAGGGGGAATAATCGATGCCTCTCTTATCTAGAAAGCTAACCAAGCTCCGGTAATCCCGCTTAGGCGTAGCTCGTATGTAGCCTTCGATGCAGTGTTCCCTCGTCACGGCGGTGTCGCCCTTCTCAATGGCCACTTGTCCAATCTTGGCCGCGATGGAATGCTTCGCAATGTCCCGGAATGCCGTTGGAACCGGAGATACCAGCTCGTCGAGCAGCTGCTTCGCTTCCTCACTCCACATGCTGCGGCTGCGATCCACCCAATAATTCTGCCAATCGAGCTTGGACTTGCCATCGCGCATCGGTAGCACCTTCAAGAACTTACGGAACATGAAGAATCCGCCGATACACATGAACCCGACCATGACAACTGCCCAGAATACGATGAAATACATGAACCAATCAGGGGCTGAACTCATCTCTAATGTCACCTCTGCTGCCAATTATATCGTATTCCTAGATTTATTTCGACATTCCTTGTAAAATAAGGGTTGATCAACCGAAAGGGGACGTTATGCTCATGTTAAAAATCGGTTCTCATGTATCGTTTTCGGACAAGGGGTTGCTAAGTGCAACCAAGGAAGCGGTCTCGTATGGCTCCAGCTCATTCATGATCTACACCGGCGCACCGCAGAACACCAGGCGCAAGCCGATAGACACGCTATATATTGAAGAAGGTAAGGAAGCGATGGCGGCGGCGGGCATTAACGAGATCGTCGTGCATGCTCCTTACATTATTAATCTAGGCTCTTATAAGGAAGATACATTCGAGCTTGCAGTTCGTTTCCTCCAGGAGGAGATTCGCCGTACTCATCAGATCGGGGTGCGCAATATTGTGCTGCATCCAGGCGCTTATACAGATAAGGATGCCGAATATGGCATTGCCCGCATCGCCGAAGGCCTGAACGAGGTGCTGGACGGGACGCAAGAGACGGATGTGAACATTGCACTCGAGACGATGGCTGGCAAAGGGACCGAGATCGGACGTTCGTTCGAGGAGCTCGCTCAGATTATTGATAAGGTTCGTTCAAATAACCGTCTGACCGTCTGTATGGACACTTGCCATATGCATGATGCCGGTTATGATCTCGTCGGTGATCTTGATGGCGTGCTGAAGCAGTTCGACCAGACTGTCGGACTGAACCGCGTCGCGGTTGTCCATGTCAACGACAGCAAGAACGCGCGCGGAGCGGGCAAGGATCGCCACGCCCCAGTGGGCGCTGGCTATCTCGGACATGAAGCGATTCACTCGATTATTCATCATGAAGCGCTTGCTGGACGGCCTTTCATACTAGAGACGCCTTGGATTGGCAAGAGTGACAAGACTGAGCGTCCGATGTATGAAGCGGAGATTGCACTGCTGCGCGGTGACGCGAGTGAGCGGTTCGGCCAGTCGTACTTCGACCACGTCGAGCGTCTGCATCACTTCTATGGGAAGCAAGAGATTGATCCTCGCACCTTCGTGCTCTCCACTTGGGAGCTGCTGAAGAATGATGCGAAGGCGAAGAAGGCGGATCCGCGTGAACCGATGGAGCGCCTGTTCGATCTTGCTGCAGCGGGCGGCGTGTTCCCAGAAGAGTTGACGGAAGAGCAGATTAACCAACGCATTACCGGGTGGTTCGCGGGCAAGCAGCTTCTGGTTAATGCTTAGTAAATATAGACAAACTAGCCTTAGGAAGGAAGTCAATCGTCGATGCAACCACCAGTAACCTCTCCACAGCGCAGCGGCCGGGCTCGTATGCTCATCTCCTGTCCGGACCGTTCCGGCATCGTAGCTGCCGTATCGCACTTCCTGTACGAGCATGGCGCGAATATCGTACAGTCTGATCAATACACGATGGATCCGGAGGGAGGCATGTTCTTCATCCGGTTCGAATTCGACCTGGCGGACCTTGAGAAGGAGCTGCCTGTTCTTGTCGAGGACTTCGCCAGAGTGGCGGATCGCTTCGATATGAAGTGGCACATCTTCCGCGCCAGCCGCAAGAAGCGGCTCGCCATCTTCGTCTCCAAGGAAGACCATTGCCTGATGGAGCTGCTGTGGCAGTGGAAGGCAGGCGATCTGGACGCGGACATCTCCATGGTCATCTCGAATCATCCGGATATGAGGGAGATGGTGGAGTCGTTCGGCATTCCTTATCACCACATCCCTGTCACCGCAGACACGAAGCCGGAGGCGGAGCGCAAGCAGATGGAGCTCGTAGCCGACAAGGCGGACATTATCGTGCTCGCGAGGTACATGCAGATCATTCCGCCTAAGTTCATTGAGCAATTCCCTAATCGCATTATCAACATCCATCATTCCTTCCTGCCGGCGTTCGTTGGGGGCAAGCCTTATGCCCAAGCCTACAAGCGTGGGGTGAAAATCATCGGAGCAACCGCTCACTACGTAACCGAAGAGCTCGACGGCGGTCCGATCATTGAGCAGGACGTGCAGCGGGTGAGCCATCGCGACAATGTTGATGATCTGAAGCGAATCGGCCGGACGATCGAGCGTGTGGTGCTTGCGCGCGCAGTGAAGTGGCATATTGAAGACCGTGTCATTGTTCATCAGAACAAGACGGTTGTTTTCAATTAGGGACGGGAATGGTACAATGTTCAGAGCCATTGCGCTACAACTCGCGCTGATTCTTTAGTATAGAGAGAGAGAAATTTGCAAGCCCTAGAACGGCAAGGCAAGAATGGATATTAGGAGGAATATTAGTCATGGCAGTTACACAGAAGTCAATTGATCAACTCTCCATTGACACGATCCGCACACTAGCGATCGATGCAATCGAGAAGGCCAAGTCGGGTCACCCAGGTATGCCGATGGGTGCGGCTCCGATGGGTTACCAGCTTTTTGCGAAGAATATGAACCACAATCCTTCCAACCCAACCTGGGTGAACCGGGATCGCTTCGTCCTGTCTGCTGGACACGGCTCGATGCTGCTCTACAGCTTGCTGCACCTGTCTGGATACGATCTTCCGATGGAGGAGCTTAAGAACTTCCGTCAGTGGGGTTCCCTCACTCCAGGTCATCCGGAATTCGGCCACACGGCTGGTGTTGATGCGACGACTGGTCCGCTTGGACAAGGGGTTGCAATGGCGGTAGGTATGGCGATTGCGGAAGCTCATCTTGCGGCTACATATAACCGTGAAGGCTTCAATGTGGTTGATCATTACGTATACTCAATCTGCGGCGACGGCGACTTGATGGAAGGTATCTCCCATGAAGCGGCTTCTATGGCTGGTCATATGAAGCTGGGCAAGCTCGTTGTGCTGTATGATTCCAATGATATCTCGCTCGATGGCGAGCTGAACCTGAGCTTCTCCGAGAGCGTGCAGAAGCGCTTCGAAGGCTACGGCTGGCAAGTGCTTCGCGTCGAAGACGGCAACGATCTGGATGCGCTGGCGAAGGCAGTAGCTTCTGCTCAGAAGGAATCCGACAAGCCGACGCTTATCGAAGTCAAGACGGTTATCGGCTACGGCAGCCCGAACAAGGGCGGCAAGGGCGGACATGCTGGACCTCACGGTTCACCGCTTGGTGCGGATGAGACGGTACTGACGAAGCAATTCTACGGCTGGGAGCATGAAGCATTCACGGTTCCTGCTGAAGTACGTGCACACTTCGATGAAGTGAAGAAGAATGGCGAAGCGGCGAATGACAAGTGGAATGCGCTGTTCGCTGAATATAAGAAGGCTAACCCTGAGCTTGCAGCTCAGTTCGAGACAGCTATCTCCGGCGACCTGCCTGAGGGCTGGGACAAGGATCTTCCTGCTTATACAACGGAAGACAAGCCTTTGTCCACTCGCGTAGCTTCAGGTAATGCTCTGAATGGACTAGCAGCTGGCGTGCCGAACCTGTTCGGCGGTTCTGCTGACCTAGAGAGCTCGACGATGACGCATCTGAAGGGCTTGCCAGTGTTCAAGCCAGGCAGCTACGACGGCCGCAACATCTACTTCGGCGTACGGGAATTCGGTATGGCTGCAGCGATGAACGGGATTGCGCTTCACACAGGAATCAAGGTATTCGGAGGCACGTTCTTCGTCTTCACGGACTACCTGCGTCCTGCGATTCGTCTGGCTGCACTGATGGGTCTGCCAGTGACCTATGTGCTTACGCATGACAGTATTGCGGTTGGTGAAGATGGTCCAACGCATGAACCAATCGAGCAGTTGGCTTCGATCCGAATCATTCCAGGTCTGACTGTCATTCGTCCTGCAGACGGTAATGAGACTTCTGCAGCTTGGGCATATGCAGTAGAGAACAAGAGCAACCCGGTTGCACTCGTCCTCACTCGTCAGAACCTGCCGATCCTAGCTGGTACCGTAACTGGTGCACGTGAAGGCATTCGCAAGGGTGCTTATGTCGTATCTGAAGCTGAGGGCGGCAAGGCTGCGGCTCAGATTATTGCGACAGGCTCCGAGGTTCAACTGGCGGTTGCGGCTCAAGCAGCTCTAGCTGCAGAAGGTATTGCCGTGCGCGTCATCTCCATGCCGAGCATGGATCTGTTCGAGAAGCAATCGAAGGAATACAGAGATTCCATCGTGCTTCCTGATGTGAAGGCTCGCCTCGCTATTGAGATGGCTAGCTCATTCGGCTGGGAACGTTACGTTGGCGACAACGGCGCAGTGCTCGGCATCGACAAGTTCGGAGCTTCAGCTCCTGGCGACCGTGTCATCAAGGAGTACGGCTTCACCGTTGAGAACGTAGTGGCTAAGGTGAAGGCACTTCTGTAACAGCGGACTTTGACCTCCGGCTGTAACATTGAGTTGGCTGGAAGAGCAATCAGACTGGTTGCTCATTGAGTTAGTTGTGTGGAATAGATTAGCTGCAGTTGGTGGAAGTACAACAGGCGCCGCTCCTTGGGGCGGTGTTTGTTGTATATACATATATACACTTACTCGTAGGGGGAACTTAGGGATATGTCACAATTCGATAATGTATCTGTAGTGAAGCAAGCCAATGTGTACTTCGACGGCAAGGTAACGAGCCGCACGGTGCAATTCGCAGACGGAACGAAGAAGACGCTGGGCATTATGCTGCCAGGCGACTATGAATTCGGTACCGATTGCGTAGAGATTATGGAGATTCTAGCGGGCGAGTTGAAGGTGCTTCTGCCTGGTGAGACCGAGTGGTTGAACATCAACGGCACTGGCGAGTTCACGGTTCCAGCGAACACCAAGTTCAAGCTTCAGATTTCCACAGTAACGGACTACTGCTGCTCATACCTGTAATAATTGCTTGTCGAATAGCACTCTTTCGTATATTTATGCGAAAGAGTGTTTTTTGTTTGGAGCGGGAATTATAGATGTCGTCATCTGTTGTTAAGTTATTCATATTAACTCACCCGTCAGGGCTAGGGCTAGGACTAGGACTAGTACGGGTTGATACCTCTCATTTTTCCTTTTGTTCACTATCCCCTTCGCTCAGGAACAGGATTTCCCGGACAATCAACTCGCTAGGTGTTTTTTTTCACCGCTCAAGCAGTCCTTGATATAGATTAAAAAATTCCAACACCAATATGTCTATGTATATTAACCAGTAACCGAGCAAAGAAATTAGGCAGCCTTAACCCCAATATTATTTGATCCGTTTTCTCTCCTATAATCTCTAACAACAAAATCCTTGTAAGTAGGACATTTATGAACCATGCAAGCCTGAACTAAGGTGCTGAATGAGGATGCAAGCTGTGCAAATCTGTTAAATCTAAAGCAATATTCATGGAGGTAGGCTTGCAGATGCTTGCCGCCGATTCCGTGGAATCTCCTGTTCATCCATTGGAAGGAGTCCGATGCATAGTGGTATAGAAGAGGTACTCTTTTAAGTACTCCGTATCTGGGTACCATAGTAACCATGGTTGCAGAAGGCTCCATGTGTCGTTCTCTGAAATCAGCAATACCATACCTCGTCGGTATAGTCCCTCTCAGATCGGAGGCTGCTAACTGGAGAAGCTTAAGATGCATGAGACGGTCCTCTTCCTGATCGATATGACTAGCTCCAATCATAACGGGATGCTCATGAGGGACGCGGTCTAAGGTCGGCTTGAACCTCTGATATCCGTAAACGTGATAATCCATTCGCACCTGACCCGCGAGTTGCTGCCCTTCCTCTACCTGGGACATGGCGTCCCGAAGCTTATGCAGCATGAGCCAAGCTGTCTTGTAGGTGACTTCAATCACATCCGCGAGACGTACTGCGTTAACGCTCTCCGGCTGGGAGACGAGATACATCGTGTGGATCCACTTCTTCAGTGAGGTGCGGCTATTGTGCATAACGGTCCCAGCGGTCAGCGAATTCTGATGACCGCAAGAAGCACATTCGTATAGGGGGAGTCGGCGAGTCCGGATGGTATAGGCTTGAGAATGGTAGCACTTCATGCACTTGAAGCCATTAGGCCACTTCTGCTCGAATAACCAGGTGCAGCAGACCTCTTCATTATGAAAAAACTGATTAAATGCGTCAAAGCTCATCATCTCAAAATGAATGTCCAGTGCTGATAAACCTCCTCTTTTAGGAACATTTGTTCTTACTTAATATTAGCAAACATACGTTCTTATTTCAATAGAAAAATATAAAAAATGTAAAATTCTGAGTGAGCGGGATAGCGGTGCAAAGGTAGAAAAAAGAGCAGCTACAAGCCCTGAACGAAGGGGATAGTGGAGCAAAGAGAAAGAAAGGCATGTTGCCATGAACGAAGGGATAGTGGAGTAAAGAGAAAAAAAGGCATGTTGCCCTGAACGAAGGGGATAGTGGAGCAAAGGAGTGTGAAAGCCGGCCTGAATGCCGCTCGCATCGGATATCCATACATGCAAAAAGACCGGGGAACCCTCCCGGTCTTAGAGCTACCCTTGCTGCTTGCATGGGGTCGAGCTATCCGGCGTATGTCGGTGAGGTCGGCTTCTCGAGCGGTAAGCGCTACGCATCGGCGAGGTCGGCTTCTCGAGCGGTAAGCGCTACGCATCAGCGAAGCCGGCTTCTCGCTCGGCAAGCGCTGCGTACCAGCGACGCATGCTTCTCGCGAGGCTAGCGCAGTGCACTAGCCTCGCGAGGCTAATCCACCGCACCGGCGAGGGAGTGTTGCTGCGGGCTGCGTGGCGCGAGGCACGAGTGCTAATGCGGCGCTTAAGCCGAACGCTCGTCGGCCAGAGCCTGCGCATCCTGCAGTGAGCCGAGTGAAGTCTGCTCGCTGCGCGGCACGGTGCGGGTGCTGCTGCGGCGGCCGTCGATGCTGACGGGCACGTCCCCGTCAACCGTGACGCGGCGAACGATACGCTGCTGGTCGCCGTAGTCGTTAATCGCGTAGTGCTGCGTAGCGCGATTGTCCCAGATGGCGACATCGCCGGCTTCCCAGCGCCAGCGTGCGGTATTCTCCAGACGGGTGACATGTCCTTGCAGGAGATTGAAGAGCTGGGCGGAATCCGCAGCGGACAAGCCGACGAACTTGCGGAGGAAGTGACCCAGCACCAAGGTGCGCTCGCCTGTCTCCGGATGAACACGCACCACAGGATGCTCTGTCTCATATATGGTGGAGGCGAACACGTCGCGATGGCGCTTCACATCCTCCTCGGATACCTTCTGCCTATAGGAGGCGTAGTCGTAGTTGTTCGTATGAACGGCCCATAGACGGTCGGCAAGCTGACGCAGTTCCTCAGGCAGATTATCGTACGCAGCAGCTGTATTCGCCCACACGGTATCACCGCCAGACTCCGGAACAATGACTGCCCTTAAGATTGAGGCTTGCGGATAGGCATCGACGAAGGTGACATCGGTATGCCAGGAGTCTGCTCGGCCGCCATGGTCGGAGTTCAGCTCCAGAATGTACTCGGTACCTCCCTTGATTGGTACTGTTGGATGTGCCACCGGCGCACCGAAGAGGCCAGCGAGCGCTTCCTGCGCGGCGTCGTCCAAGTGCTGCTGTCCGCGAAAGAAGATCACCTTATGTTCAAGAAGCGCCTCGCGAATGGACTTCACCGTATCGGAATCCAGATCCGATGCCAATCTCACTCCTGTAATCTCTGCACCAATTCTGCCTGCAATCCTACGCACTTCTACTTGCGCTGCCGTCTGATTCGCTTCTGCACTCATGTGTAACGCCTCCTAATAGTTTTGATTGTACTCAGGGAACAACAAAAGCCGGAGCATAGCCCAAAGGCATCTGTCCCGGCTTCCAGTTATCTGGTCAGCTTCAGTATATCCAAGTAAATCGGTGTGAATGGTTTTGATTCTAGCGCATAGACTGGATTAGAGTCAAGAGGGCGTTTAGACCTAAGTTTTAGTTAAGAATAGATCTGAGGTAGGCCTGTATACAGCGCTGAGTTAAGTCTACATATAAGGCTATTTTGTCGAGATTTATCGATTCACCACCCTCTGAAAATAACGCTTGACGCCACTTAAAAAGCCGTGATAATATTCAAAACACACTAATCCAATCGGAATAAACTAATTGGAATTAGGAAATCCAAATACGACCGGACCACCGGAGACGAGGACTGCACCTTGCAGAAACTTTGTCTCCTTTTTGTGTTCAACCGGCGATCCAGGGGAGAGAGAAGCTTATGACCACTCTATTCAACTTAACAAGAACAACGGTGCGGGCAACAACTCTGCTATCCATCTTATTAATTGGTGCAGTCATCCTATTAGCAGGCTGCGGCCAAGAGGAGACGGGGGGAGGCAATAAGTCGGGATCGTCAGCAGCGAAGGACGGGAGCAAGGATACGGCGGCATCGTCAGCAACGAAGGACGGGAGCAAGGATACGGCGGCATCGTCAGCAACGAAGGAAGACGGCAAAGGTGCATCGGGTGCAGCAGAGAAGGAAGACGGCAGCGGGACAGCAGCTGCAGCAGCTCCCGCAGGAGGAGAGCCAGAAGTGCTTGAACTGAAGTATCAAGGATGGACGGGTTCGGTTACAATCGCCGAGCTTGCAGAGAATCTGGGCTATCTTGCACCAATTAAGCTGAAGTGGATTGGCAATACGATTAGCGGCCCGCAAGATATTCAAGCGGCAGCAACGGGAGACGTCGACTTCGGGGGAGCCTTCAACGGAGCAGTCGTGAAGCTTGTTGCGTCTAATGCACCTATTACCCCGGTTGTCTCTTATTACGGAACCAACGACAAGCGTTGGAATGGCTTCTTCGTCCTTGAGGACAGCCCGATCAAGACAGCTAAGGACTTGATTGGTAAGAAAGTCGGCATGAACACACTCGGTGCCCACGGGGAAATCGTACTGAAAAACTGGCTTCAGAAGGAAGGGCTAACGAAGAACGAGATTAAGGATGTAACGCTAGTAGCACTGCCGCCAGTTAATCTAGAGCAGTCGCTGCGCGGTGGTCAGATCGACGTTGCTGTTATTGGAGATATCGTCAAGGATAAGGCGTTAGAGCGCGGAGGCATTCGCAGTCTGGCTTCTGATTATGATCTGTTCGGGGCCTTCAATGCTGGTACTTATGTGATTCGCAAGGAATTCATTAAGGAGAATCCGAACACAACGCGGAAGTTCGTAGAAGGTGTTGCTAAGGCAATTGAATGGCTGAAGGAGACGCCAGTAGAGGAGTCCAGAGCCCTGTTCGAAAAAATCATTAACGAACGCGGCCGGAAAGAAGATGCCTCAGCTGTCAAATACTTTAAAAGCTCAGGCGTAGCCGGCAAAGGCGGCTTAATCTCCGATCAAGACTTCCAAATCTGGATCGATTGGCTGGAGAACGAGGGCCAGCTCGAGAAAGGCAAGCTGAAACCGTCCGAGTTCTATACGAATGAATTCAATCCATTCTTCGAGAAAAAGTAGCATGACCCACGATTAGGAGGCGATGCCGTATGGCAGGGAACAGCACTAAAATAAGCTTTCAACAGGTCAATAAGGTGTTCAAGGTTAGGAGTACGGGCTGGCTGCGCAAGACTGAGACAGAATTCACGGCGCTGAAGGACATAACCTTCGATGTGAATACAGGAGAGTTCGTCGTTATCGTTGGCCCAAGCGGCTGCGGGAAGTCGACGCTGCTTGACCTGCTGGCTGGGCTGACTAAGCCGACCTCCGGACAAATTCTTATTGATGGGAAGCAGATTGCCGGCCCTGCCTTGGATCGTGGCATTGTTTTCCAACAGTATGCCTTATTCCCGTGGAAGACCGCGAAGGGCAACATCGAGTTCGGGCTAGAAGCGAAGGGGATTACCGGCAAGGAGAAGGTGGATAAGGCGAGAGAATATCTGGCCTTGGTAGGCCTCAGCGGCTTCGAGGACCGATATCCTCACGAGCTGTCGGGAGGGATGAAGCAGCGGGTGGCGATTGCAAGAAGCCTGGCCTATGACCCGGATGTGCTGCTCATGGATGAGCCGTTCGCCGCACTAGATGCCCAGACGAGGGAGACGCTGCAAGGTGAGCTCGTGCGAATCTGGGAGCAGACGAAGAAGACGATTGTGTTCATCACTCACGGTATTGATGAAGCGATCTACTTGGGACAGCGAGTGGCTGTGATGACGTCTAAGCCAGGACGAATTAAGCAGATTATTGACATCCCTCCTAATCTAAGAGGAGCTGGGGAGTCGCTCAGGGCGGAGCCGGAGTTCGGTCGTATTCGGGGTGAGATCTGGGGACTGCTGCGTGATGAGGTGGTTAGAGCGGAAGAGAATGAACGTGAGCAAGCACTGCGGGCGGCCGCAGCCAAGTCTAAGCATGAAGGAGCTGTATAACGATGGCTAGTCTAGAGAAGAGTATTGTCCTGCCCGTTCATGATTCCGCTGAGCTGAACAAGTCGCGCCTGGATCTGCTCACGATTCCTGTCAATATTGCTGCCCAAGTATTGAAGCGAATCATCATTATCGCAGCGCTGCTTGGTCTATGGGAAGTTGCTCCTAGAATTGGTCTGGTTGAACAGGCGTTCCTGCCGTCATTCTCAGTGGTGCTGGCGTCTTGGTGGCAGCTGCTGTTAAGCGGAGACCTGTGGGATCATACACAAGCCAGCTTGGTGAGGTCCTTCGCTGGATTCGGGCTTGCACTAGTCATTGCCATTCCGCTAGGTCTGCTGATCGGCTGGTATAAGAGGCTGTCCGATCTGCTGAATCCGCTGCTGGAGCTATTCCGTAATACGGCTGCGCTCGCTCTGCTTCCTATGTTCGTCCTTATCCTCGGAATCGGAGAGACGTCGAAGATCGCACTGGTCGTATACGCGTGCTCATTCCCTATCTTGATTAATACGATAAGCGCGGTTCGTTACGTCGATCCGCTGCTCATCAAGTCGGCTAAGTCGATGGGCCTGTCCCCCTTCCGCTTATTCCAGAAGGTTATCCTTCCTGCAGCTGTACCGCCGATCTTCACAGGCATACGGATGGCTGGAGCGAGCTCTATCCTCGTCCTCGTTGCGGCTGAGATGGTAGGAGCGAAGGCCGGTCTTGGCTACCTCATTAACTATGCGCAATTCAGCTTCATGGTGCCGGAGATGTATGCAGGCATCATTACGATATCGGCGCTCGGCCTGCTGGTGAATCATATTCTGGTATCGCTGGAGCGCTACTTCACCGCCTGGAAGCCTAGCTCGACGGAATGACGTATAGGGCTGAGGGGAGCTTGACGGCAAGCTTAAGTGCAAATGCAAGTTCAAGTGCATGTGCAAGTGCATGTGCAAGCTATTACCACAATCAGTCTCTGGTGTCAGTCGCAGTGGTTAGGCAGCTGTTCAGGTAATAGAGCAGGGATAAGTTGGATCATTACCTTTTACACTAGGAGGGTTATATAATGAGCAATCAAGCGCAGCAGCGTGAACGTCAGTTAAGTCTTGGTCTATTCCTAATGACACCCGGTCATCATGTGGCGGCATGGCGTCACCCCGATGCAGCCGCATCGGATGTGCTGAACTTCAAGTGGTATCGCAAGCTGGTAGAGGATGCTGAGCGCGCGAAGTTCGATATGGTATTCCTGGCAGATGGTCTGGCCGTCTCTGAGAAATATCCGGAGGCGGTGGAACAGACTGTATCGGTGCGGCCGGAGCCGCTGACACTGCTGTCCGCCTTGTCGGCGGTCACGGACAAGATCGGGCTGGCTGCGACGGTATCCACGACTTACAACGAGCCGTTCCACGTGGCTCGGAAGTTCGCTTCCTTGGATCATCTATCTGAGGGCAGGGCAGCATGGAATGTCGTGACTTCAGCGAATGTGTCCGAGGCGTTGAACTTCGGTCAAGACAACCATCTGCTGCATGATCTGAGGTATGACCGAGCGGAGGAATTCTTGAATGTGGTGAAGGGGCTGTGGGACAGCTGGGATGATGATGCCTTCCTGTATGACAAGGATGCGGCCAAGTTCGCGGATAAGACGAAGTCTCATACGCTGAATCACAAGGGCAAGTGGTTCTCGGTACGCGGACCGCTGAACGTGGCTAGACCTGTGCAGGGCTACCCGGTCGTTATCCAGGCGGGTTCCTCTGAACCGGGGAAGGAGCTGGCTGCCCGCACAGCGGAAGTCATCTTCACCGCTTGGCAGACGCTGGAGGAAGCCCAGCGCTTCTACAGCGATGTGAAGGGGCGTCTGGCCAAGTATGGGCGAAGCCCGGATGAGCTGAAGATTATGCCAGGTGTGTTCCCCATTATCGGCCGGACTGAGGAGGAAGCGCTGGAGAAGAAGGCGCTGTTCGAGCAGCTCATTCCTGAGCAGGCTGGAGTGAGCCTGCTGTCGCAGATGATCAGCGTTGACCTGACGCCGTATCCGCTGGATGGTCCGCTGCCGGAGCTGCCTGAGCTTGCGCAGGTGAACGGTGGGAAGAGTCGGTTCACGCTGCTGAAGGATCTGGCGGAGCGCGAGGGACTAACCATTCGCAAGCTGTATCAGCGAATTGCCGGTGCCCGCGGTCACCGCGAGATCTGGGGAACTCCGGTGCAGATTGCCGATCAGCTGGAGGAGTGGTTCGTCAGCGGCGCAGCCGACGGCTTCAACATCATGCCGCCTTACTTGCCGGGCGGCCTGAATGACTTCGCTGAGCTCGTCATTCCAGAGCTGCAGCGCAGAGGGCTGTTCCGTACGAAGTACAGCGGAAGCACGCTCCGCGACCATCTTGGCCTGAAGCGGCCGGTCAATCCTCGTACGAGGGTGGCGGCTCTGAGCGAGGGGTAAGGCGGTTTTGATTGAACAGCAAGGCAGGATCGTTCCTGGGAACGATCCTGCTTTGTTGTTATTTTTTTATTAATATCAACTGCTGGTTGGGGCTGTATGGTCTAGGTTGAGATTCATAGTCTTAGCCCTCCGATTATAGACAACCCGGGATAGGACGACGCTAATCTCATAGAGCAGGACGAGGGGGACGAACACCATCAGATGCGAGATGAATTCAGGAGGAGAGATCAAGCTCGCAACGACGACTAGAATAACGTAGGCGAACCTGCGCATGCGGCTCAGCCCTCGCGGATTAAGCAGCCCAATGCGGGTTAAGAACATAACGATGATAGGCAGCTCGAAGGCGACCGCCAGCGGCAACACGATACTAAGCATGAATCCGAAGTATTGGGCAATGCCATAGGTCTCCACGAGGTTCATGCTGTGCGCGATGCGAGAGGTGAAGGAGAAGCTCATCGGGAAGACGACGAAGTAAGCGAAGGATAAGCCGGTCAGGAAGGAGATGACGCTGTAGGGAATGTATCTCAGAGTGGCCGATTGCTCCTCCTTGCTTAACCCATGCTTGACGAACAGCCACAGCTGATATAAGGCGAAGGGCAGGGTAATAGCGGCAGCGATGACGAAGGCAATCGACATATACATACGAAGAGCATCCCACGGAGAGAACACATTCCAGGTGATGGCGGTTGCCGGCGGTACGCTCTTCAAGTAATTGAGCAGCTCTGGAGATAGGAATAAGGCGGCGATCATAGCCAGCACGAAGAGGGTGAGCGTGAACAGAATGCGTCTCCGCAGCTCCGTAATATGGTCGATAAGCGGCATGGTAAGGGGAAGATGCTTCATGATTGCATCATCTTCCGAAGCTCGAAGGTATGATAGCCGTCCTTCAGCTTCATATGTATGTCCTTAATGAGCTCCACATCCTCTAACGAATATTTGCGCGCGCGCCCCTTCGAACGATGAGGGAAGACAAGCTCGCGTTCCTCGTAGTAACGAATCTGCCTCTCGGTTAGTCCTGTCAATTCCTTCACTGTCCCAATCGTTATGACCTTGTTCGTCATAGGCTGTCGCCTCCTCGTGTCATGATATCTAACATTAACAGAGGCTCTATGAATCAACAATGGTCATATATGACTATGATTATACTCTAGTTTTTTCCATATTTATGAATGTGGATGACTAATTTCCTATCTATGTCGTTGTACTCGAATAGATATCTAGTAATTAAGGGGCTGTTTATAGATATTGCTCTAGCAATAGAAATAATTTATGTTAGAAAAACTCACACATTAATAGAGTCAGCTGTATTCCCTGTGCTACAGTCTCGTTGTAGAGATGTTCAACCGACTTGTACCTGGGGAAAAAAAGGAGCTGAGGGAAGTGGACACGAAGGAAATGCCGAAGGAAATGTCCAGAAGACAGTTCATTACAACAGTAGGTAAACTGGGCGGGACCGCAGCCGTTTTCAGTGTAATGGGCACAATGGGGCTGCTGTCGCCGGAGACGGTGAAGGCCGCTGATTACACGCCGCCGGGAAGGAATGATCTGGCAGGAACGAAGCGGAATGGTAAAAAAATCATTATCTTAGGGGCTGGTGTAGCAGGAATGACCGCTGCCTATGAGCTGGGACTGGCAGGCTATGACTGTACCATCCTAGAAGCGAGAGCCAGATCGGGCGGTCGTATCTGGTCCGTACGCAGAGGGACATCTGTGGCAGATGTTGGAGGGATGAAGCAGGTTGCGAGGTTCGATGACGGGATGTACTTCAATGCGGGTCCGATGCGAATTCCTCAGTTCCATGTGACGATGGAGTACTGTCGCAAGTTCGGCATTGAGATGGAGCCGTTCAACAACGTTAATGAACAAGGCTTCTATTATAACGAGAATGTTGGAGCGCTATCCGGCAAGAGGGTTAGGAAGCGGGAAGCGAAGGCCGACGTTCGCGGATATGTTGCGGAGATGCTGGCCAAGGCGGTGAATCAGAGCTCACTCGACTTGCCGCTCAGTCCGGAAGAGAAGGAGAAGCTGGTGAACTACCTGAGAGTGGAAGGGGATCTGAATAAGGACCTGTTCTACAAGGGATCTTCGAGGGGCGGTTACAAGGAAGAGCCTGGCTCCCGGCTGGATGCCGGTGTGATCAGGGATCCTTTTGACATGAAGGCGATTATCGGGTCTGGCTTCGGGAACTTCTTCAGCGGGGAGTACGGCTATGATCAGCAGATGATGATGTTCCATCCGGTTGGCGGCATTGATGCGATTGCGAAGGCGTTCGAGAAGAAGGTCGGCCATCATATCAAGTTCGGCTCTGAGGTGATGGAGATTAAGCAATCGGATTCCGGTGTGACGGTTGTGTACAAGAATCTGGATACGGGGGACGTGAAGGAAGCTTCAGGCGATTACTGTATCTGTACGATTCCATTGTCGGTGCTGAAGGACGTGAAGAGCGACTTCTCTCCCGAGATGAAGAAGGCGATCTCCAGCATTAACTATGCCTCTGCGGGCAAGATTGGTCTGCAGTTCAAGAGGCGCTTCTGGGAAGAAGATGAGCATATATACGGAGGCAGCTCCTTAACGAACATGGATATTTCCTCGATATACTATCCTCCTACGAAGTATTTTGCGAAGAAGGGGCTCTTGCTCGGGTATTATGCCTTCGGGTCGAATGCGGACAAGCTAGGCGCGATGAGCTACCTGGAGAGGGAGCGGCATGCGCTGATGCAGGGGGCGAAGATTCATCCACAGTACCATCAGGAGTTCGAATCGTCATTCTCCGTCGACTGGAAGCGGGTGAAGTACAATCTCGGGGGCTGGGTGTCCTATTCGGCGGATGACCGCAAGACGTATTACCCGACGCTCTGCAAGCCGGACAGGAGAGTGTATCTGGCAGGGGAGCATATTAGCTACATTACGGCTTGGATGGCCGGGGGCATTGAGTCGGCTCGCTCTGTCGTAACGGATATTCATCAGAGAGTAATGAAGGAATAATTCATTCGCGGGAGGCGTGATTGGTTATGGTGAAGGTGAAGTTAAGCAAGACAAGAGTCGTATTGGGAACGGCATTAGCATCCTGCTTCGTCTGTGCGAGTGTGCTCTATGCAGCCCAGGCCGGTACACCTAATAAGTATCCTCTCAAGCCTATTCATGAAGTCGAGTTCTACGGTAATCCGGCGTCCTCTATATCTAGTGCAGTTGCTGTACCTGCGGGGACGGCGACCTTCTCCACCAGCGGCACCGTTCCTCCACTCTTGAACAAGGAGGGCAAGACGGTGTATGAGCGCTATGGGGATACGCAGAAGCAAGGGGAAGGCGTGCTGAAGGAGATCGAGCGGCAACTGACGGAGCAGGGGCTAGGGATGAAGGACGTCATCTATCTGCGAGTCTATGTGGTAAGTGATGCGGCGAAGGGCGGCAAGTTCGACTATCAAGGCTGGTTCAGCGCGTATGGCAAGTTCTTCGGCACGAAGGACAATCCGGTGAAGCCTGCTCGCTCGACCGTCGGTGTCGGCGGGCTGGTTAGCCCGGACTGGCTCATCGAGATTGAAGCGGTGGCCGCTTATCCGAATAAGCATGGGCAGGATTAGGCGCTGAGTTGGAGCAGACTGGGAGAAGAGCTGGGAGAGGGCAGGGAGAGGACAGGGAGAGGACAGGGAGAGGGCAGGGAGTAGAGCAGGATTAGGGCGTCCTCCAGTCCCCCCTGTTGCTTGTTGGATGGATAGGTGCAGCCGCAGTGGTGCAAGCAAGAGGTGCTGCCGGAAGCAAGGGCATACAGGCGGGCAGTCAAGGAGCAAGCATGGGGCGAATTGGCCGCTGTGCAGCTAGGATAAGTGATAATGAGAGGGAGATGAATCTATCATGTTGCAAAATATCGGCTTCCCAGGACTAATGATGATTCTAGTCGTTGTATTAATCGTGTTCGGACCATCTAAGCTCCCGGAGCTTGGCCGCGCCGTTGGGCGGACGCTGCATGAGTTCAAGGCCTCGGCGAAGGAGCTCGTCTCCGACGGGAAGGAAGAGGCTTCGGAGAAGCAGGGGTAGGGGGGGAGGAGCGGTCAAGGGGATGAGTAATCAGTACGGGAAACCCGTAACCGGACCCCGTGACCCGTGACCCGTGACCCGTAATCGGACACCCGGACACCCGGACACCGGACACCCGGACACCCGTAATCGTACAACGGACACCCGTAGCCCGAAACCGTGATCGCAAACCATAAATTAAAATTTGTACCAGCAACCAGAAAATAGGTTGATAGTTTGATAGCAGTTTGCTATATTGTAGTAAATTATTAGTTTGATACAGCGTGAAGCACACGCCATTTAACTCCTACACGGTAGGGGCTAAGTGGCGTTTTTTGTTTTCACCATACTAAGGAGGAGAACGTTATGTTCGAGAATGAGTTCGAGAAGTTCCTGGAGAAGCAGAAGAGTTCGGCTAAGGGGATGCGATTGGAGCTGCTGAACAAGGATATGACGGGGGAGAAGAAGATGCTGAAGGAAGCATTGTACCCGGTGTTCAGGAGCTTCGATGGAATGATATTGGAGCATGAGGTGATTAGTTCAACAGGCGTGAAGATCTACGTAGATGTATTCTACGAACCGCTGAAGCTGGCATTTGAATGTGAGGGATTTGCTGTGCATGGCGAGAATATAACGCGCGAGCGGTTCGCTTTTGAGAAGATGCGGGTACGGACGCTTGTCATCATGGGATACAAGTATGTTCCGTTCACCTGGGATGAGCTCGACAAGAAGCCAGACGCCTGCCGCCGCGCCGTGTATGAGTTGATTGGGAGGTATGGCGGGGCTAAGGAAAAACAGAGTGAAAAGCTGACTCTGCAAGAAAGAGAATTGTTGCTCAGCTTCATTCAGCTTAACCGCCCCGTCAAAGCTTCAGATGCTTGTCAATGTCTAGGAATACGGCGTAAAGCGGGTAGTAACTTGCTTAGAAAGATGGCAGCAAGGGACCTGCTTGTAGCTGCTGAAACGAATAGAGCGAGAGTTCATTCATATTTACTGCATGAACGTATATGGGACTTAATCTAATACGGTTGGTAATTCGCGTGGAGTGTGTGTAAGGGTCGTGAGGACCCTTGCAGGAGGGGATTAGGTGGTTGGATGTGTCTGTAAGGGTCGTGAGGACCCTTACAGGGGGGAATTAGGTGGTTAGAGGTGTGTGTAAGGGTCGTGAGGACCCTTGCAGGAGGGAATTAGGTGGTTGGGGTTGTCTGTAAGGGTCGTGAGGACCCTTGCAGAAGGGAATTAGGTGGTTGGAGGTGTCTGTAAGGGTCGTGAGGACCCTTGCAGAAGGGGATTAGGTGGTTGGAGGTGTCTGTAAGGGTCGTGAGGACCCTAAATTAAGAGGCACGAGACTGAGCAGCTATAGCCAGCTGTTGGTCTCGTGCCTCTGTTAGCTAGTGTGTTGGTCTCGTGCCTCTGTTGTTAGTGAGTCGGTCCTTGACCGCCGCTTAGCTTGCGGCCTATCCATTGCTCATAGGCCTGAGCAACGCTGGCCATGTCCAGCTCGCGAAGGCCGAGCGCGTCGCCGACTTGGAACAGGCTCTTGGACGCCTCCAGCATCGGCGTCGGAACCTGCAAGGAGTCGGACAGCGCTGATGCGAGACGTAGGTCCTTGAGCATAAGTCCCAGCGAGAACTGGACATCGTAGTTACCGCTCAGCAGCTTGTCTGCCTTGAGCTCAGCTGTGCGGCTCGCGGCTCCGCCGGATTGCACCAGCTCTAGGAAGGCGCTGCCGTCAATTCCACCGCTTGCAGCAATAGCCATTCCTTCTGCCAGCGCAGTCATGTTAATGCCAACTATTGTGTTGTGTGCAAGCTTCGCTACTGCCCCGCTGCCACTTGCACCCATTGGGATGACCTTACGGCCCATAGCCAGCAGTACGTCCTCTACTGAAGCAACAGCAGTAGAGTCGCCTCCGACCATGAAGACGAGCGTTCCGCCTTCCGCCGCGGGCTTGCTGCCCGTCACCGGAGCATCCAGGAAGGTTGCTCCCTCAGCAACGGCTTGTGCAGACAACTCCTGTACAAGAGCAGGCGAGATGGTACTGCTATCAATCAAGATGGAGCCTGCGCGCACACCTTCGAATATCCCATTCTCACCAAAGTAAACTTCACGAACAGCCTCATCATTACTAATAATCGTAATAATAACATCGGAAGCCTCTGCTGCCGCCGCTGGACTCTCCGCTTGCTTGGCGCCTAACGCGGCCAGTTGTTCCGCCTTTCCAGGGGTACGATTATATACGGTAACCTCGAATCCCTTCTTCAGCAGATTAGAAGCCATGCCGAAGCCCATCACGCCAAGACCGATAAAGCTAACTTTACGCATCGCATTACCCTCCAACTCATCTCTTTATTTATGACTACATTTTAGCACAAAAAGCTTGGGAGGAGAGAGGATAGGGGAGAGTTGTGCTCGTAGGCTAGGGTACGGAGAGGGGGAAGTTACTAGTCGGCCAAAGGAGAGTTGAGGAGTAGGGCAGCAGTTGTGAAACATAGTCGGCTACCAGGTAAGTTGAGGAGACAAGGGCAGCAGTTGTGAAACATAGTCGGCTACCAGGTAAGTTGAGGAGACAAGGGCAGCAGTTGTGAGACATAGTTGGCGATAGGGAGAGTTGAGGAGTAGGGCAGCAGTTGTGAGGCGAAGTCGGCGATAGGTGAGTCGAGGAGAGGGCAGTAGTTGTAAGGCACAGGCAGCGACAGGTCGAGGCGAGGCTGGCTGTGACGAGTGGCAATGGGAAGCGCAAGTCTGAGCGCCGCGCGATCCATAAGCAGAAGCTATGGGGATTATAGATAAAAGCGATGGCAGACGAGGCGCGGCTAGTCGGTTGTTCCCTTGTTTTATGAAGCGGAATCCGATATCCTAGAGGCTAGGTTAACACGCTCGATCATGAATACATAAGTGGTCATTCAAGCTTCATCACCCATTCTAAGGAGGCTTCTATCTACATGAGTGCAACTGTTAAGTTCGATTACACGAAGGCGCTGACCTTCCTCGGCCAGCATGAGATTGACAATCTGACGGATGCCGTGCGCCTCGCGCATGATCAGCTCCACAACGGGACAGGCGCAGGTTCAGACTACCTGGGCTGGATCGACCTGCCGAACAACTACGACAAGGAAGAGTTCGCACGTATTCAGAAGGCTGCGGACAAGATCAAGTCGGACTCCGAGGTGCTCATTGTCATCGGAATCGGCGGCTCCTACCTGGGAGCGCGCGCTGCGATCGAGATGCTGTCGAATTCCTTCTATAATATTCAGTCCAAGGAGGACCGCAAGACTCCTCAGGTGCTTTTTGCCGGGAACAACATCTCCTCGACCTATGTCACGCATCTGCTGAAGCTTATTGAAGGCCGCGACTGGTCCATCAACGTCATCTCCAAGTCCGGAACGACGACTGAGCCGGCGATTGCGTTCCGCGTCTTCCGCGAAGCGCTGGAGAAGAAGTACGGCAAGGAAGAGGCGCGCAAGCGCATCTATGCAACAACCGATCAGGAGAAGGGTGCCTTGAAAAAACTCGCATCCGAAGAAGGCTACGACTCCTTCATTATCCCTGATGATGTAGGCGGACGTTACTCCGTCCTGACGGCAGTAGGCTTGCTTCCGATTGCAGCAGCCGGCATTGACATCGAGTCGATGATGAAGGGCGCAGCGGACGCTTCCCAAGAGTACAGCAATCCGAACCTAGCAGAGAACGGCGCTTACCAGTACGCTGCTGCACGCAATGCACTCTACCGCAAAGGTAAGACAACGGAGATTCTCGTCAACTACGAGCCGGCTCTTCACTTCGTATCGGAGTGGTGGAAGCAGCTGTACGGCGAGAGCGAAGGCAAGGACTTCAAGGGAATCTTCCCGGCTGCCGTTGACTTCTCAACCGACCTTCACTCCATGGGCCAATTCGTCCAAGAGGGCAACCGCAACATCTTCGAGACGGTCATTCAAGTGAATGAAGTGTCTGAGCATATTACGATCGGGCATGACCCCGCTGACCTGGACGGCCTGAACTTCCTGACGGGCAAGACGATGGACTTCGTGAACAAGAAGGCGTTCGAAGGTACACTGCTCGCTCACACGGACGGCCAAGTGCCGAACTTCATCGTGAACATTAAGGATATGTCCCCTTATACATTCGGCTATCTGGTGTACTTCTTCGAGAAGGCATGCGGCATCAGCGGCTACCTGCTCGGCGTGAATCCATTCGACCAGCCTGGTGTCGAAGCGTACAAGAAGAATATGTTCGCTCTGCTGGGCAAGCCTGGCTATGAGAAGGAGAAGGCCGAGCTGGAAGCTCGTCTGTAATCGACCTTGAATCTGGCACGTTACCGGACGGTTCGGCAGCAGGGAAGTCAAGAGATTACGATTAAGCGGTCCCGATTCATCGGCTATGCGAAGCCAGTGCAGAGTGAGGAAGAGGCTGTCGCCTTCATCGAGGAGATGAAGCGGCAGCATCGGGATGCTACCCATAACTGCTCGGCCTATATCATAGGGGAGCGGGATCAGTGGCAGAAGGCTTCGGATGACGGGGAACCAAGCGGCACAGCGGGGAAGCCTATTCTCGAGGTCATTAAGCATAAGGGTCTGAAGAACGTCGCGGTTGTCGTGACGAGGTACTTCGGCGGCATCATGCTCGGTGCAGGCGGACTCGTTCGTGCCTATACGGACGGGGCTGTCGCAGGCATCGAGGCTGCTGGGGAGATCGAGTATGTGCTCCACAGAGAGGTAGTGGTCGATGTGGATTACACCTGGTACGGCAAGCTGGAGAATGAACTTCACTCACGCGGTGTGCGTGTGGGCGGGACAGACTTCACGGATCGCGTCGTGCTGACTTGTCTGCCGGTGGCGGGCGAAGCGCAGTCGTTCATCGATTGGATGACCGATGTGACGCAAGGCCAGGCGGCAATCACCGAAGGCGAGACTAGGTACTATATCGATGGGGAATAGACGAACGAGCTTTGGCCAACATACCGGCCAGAGCTTTTCTTTTTTTTGAATATAAGAAATCGTGATTCGCATCATCATCAAATGTTAATTAACCATTGACGATAGGAGGTAATGTCTGCTACATTTATAATACCAAGTAACCTAATAGGAATTATGATCGGTCTAAGGTTAAGCCAAGCAATGCATCGACCTACGGCACGAGCCGAGGCCTGGAGGTATTAGACACCGTGAATCTCATGTTACGCAATCGAATGTGGAGCTTCGGCTTCCGCAGCGCTATTATGCTCTACTTCATCATTCTTATTGTGCTCCCAATCATTGGCATCTATTCACAATCGATTACGCTGGGTGTCGGTCCATTCTGGGAGAGCATCACGAATCCGCTCGCTTGGAAGTCTGTCCTGCTGACCCTTCGGTTAGCGATCGTGGCCACCTTGCTTAACATGCTTCTCGGTACGATGATTGGCTGGGTGCTTATTCGCTACCGGTTCCCCGGCAGGCGGATCCTGAACAGTCTAGTTGACTTGCCCTTCGCGCTTCCAACAGCGGTTGGAGGACTGATGATATTGCTGCTGCTAGGCCCGAACAGCTTCGTCGGCAATCTGGCCGAGGAGTTCGGGATTGAGATTGTATTCCACGAGCCTGCTATTGTCATTGCTATGCTGTTCGTCACCTTCCCCTTCGTCATCCGTGCCATCCAGCCCTTGCTGGAGGAGCTAGACAAGTCGGAGGAGGAGGCTGCTTACACGCTGGGTGCATCCCGGAAGCTTACCTTCCTGCGTGTGATACTCCCGTCGATGATGCCAGGCATACTGAGCGGGGCGATGCTAGCCTTCTCTCGCGCACTTGCAGAGTTCGGCGCCGTCGTACTGGTTGCAGGCAATATTCCGGGCAAGACGTTAATTGCATCTGTATACATCTTCGGAGAGATTGAGAGTGACAATCCGCAAGGAGCGGCTGCAGTATCCGTATTGCTGCTGACGCTGTCCTTCCTCATCTTGTTCACCGTGAACCTCATTCAATCGAGGAGGGTGCAAGCGTGAAGAAGCTGTGGATTACTCTAACCTATCTAGTATTTGTACTTCTATTAATAGCACCTCTTGTCAAGATATTCACCGGAGCATGGGAGGACGGCTGGAGCGGACTAGTTGATGGTCTGACGACACCGGAGGCACTTCATGCCTTGATGATGACAGGGCTGATCGTTATTGTGGTGACGGCTGTCAACACGCTGTTCGGAGTGATGCTAGCGCTCTATCTCGTTCGTGCCAAGTGGATGGGGGCTGGGCTGAAGCGGCTGCTTAACAGCATCGTGGATCTGCCGTTCGCCGTCTCTCCTGTCATCGGTGGACTGATGATTGTGCTCATCCTCGGACCGAATACGGTGCTGGGCTCCTTGCTGGAGGATGGCGGAGTCAAGGTCGTCTATGCCCTTCCCGGCATGATACTTGCAACGCTGTTCGTCACCTTCCCGCTCATGATTCGCGAAGTGATGCCTGTGCTGCAGGAGATTGGAGCTCAGCAGGAGGAAGCGGCGTCTACGCTTGGAGCGTATTCCTGGTATACATTCTGGCATGTCACGTGGCCAGCGATTCGGTGGGGCGTCATCTACGGTGTCGTCCTGACGGTTGCCCGCTCCTTGGGTGAGTTCGGTGCGGTGCTCGTCGTGTCAGGCAACATTATGAACAAGACGCAGACAGCGACGACCAAGGTGTATCAAGATGTGGAGAATTTCAATGTTGTTGCGGCTAATGGAGTAGCGCTCGTGCTTGCTGCTTTCTCGGTAGGCCTGCTGCTGCTCATGGAATGGGCGAAGAAACGAAAGGAAGTGCATTAACGATGCATATCGAGGTCCGGAACCTGAACAAGAGCTTTGGTGATTTCCATGCGGTGCAGGACGTTAGCTTCCAGATTGAGAAGGGTCATCTCATCGGCCTACTCGGACCAAGCGGCGGTGGTAAAACGTCCATCCTGCGCATGCTGGCCGGTTTAGAATCGCCTTCTTCTGGCGATATTCTGTTCCACGGCAAGCGAGTGAATGATTTGCCTCCGCAGGAGCGGGGAATTGGATTTGTTTTCCAGAATTATGCCTTGTTCAAGCACATGACGGTCTATGATAATATAGCGTTCGGACTTAAGGTGAAGAAGCAGTCGAAGGAGCAGATCCGTGAGCGGGTCACCACTCTGGTGGAGTTGACGGGCCTGAAGGGGTTCGAGCATCGTTACGCTCATCAGCTATCCGGTGGACAGAGGCAGCGCGTGGCCTTCGCTCGTGCGCTCGCACCTGAGCCGCAGCTGCTGCTCCTTGATGAGCCGTTCGCTGCGATTGATGCGAAGATTCGGACGGAGCTTCGGACGTGGCTGAAGGAGATGATCGAGCGCGTAGGAATCACCTCGATCTTCGTGACGCATGACCAAGATGAGGCGATAGAGGTTGCCGATGAGATTATGATTATTAGCAAGGGGAGACTGGAGCAGAAGGGCTCTCCGTGGGATATCTACAAGAACCCGCAGACGCCATTCGTAGCCAGCTTCATCGGAGAATCTACGATTGTAGAGGATATTAGTCTACTGCGAGGCTTCGAGGATGCTTCGGAATGGCCGGGCACGAAGGCGCTCATTCGCCCTGAATATATTGAGATTGGCAAGCCGGGTGAGATTAGGCTCGCATCGGCCACGATGGACGCCAGGGTGAAGCATCTTCACTTCCGCGGAAGTGAATGGATGGTTGAGCTTGAGGCAGGCAGCGCAGGAACGAAGCTGATTACGTATCGTTCACTGGAGAAGGAAGTGCTTCATCCAGGCGAGGAAGTCAGTGTGCTTGTACACCGCGCGTATCTATTCAACGATAATGACAGCTGGGTCATGGAGAACAAGCTTAAGGTAGACCCGATGCCGATTCATATCTAACAGCAGGGATGTGCACTCATTCATATGATAGCTAATAGGACAATACGCTGGCGGAAGGCCCTCGTCGTCGTCTTGGCTGCAGCGCTGCTGCTGAGTATTACGGCAGGGTGCAGCAACGGGGCGAACGAAGAAGGGACTCCCTCCAGCTCTACCGGACCAACCGGAGATGTCACGCTGGTCATAGGCGCTTATTCGGTGGTGAAGGACGCCTTCGCCGAGCTGCTCCCGAAGTTCCAGGCTTATTGGGAGCAGCAGTCGGGGCAGAAGGTTGTTTTCCAGGAATCCTATGAAGCCTCTGGTACCCAAGCTCGTGCGATAGCGGGCGGGTTCGAAGCGGATGTAGCGATACTGGCTATGGAAGGCGACATGAACAAGGTTGCGGACGCGGAGTTCATCACCCATGATTGGAAGGCGCTCCCTCACTCCGGAATGGTGACCCGCTCGATAGTAGTGATGGGCACTCGTGCGGGCAATCCCCTTGGCATTAAGGATTGGCAGGACCTCACCCGTAAGGGGGTTAAGGTGCTCTATCCGAATCCGAAGACTTCGGGCGGAGCCCAGTGGGATATTAATGCGATGTACGGAGCCGGGTTGAAAAGGTCAGAGCAAGAGACCGGTGCGAAGGATCCCGCCGCAGCGAAGGCGTTCCTGAAGGCGATTCACAACAATGTGGAATCGCTTGATAAGAGCGGCCGGGCCTCAATGGCAGCGTTCGAGTACGGGGTTGGTGACGTCATAGTCACCTACGAGAACGAGCTGCTCGCCCGGATTAAGAAGGGCATTGATTATGACATCGTCGTGCCTGAGGATACGATATTGATAGAGAATCCCGCTGCTGTCGTCGATCGGAACGTGGATAAGCATGGCACGCGTGAAGTGGCGGAGGCCTTCATCGCTTATCTGCAGAGTGACGAAGCGCAGCGGCTGCTGGCGGACCATGGGTTCCGGCCGGTGAACGAAGCGGTCGCTGCAGAGCTTGGCGACAAGTACACCGTGCCGCCAGGGCTGTTCGATATTGGATATCTCGGCGGATGGAAGCAAGTGAAGAAGGAGCTCTACTCGCCCAAGGGCATCTGGTATCAGGTGCTTGCAGACTTGTAGCGGAGCAGGGCTAGACGAAGTGAAGAACAGGCAGCAGAGGCGTAATCAAGCCTCTGCTGCCTGTTCTGTTGTGTGCCGGCTCTAGCGAGCGTATACGCGCGGTGGGGCTGGTTAGTGTGTGCGCGTACGCGGGGCAGGTTAGTATGCGTGGTGCTGGTGAGCGTGGACGGGGCTGGTAAGTGTGCGAGGAGCTGGTTAGCGTGCACGGGGCTGGTAAGTGTGCGAGGAGCTGGTTAGCGTGTGAGGGCAGCATCGGCATCGGAGCTTAGGCGCCGCCGATGGCGCGCGACGATGGGACGCGGGTGCGGCTGGCACTTAACGAGGAAAATCCTCGTTAAACCCTCCAATCGCCTATGACCAGACTGACTTAACACGGATTATCCGTGTTAAAGTGTCTCCGCACCTCCAACTAACTAGCTTCTAGGGCACTTAACGAGGAAAATCCTCGTTAAACCCTCCAATCGCCTATGACCAGACTGACTTAACACGGATTATCCGTGTTAAAGTGTCTCCGCACCTCCAACTAACTAGCTTCTAGGGGACTTAACGAGGAAAATCCTCGTTAAACCCGCCAATCGCCTATGACCAGACTGACTTAACACGGATTATCCGTGTTAAAGTGTCTCCGCACCTCCAACTAACTAGCTTCTAGGGCACTTAACGAGGAAAATCCTCGTTAAACCCTCCAATCGCCTAGGACTAGACTGGCTTAACACGGTTCATCCGTGTTAAAGTGTCTACGCAACTCCAACTAACTAGCTTCTAGGGGACTTAACGAGGAAAATCCTCGTTAAACCCGCCAATCGCCTATGACCAGACTGACTTAACACGGATTATCCGTGTTAAAGTGTCTCCGCACCTCCAACTAACTAGCTTCTAGGGGGCTTAACGAGGAAAATCCTCGTTAAACCCTCCAATCGCCTATGACCAGACTGACTTAACACGGATTATCCGTGTTAAAGTGTCTCCGCACCTCCAACTAACTAGCTTCTAGGGCACTTAACGAGGAAAATCCTCGTTAAATCCTCCAATCGCCTATGACCAGACTGACTTAACACGGATTATCCGTGTTAAAGTGTCTCCGCAACTCAATCGCAAGCGCATTGCGCAGCGCGAAGCGCTTAAGCACGCGGCTGCGAAAGCCGCTTACTCAGCGGCTTCGAGCACGAACTTCTCGATGACGAGGCGGACGCCTTCGTCATTGTTGGAGGCCGTCACGTAGTCGGCCACGTCCTTGAGGGCCTGGATGGCATTGCCCATGGCAACGCCGAGCCCGGCAGCCTCGATCATCTCATGATCATTCCACGCATCGCCTAGGGCAATGGTCTGGTCGATCGAGCAGCCGATGTGCTCGGCCATGAACCGCAGGGCATGGCCCTTGGTCCCTTCCTTGTGCATGAACTCCAAGTAATGCGCCTTGGACTTCGTAATATGGACGCGGTCGCCGATGAGCGGACGAAGCTGGTCTGCTAGTTCATCGAGGTAGGCGGGGTCGTCGATGATGAGCATTTTCGTAAGAGGCTGTTCAATCAGCTTGTCGAAGTCAGGCTCCACTACATAGGGGATGTTGGACAGTCTGGAGTAATCTCGAATCTTGTCATTGTCTTCCTTCACATACAGAATATCATCGACATACAGCTGCAGATGGAGCTCATGGACGTCACAGAACGATCTTAGTTCCTTCGCCGCATCGGTTGGGACATTGCGCTCATACAGAATTCGACCATCCAGCAGCGTCTTCACGAGAGAGCCCTGGTACGTAATGATTGGTACGTTCAGATTAATCTGCTTCGCAATCTTCTGGGCGGAAGCGAACATACGGCCGGTAGCCAGCGTCACAGTCACGCCTTGTGCAATCGCAGCCTCCATGGCGCGCTTCGTTCCCTCAGTAACAATCAAGTCATCCGTGAGCAGGGTGTCATCTACATCAATAGCAATCAGCTTGTAAGTCATGTCGCAGGTTCCTCTCCATTCTCTCTTCTCTTCATATCTTCAGATCTATCTGTAAGCTAGGTTGATTGTAGCTCACACCTCACCTATGGTTCAAGCCTATATTCCTCTGGATCCTCAGTAACCCTATGAGTTCCTATGATCACTCTGGATCCTCCTGAATCCCTCTTCATCCCTCTTAATCCCTCTCAGCCCGTCCATATTTGCTCCTGCCCCCTCGGTTAGGGTACATTGAATAGGCGAAGCTAACGGAACGGAGAGATGTGTAAGTGAGAATATGGGCAAGCGAGGCGGCGAAGCGCCGCATGGTATCGATAGGAATGATAGCAGCGATTGTCATCGCAGCACTAGGCTTCTTGGGCGGCAAGTGGTGGATGGAGCAGCGTTACCCGATGCTGAAGGAGCCGGTCTGGCAGCAATTCAATGCGTCTTATCATGAGATTATGAATGATTATCTGGAAGGCGCGAAGCCGCAGGATCTCATTAACGGAGCGGCCGTAGGCATGGTGGAATCATTGGAAGACCCTTACTCCAACTATCTGGTTGGTGAGCAAGGTGAAGCTTATACCCAAGGATACGAAGGCCGTATCTTCGGCGTTGGGGCAGAGGTGAGGCTGGAGGATGGCCAGTATATGATTACATCGCTGACGAAGGGTGCCCCCGCTGAGCGAGGCGGATTAATGCCGGAGGACGTCATCCTCGAAGTTGACGGTACGCCGCTTAAGGACAAGACCTTCCAGGATCTCATCGGCATGCTGCGCGGGGAGGAAGGGACGAAGGTGAAGCTGAAGCTGGCGCGCGCTGGTCAGGAGGAGCCTTATGAAGTGACCTTGAAGCGGGAAGAGATTCCGATTCATACGGTCACACACGAGATGCTGGAGGACGGTATTGGACATATCACCATCTCCAGATTCGGGGAGCAGACGGCCGAGGAGTTCGATGAGGCAATTGCTGCTCTGCGCAAGCAAGGGCTGAAGGGGCTGCTGCTTGATATGAGATCCAATCCAGGCGGACTGCTGAAGCCGACGATTGCGATTGCAGACAAGCTCATTCCGAAGGACAAGGTCATTCTGCAGGTTGTGTACAAGAATGAACGGCAGGTCATTACGTACAAGTCGAAGCAGAGAGAGAAGTGGGAGCTGCCGATCACCGTCCTTGTCAACGGGCAGTCAGCCAGCGCGAGTGAGGTATTAACGGCTGCGCTCAAGGAATCGGCTGGTGCCAAGGTGATAGGGGAGACAACCTACGGCAAGGGAATTGTCCAAGCCTTCAACCAGTTCAAGGATGGCTCTGTCCTAAGCTTGACGGAAGCGGAGTGGAAGACGCCTGGGGGAACATGGATTCATAAGAAGGGCGTAGTTCCCGATATCAAGGTTACCCTGCCGGCATATGCGAGCCTTCGTCCGCTTCCATCAGGCACACCGCTCAAGCAAGGCAGCTTCGGCGAGGATGTGAAGACGCTCCAGACGATGCTTGGGGTGCTTGGCTATCCATCCGGTCCGCAAGAGGGATTGTTCGATGATACGACGACTGCAGCGCTTAAGAGGTTCCAACGGGATGAAGGATTAACTGCGAACGGAGTGCTTAATGATAAGACCTCCTACGTACTTCTGAGTCAGCTGCGCGAGCAGTTGAAGAAGGACGACTCCCAGCTCAAGAGGGGCGAAGAGGAGCTCAAGAGCTTAATTAAGGGATAACAGAATATATGTGTCAAAAAAAAAAGCAGCCCCAAACGTCTCCATAACAAGACCGTTCGGGGCTGCTCTTATATTAGCTCACTATAGTGGCGTAGACGACTAGACGCTGTTCGTGTGTTGACTTGCTCCGATTATACTTGCCTGTGCAAGTGATAAGAATGAGCTGAGGGGTTGCAGATACTCCGAATATCTCATCTACAGGAGCCTCGTCATAGGGATAGGATTCCGAGCGGTCAACCTTGAAGGTCAGCTCTTCACCATTCGCCCCTGTCACCTTGACCAGATCACCAGCGGAGAGCTTGCGAAGGTTATAGAAGACAGCAGGTCCCGTCTTATTATCCACATGTCCGGACAGCACTGCCCTTCCCGGGGCACCGGGGTTAGTGCCGAGTGAATACCACCCCACCTTAGCATCATCGCTCGGTACATCCATCCGTCCTTGCTTGTCTAACCCAACTGGAAGGATGTCTGCGCTCACCTTAATGGACGTAATCTCTACTCGTACAGGCTCGATTCCGTTCTGAGCTGCAGTCGTAGTGGTCTTCAGAGGAGCGGTAGCAGGAGGAGCCTGGTCAGATGATGATGATGATGGAGCAGCCGGAGCAGCCGAAGCAGAAGGGACAGGAGCAGTTGCCTGATTAGGCACCTGCTCCTGTTCTTGTCCTTGCCCTTGTTCTTCACCTGCTCCACACGCCGAAGTCACAAGGACGAGGCAGCTAAGCAGCATGACCAAGGTAAGCTTACGCATGACTTATGATTGCTCAGCGCGGCGCTTGATCAGGATCAGTGCCCCGCCTGCAAGTGCTGCAATTGCGCCAAGTGCCCAAGGTGTATAGCCTGTGCCTGTTGTCTCACTAGCTCCGCCCATACCTGACTTCGGCATCTCAGCCGGCATTGGCGTGCTGTCTGTCAACAGCCATGCCTCAAGAGCTGGGGTACCTCCAGCCAGACCAACTGCGAACGCTGTATATACTGTACCGGGCTTCAGTTCAACGCCTGGAATAGCCAGCGCTACATCAGCTGTGCCGGCAGGACGAGCTTCTAGATCATACTTGGCAGGATCAACTTCCAAGTAGGCCGAAGCAGACTTGAAGGCTGCATTAGGTACGAGTACATCTCCGCCCTTGAGAGCGAGATCAACGTTCGGTGCATCTGGGGAGGCATGAACGAAGCGGATTTTGCTCTTGCCCTCTGATGCAGACAGATCGTCATTCAACACTAACAGCTCGATGGCTGCCACTTTATTGACTGCAGCTACTGTTACTTTTTTGCCAGCCTCAACGGGCAGAGTAGCACTTAGGACAGGGTCGCCTTCCCCATTCTTGCCAGCTGCGAACACTTTTACATCATAGCTGCCTGGAGCAAGGCTCAAGTAATCAGAAGCCGCTTTGTAGGGAACATCCTTCAGCACGGCATCGCCGTTCACATATACATCGACGTTAGGAGCATCAGGTGAAGCGTGTACAATTCGTACCCATCCTTTCGCTTCCGCAGCAGAGGCTGCGCTGCCGAACATCCCTAGCAACATAGTAATACCTAGCAGAATCAACAATAATGGCTTGCGTTTCATCATTTGTAACTCCTCCTCGTTTGGGTATGTATAATGATTGTATAACCTCGCACCTCTATATAACCACAACCCTGTACATGGTGTCAATAGTTTGTATTATGTTTGTATAGTGAAAAAATTGTGAAGCCTTTCTCCAGGTACGCGTAACCCTCCCACGTGAGCTATTCCACCTTGACATCTATATTGATAATCATTATCATCATATGTAGATGAAGCATTATGAAGCATTCGAGGTGCTCATGTGAAGAAGATTAAGAAGATCAAATATTGTACGAAGAACTTCAAAAATGACCTGAAGCCCGTCTACAAGGCGATGAAGGAGCGTTATCCGCACATTAAGCACAAGAAGACCGGCTGCCTGGGTGAGTGCAAGACATGCAAGCATGAATGCTTCGTTATGGTCAAGTCAGGCGCAATCTGTGCGAAATCTCCGGATCAATTGTACAAGCAGCTGAAGCAATTAATCGGTTAGAGACAGCGTTCACATGTTAATAATATAAGAGACAGTCGGCGACCGTGTTGTCGCCGTCTTTTTTGTGTTAAAATAACGCTATGATGTTGATCAATGGAGGAGGTAACGGAGTATGAATGATTCTTTGGTGGAAGCTCTGAACGACCAGATGAATTTCGAATTTTATTCTTCTCATGTGTATCTGGCTATGGCGGCCTATTGCTCGGGAGAGAGTCTAGACGGGTTCGCGAACTTCTTCATCGTGCAGGCGGAGGAAGAGCGGTTCCATGCGATGAAGATCTACAAGTTCCTGAATGACCGCGGGAAGCGGGCTACATTAGCCGGAATGAATACCCCTCTGAATGACTACAAGTCGATTCTCGATACGTTCGAGCATGGGTATGCGCATGAGCAGCTGAACACGAAGAAGTTCTATCACCTGTCAGATCTGGCTATGAATGATCGCGAGCATGCGACCATCCACTTCTTGAAGTGGTTCATTGACGAGCAGGTGGAGGAGGAAGCGCTGTTCGACTCCATTATTAATAAGCTGAAGCGTATTGATAAGGACAGCAACGCGTTCTTCATGCTGGACACGGAGTTCTCGCAGCGCAGCTTCACGCCTCCGGTAGCGTAATTACTTTTCTGGTTTCGCAAAAGAAAGGGATAAACACCAGCGTAAACAGCTGTGTTTATCCCTTTCTTTTTTTACAAGTTGAATATGGGGTGCTAGCCCTGGTCTGTCAGGATAAGCGGACCATCTGAGGTGATGGCTATTGTGTGCTCATACTGCGCCGACAGCTTGCCATCGAACGTCCTGGCTGTCCATCCATCCTGGTCAATCGTCATATGATACGTGCCTTCATTAATCATGGGCTCAATGGTGAGGACCATGCCCTCCTTCAGGCGGAAGCCTCGGCCAGGCTGTCCTGTATGGTTGAAGCTGGGCTCCTCATGCAGGTTGCGCCCTACACAGTGGCCGAGCAGCTCTCGAACGACCGAATAGCCGTTGCTCTCCGCATGAGATTGAACGGCATGCATGACATCCCCGATCCGGTTGCCCGGCAGAGCCTTCTCAATGCCTAGATAGAGGCATTCCTTCGTCACACGCATGAGTCTCTGTGCTGCTTCCGAGACCGTACCGACTGCATAGCACCAGGCCGAGTCGCCAATCCAGCCGTCTGCCTTCGCTACAATGTCCAGCTTGAGGATATCCCCACTCTTAAGAGGAGCTCGGCTTGGGAATCCGTGTGCAATGACATCATTCACAGATGCGCAGGTGGCAGCAGGGAAGCCCTTGTAGCCCTTCGTCACCTGCTCGCCGCCGAGCCTCCTAATATGATCTTCAACGAGGTCGTTCAGGAGCTGGGTAGTAACACCGGGACGAATCATCCTGGCGATCTCCTTGTGACATGCTGCTACGATCTGACTGGCCTTGCGCATCTGCTGAATGTCCTGCGGAGTTCTTAAGATTGCCATGCTGCAGTTCCCTCCGATCTGACCTATGTTCCCACTCTGCGAACGTACCAGAGCAACGCTCGCAGCTACTAGCACGCGTTGAGGCGATATGTGCTGGCTCAGTGGGCCGGGAGCATATTGCTTACTATTAGCTTACGCGTAATCGCAGGCAGTATTCGACTTCCTCTAGAGGGGGACAGGTCCATGACCGGGGCATCTAGCAGACTGGACTCATGCCCTAACTTCCTTGCGTCCGCGAGTCATCTCGGACTGGCATAGCGGACATCTCTTGGTCCTTGCTTGATCCCCATCTCGAGAGGTGACCCGCTGCCAGGTCGGACAATTGCTTCCCGAGCAGAGCCAGACGTCTATGGTCTGGGTAGAACCAGCTTGGGGAGTGTGGGACACATGGGGCCGAGCGCTGCTGGCCGCTGTCCTCGTCGCTTCGCCAGCGTTCGCAAGGCCTTGTGACACTCTCACCGTTCCCCCGGCCGCGGGCTTGGCAGAGAGGAGGGAATCTGCCGCAGCCGCCGCTCCGCGAACAGCGCTTGAGTGAGCAGCATGATGGGCGGAACGTGCTGCTGTGCTCGAGGCAGATGCAGAGCCCATTCCGCTGCGGCTGCCAGCCTCATTCCTGCCGGCGATGTAGCCGCTGCTCGCGCCGCCAGCTCTGCTGCCCGCGGCATAGCTCCTGCTCTTGCTCGCGCCATAACCGGCGCCGCTGCCGGCAGTACCCGCGGCATAGCTCCCGCTGCCCCCGCCGCTCCTGGAACCGCCGCCTGGCGGGCTCTCTTCCCCGCGATACGCGGTCAGCAGGAAGCGGGACACCTCGGTCTTCTTGCCGCGGTAGTAGGCAGGCGAGGAGATGTACAGCTCCTCCTTCGCCCTCGTAATCGCGACATACGCGAGGCGCCGCTCCTCCTCCAGAGCGGCCAGGCCCGCTTGCTCGCCGGCCTGAGCGGCGCGGCGGTCGCTCAGCTTCTCCGCCTCCAGCGCAGAGCTGTGGGGCAGTATGCCCTCGGATGCCCCGATCAGGAAGACGACGGGGAATTCCAGCCCCTTGGACTTGTGAATCGTCATGAGCGAGACCGCATTCGTCTCCCCCGAGTTCTTGCGCTGCTCCATCTCTTCATGCTTCTTCGCCAGCTCGTCGATGAAGGAGAGGAAGGGCTCAATCTGGTCGAAGCGCCGCGCGGCGGATTCCACCTCATCGAGCATCTCCTTCAGCATATCCTTGTGCTGCGTCAGCTCATGTCGTCCTCCAGCTTCCAGGAACTGGTCGTAGAAGCTCCGCCGCAGCTCCTGAATGGCGGCGGTGGGGCGCATAGGCGTAATGGTCTGTATGAGCTTGATTCGCTCCCGAACCTTCTCCTGTTGATATTCCTTCACCTCAGGATAGCTGACTAGATGAATCAAGGGCCACTTCTTCGCCTGGACCTTCTCCTGATGCCAGATGTAGGCCATAGCCCGTTCCCTAGGCAGATACAACGTGGGGAGGACTCCTTCAATCGCATCGAAGCTGCGCCGGTTCACCGTTAGCCGCAGGTAGTCGAGTACAGGCTTAATGACCCAATGGTCGTAGAAAAGCTCGCCGTTCCCATAATCAATGAACGGAATCTCGCGATAGACGAGCTGCTCGAACACCGCACGGCTAGACGACGCGGAACGGTACAGAATCGCGAAGCTCTCGTAGGGCCTGCTTCCGTCCTTGACTCCTTCCTGAATCGCTTCAATGACAAGCTCCGCTTCGTCATCCGTATTCTTAGGCGTGATATATTGAGGGGATTGGCTGCTCATTCTGGTTGCTTGCAGCGTCTTCCGCTTGCGAAGCTTGTTATGCTCGATGACGGCATTGCCAAGTCCTACTATGCTTGCGGAGGATCGATAGTTAATGTCGAGAGTGACCGTCTTCGCACCAGGATACTGCTGATCGAACTGCAGAATATATTCATTCTTAGCCCCGTTGAAGGAATAGATCGTCTGGTCATCATCGCCGACAACCATCAGGTTGCGATGCTGCATCGCGAGCATGCGGATCAGCTCGTACTGCACCATATTCGTATCCTGGAATTCATCGACCATGATATAACGGAATCGCTTCTGCAGAGCATTCAGCAGAGTCTCATCCCGCTTCAGCAGCTTGTAGGCTTCCAGCAGAATGTCGTCGAAGTCGATGCGGTCCAGCTCCTGCTTCCACTCCTCGTAGCGCAGGAAGATCTGCTTCAGCTCCTGCTCGCCGGGCGTCCTCTCGGGAAGCTCGCTCACCTCCAGCATCTGCATCTTGTAGGAAGAGAGCAGCGCAAGCAGCGTCTCTGGCTGGTAAGCCTCATACAGACCTAGTTCACGAAGCAGCTTCTTCAGGAAAATATGCTGGAACCGCGTCTCGCTCAGTATGCCTTGCGAATATCCTCTAGAACGCAGAAGCTGCAGGCAGAACGAGTGGAACGTCCTGGCTTCAACCGCACGGGCTTCATCCGAGCGGACACCGGGGAGCTTCCCTACACGCTCGCGCATCTCCTCCGCAGCCTTCTTGGAGAAGGTAATAAGCAGGACGGAGCGCGGGGACACCCCTCTAACGCGCAGCAAATACCCTGTCCGGCAGACGAGGACAGAGGTCTTGCCAGAGCCGGCTCCAGCTAGGGTGAGCAGAGGGCCGTCGCCATGGCGCACGGCTTCAATCTGAGGCTGGTTCAGCAGCGTGCCGTGCTCTTCCAGACTTCGGAAGTAGGCGGCATCCCGCTCCTCTTCATGGACTAATTCGCGGCTGGTTCGTACGCTTGCTTGAGAGGCCTGGAGAACCTTATAGTCTCGCAAGCCAAGCGGTAACTTATAGAATAGAGTATGCAAGGGGAATCACCTTCGGGTATCTCTCTAGTATTGTAACACTCACACTTGCTCGCGCAGCGGATTGCCGAACACCTTAGGAATCGGTGTCTCGAAGCGCATAAGCTCGCCGGATGTCGGATGGAGGAAGGCGAGGACGCGAGCGTGCAGCCCTAGTCTTCCGATGACCTTGGATCTCGCGCCATACTTCTTGTCCCCTACGATCGGGTGGCCGATATCCTCCATATGGACGCGAATCTGATTCTTACGACCTGTCTCCAGATGAATCTCCAGCAAGGAGAAGGCGCTGTTCGCCTTGAGCAACTTATAGTGGGTAATCGCTTGTTGGCCGTCATTCGGAAGGTGGCTGGAGTACATCTTCAGCGTCTTGCTCTCCTTCAGCCAAGAAGTGATGGTCCCTTCCTCGCGCTTCACCTTGCCCTCCACTAAGGCAACATATGTGCGCTCACGCACCGTCTCCTGCCAGGCATTCTGCATCGCCTGCTGCACTTCTTCGCTCTTGGCGAACATCATCAGTCCTGATGTGTCGCGGTCCAGTCGATGTAGGACATAGATTCGGCTCTTCGGATCGGCTGCGCGGACGTGGGCCATGAGCTGGCGGTATGCGGTAATCTGCGTATCCTCTCCATTCCCGGCAATGGACAGCAGTCCCGCATCCTTGTTAATGACGATCAGATCATTGTCCTCATGGACGATGGTCATACCCGCTAGCGGCGGCGTCTCAACGGGCTTGCCTTCGTGCAGCGCGATGATCTGGCCAGGCTGAAGCGGATGATTGTACAGCTTAACGACCTGGTCATTCACGGTAATCTGGCCGCGTGCCAGCATGGACTTCAGTGCATTGCGTCCTATAGTAGAAGCTTCGAGCAGATAGGCTAGAAGCTCGGATGATGTGCTGACGGTGAACTTGCGAATGCGTGTGCTTCGCCCTGCGGCAGCAGGGGCTGACCCGCTCCGCTTCGGGCGTGAGCGATTCGACCCTTGACTAGGTCCATGGCTCTTGTTCTTCATATTGGAGTTCCTCCTACAACGTACTTCCTCCCACTATACCATGGAAGCCGGATAATTACCTATTCTGCCGCCCTGCAGTTCCTTCCAAGCCTCTATCAAGCCTTCTCCTTGCCGCTCTAGCAGCTCTTCTAATTCGATAGACAAACTAGATGCCCTGATGGTAGGATGTTAGAGGTATAATTGTTCTGGGAAACTAGGAAGGATATGGGGGAAACAAGAGAGTGAGTATGAAACGAACACACAAGCTGCTTAGTCCGCTGCTGGCTGCTGCATTATGCCTGTCACCGCTGGCGGTTGCGCTGCCTTCTGCTCAAGCAGTATCAGCTGCAGCTGTGAAGGTACAGGAAGTAGACGTATATGTCGACGGTAACAAGCTGAAGCTTGCTCCGCGTGCGTTCAAGGAGAACGGCGTGACCTATGTGCCGATGAGACCGATCTTCACTGCTCTCGAGGCTGATGTCACTTGGGAGGCGAAGACACAGACGGTCATCGGACAGAAGGAATATACGACAGTTGCTCTTCAGGTTGGCAAGAAGGAAGCGACTATTAATGGCCGCAAGGTCAAGCTTGACGCTGCAGCGAAGATTAAGAATGGCAACACCTTCGTTCCGATTCGGTTCGTCGCTGAATCGCTCTATGCGGATGTGAAGTGGGATGCGAAGGCGAAGGCCGTACGGATTACTTCCATTGAGGAGATTGAGGAAGGTAACTACGAGGAGTGGTTGAATCAGCTGGAATCGAGAGAGAAGCTGACGCCTCGGGCCATCGTGGAGCAGAACGACGAGAGTGTTGTCCTCATCCATACGGACGTCGCTCAGGGGAGCGGAGTTGTCGTTGGCGACCATTACATATTAACCAACTACCATGTGATGGAGGAAGCCGCATCAGGTGAAGCGTACACGATCCATGGAGATCGGCTTACGATTAAGGGAGTAGCCGCTCATAATGAGAATGCAGACTTAGCTATTATTCAGACCGAAGAGGTCATTGATGCTCCTGCGATTAAGGTGGATTATCCATTAGGTGTGGGCAAGGGAGACAAGGTAGTTGCGATCGGCAGTCCGCTCGGCCTGCAGAATACCGTATCAGACGGGCTTGTCAGCAACGTTATCTATGAGATGGGCGTTAGCTATATTCAGACGAGCGCTCCGATCGATCACGGCAGCTCAGGCGGAGCCCTGTTCGACGAATATGGCGCACTCATCGGTATTACTAGCGCAGGATATGATTCCCAGGCGGATCTGAACTTCGCGGTCTCGACGGTTCATGCGGTGAGGCTGATGAGCATGCTGCCCGAGAAGCTGAGCAGCAAGGTGAAGTTCCTGCCGCGCACATTGCCTGATACGCTCGCAGGTGTATCCAATGATGACATTGCGAAGCTGATGGACAAGGAATTCTCGGAGCTGCAGACGACGCAGGGACTGGCAGAATTCACCGATTGGACGGTTACTCGGGACACAGCGGGTTGGATTGTTCTCCAGACGGAGTTAGATCCGATCTTCTATATGTATTATGGAAGTGCCGCTGCGAGCGAGCTGCGACTATGGGCGGTGGAGCTCGGGCATAAGCTGCATCGGATGCTGCCAGATGATCGGATTCAGGTGCTTGTCAACTTCAACCGTACCTACGAGTTCGAGCCGCGAGGCTTCGCGGCAAGTGAAGTGACTGCACTAGGGAACGATGAATGGCAGGTTCACTTCCCGATCATTGATATGCAGCTGAAGGATCAGTTGTACATCAATCTGAGAGATTAAGGAACGTTTTGGGAAGAGCTTTCCATGTCGGCAGCAGGCTGACGGGGGAGCTCTTCTTTTTTGCCGCGAAGTTCGGTACAATAGGTGTCAGCTTAACTATAGTTAGTGAGGGTAATCAGCATGCACGTTGTCTTAACGACCTTGAACGCCAAGTATATTCACACCTCTCTCGCTCTGCGCTGCCTGAAGGCATTCAGTGAGAAGGACTTCGATATCGAGATTACAGAGTATACGATTAAGGATCCGGCGATGAATATCGTGGCCGATCTCTACTCGCGCCAGCCCGATGTGATCGGCTTCTCCTGCTATATCTGGAATATGGAAGAGACGATTACCGTTATCAGCATGCTTCGGAAGATCAACCCGAACCTCCGTATTATCCTCGGCGGACCGGAAGTCAGCTACGATACCGTCTATTGGATGGAGCGGCTGCCTGATGTGGACTTCATCGTTATGGGGGAAGGGGAGGAGACGTTCCATCATCTGCTCTCGGAGATTGCGGGCGATGGGAAGTACCATATGGTATTCGGGACAGCCTATCGGAAGCAGCAGGGGGATGGGAGTGAGATCATTGTCAATCCCGGGCGGCCGAAGCTGAATCTGAATGAGCTGCCTTCCCCGCATCGGTTCCAGGAGGATGTCGCCAGCCTGGGCAGCCGTGTCATCTACTTCGAGACGAGCCGGGGCTGTCCGTTCTCCTGCTCCTTCTGCCTGTCCTCGATAGAGGTAGGGGTGCGTTACTTCGATATGGAGCGGACGAAGTCCGATATCCTGTATCTGATCGACCACGGAGCGAAGCTCATCAAGTTCGTCGACCGCACCTTCAACATTAAGCGTGATTATGCGCTGGAGATCTTCAAGTTCCTGATTGAGAACCATAGGGGCACGGTGTTCCAATTCGAGATTACGGCCGATATTATGCGCCCTGAGGTGCTGGACTATCTGGCCGAGTATGCGCCGCCGGGCATCTTCCGGTTCGAGATTGGCGTACAGTCGACGAATGATATTACGAATCTGGCCGTTCAGCGCAGGCAGAACTTCGCGAAGCTCACTCGCACCGTCCTGAAGGTGAAGGAATCCGGCAAGATCGATCAGCATCTTGACTTGATTGCCGGCCTGCCTCATGAGGACTACAACACGTTCAAGAATACGTTCAATGACGTATTCGCACTGCGTCCGGAGGAGCTTCAGCTCGGCTTCCTTAAGATGCTGCGCGGTACTGGGATGCGGGCCGATGCGGAGAAGCACGGCTACATCTACATGGATCACTCACCATATGAGATTCTTGGCAATGATCTGCTGCCATTCTCCGATATCGTGCGGATCAAGCGGGTAGAGGATGTGCTGGAGAAGTACTGGAATGCGCACCGAATGGATCACACCCTGCTGTATCTGGTGGAGCGGGTATTCCCGTCACCCTTCGAATTCTTCCAGTCGTTCGGCGACTATTGGGAGAAGCAGGGCTGGCAGAAGATCGGCCATCAGCTCGAGGATCTGTTCTCCAGGCTGTGGGCATTCCTGCGGGAGTACAAGGCGGGCTGCTCGGAAGAGACTGGAGCCGAAGGCGCTGCCGCTGGTGAGAAGGGAATTGACCTCGACGTCATTCTCGGCCTGATGAAGTTCGATTACTTCCTGGGGCATAACTACAAGCCTCGCAAGATCTGGTGGGACTTCACGATGGACAAGCAGGAGTGGAGCAGCTGGATGAAGCAGCTGGCAGCTAGTCCAGCTCAGGTATCCGCCGAATTCGCCGCGCTCGGCTTGTCGGAGAAGGAGCTTCACAAGCATGCTGTCATTGAGAAGCTGCCATTCGATCTGAAGGAATTCCTGGCCTCGGGTCAGGTGCTTCGCAGCTCAGGTACGCTGCTCGCGGTGCTCTATGCGCTGGACGGCTCGGCAGGGAAGCCGGTCCCTAAGCCATATATGCTGAAGCTGCAGGAGCAGGCTAGCAGCGTCTTATAACGAATTCACACTTATACACAATAACCCCCAGTCGGTATCTGGCGCTGCAACAGCGCCCCGGCTGGGGGTTATTGTGATGTTCATTCATGCATAATGACTCTCAGTTCCGTCAAGCCAAGCTGTAGTCATTGACTACGAGTAGCAATTAGATAAGTTCTAAGGAAGTACGCTGCGGATAACCGTCATGTGGCCATCCAGCTCATAGGAGCCCAGATTGGCAGGGAGGAGGAAGCACTCTCCGGCCTTCGTCGTTAGTGTGCCGCCATCCCAGCTTACCGTTCCTGTACCCTCGGCAATGACGAGAATCTCGAAGCTGTCCTCGCTTGTGCGCAGTGCCCATGGCTCACGTACGTTGCCCTTCGTCACGTCGAAGTACGGGGACTCGGCAATCTGCAGCCATTCATTCGCGCCCAGCTTATCTGTTGTCATGCGGGTAGCACCGGCGCCTTCATAAGCGATGACGTTCAATGAATCCTCCACATGCAGCTCGCGCAGCTGTCCATCGAGACCAGGACGATTATAATCGTAGAGACGGTAGGTCGTGTCTGAATTCTGTTGAATCTCAGCGACTACAACACCGGCGCAGAGCGCATGCACAGTGCCTGCAGGGATGTAGAAGGCATCACCAGCCTGAACAGGTACCTCCTGCAGTCCCTCCATGATTCGTCCCTCTTGAATGAGCTGATCGAGCGATTCGCGGTTCACGCCGTCCTTCAGGCCGTATATAATCTTCGCGTCCGGCTTCGCATCGAGGATATACCACATCTCGGTCTTGCCCAGCTCCCCGGCAGGAAGCCCCTCGTAATGATCATTGGGATGGACTTGGATTGACAAGTCATCATTGCAATCCAGCAGCTTAATGAGGAGCGGGAAGCGGCCGTTCTTCTCGGAGAAGCCCTTGGAGCCGAACAGCTCCTTGCCATATTGCTCGCGGATCTCATCCAGACCTAGGCCGGCTAGCTCCCCGTTCTTCACCTTCGTCGTTCCGTTCGGGTGATCGCCAATCATCCAGCCTTCGCCTATGGAGCCTTCGGGAAGCTGAAGACCGAATTGCTCAAGCGCTCTTCCTCCCCATACTCTCTCCTTCATCTCTGGCTGGAACTGCAGCGGGTATGGCTTAACGGTATTCGTCATCTCTTAACACTCCTTAGTCTATGTATCTCTTATTCTAATTCTTCCCTGGCTGGAACAGCTCTAGCAGCTCGCCGTCTGGACCGTAGAAGAAGAAGTAGCGGGCGCCGTTAGGCAGCGTCGTAATCTCGGTGTCTCTCAGCGGAACCTCGAGAGAGAGGATGCGCTTGAACTCGGCTTCAATGTCATCTACGGTGAAGGCGGCATGATGAACCTTGCCTTCTGCAGGAAGCGAGCTGTTGTAGCCTTCAATGAGCTCGATCTCCGTCTCTTCATGACCGGGGAAGGCTAGGAATCCAAGACGGATAATGCCATTGCTGTGCAGCATCGTGTGCTTATGCTCCAGACCCAATACCTCTGTGTAGAAGCTAATGGATCGATCCAGATTCTCCACCATGATGCCAAGATGCTCAATCTTCTTCACTGCCATTCGAATCATCCTCCTAAGTATGAGTGCTCGTGTTACCTAATTAATCAGGCTGCCGCTTCTTCTCGACCGCTACTAGATAAGGTGCGGTCTGCCGCTGCAGCTGGCGATAGACGACTGCTTGTCCAGCGACTCGGGGCAGGCTGCAAGCCCAGCCCTCTACCGCGGCCGCCTCCTCGTTCCCGCCAGGGTGACCCGGGTACAGCACACAGGTCACGATGCCTCCTGGGCGCAGGATCGCTAAGGCCGCATCAAGCGCAGCCAGCGTGGAGCTTGGCTGAGTGATGAGCGACGCATCTCCACCAGGCAAGTAGCCCAGGTTGAACATAATCGCAGCTGCCCGGCCGATATGATCGGCATCGACCAGCTTGTCCATCTCTTCATGGCTGTGCAGCAGCAATCTGAGGCTCGGAAGCTTGTCCTCGGCGGATAGCGCTGATAATCTAGCTTCCGTCGCTTCGAGAGCTTGCTGCTGCACATCGAAGGCGTAGACCGTCCCGCGGGGACCGACCAGCTGAGCGAGCGCCAGCGTATCGACCCCGTTGCCGGCTGTAGCGTCAATAACAACATCGCCCGGCTGCGTCCGCTCTGCAATCCAGCGATGCGCCATGCTTAAGACAGAGAGGAAGCCCATCCTAGCGCTTCTCCCACAGCTTGCCCTGCCATGTATTGCGGCGGGCGAGCTCTGCGTCGATGGCGTTCAGCACTTCCCACTTCTTCAGGCTCCACATCGGCCCGATGAGCAGATCGCGCGGAGCATCTCCCGTGAGCCGGTGCACAATCATCTCCGGCGGGAGGAATTCCAGCGTATCGGCTATGAGCCCGATATACTCATCCTGCTCGAGGAAGCGAAGGAGGCCGGCTTCGTACTGCTTGACCATCGGTGTCTTGCGCATTAGGTGCAGCAGATGGATCTTGATGCCCTGCACATCCAACTGGGCTACGGCACGGCCGGTATCCAGCATCATCTCATGCGTCTCCTGGGGGAGCCCGTAGATGATGTGCGCACATACGCGAATGCCTCGAGCTCTAAGCCGCTCCACCGCATCCACGTAGCAGGCGGTATCATGGGCGCGATTAATGAGCTCCGAGGTAGATTCGTGAACCGTCTGCAAGCCCATCTCCACCCATAGATACGTGCGCTCATTCAGCTCTGCCAAGTAATCCACGACATCATCAGGCAGACAGTCCGGGCGGGTAGCGATAGACAAGCCTACAACCCCTGGCTGCTGCAGAATGACTTCATAGTACTCGCGAAGCTCTTCTACGGGAGCATACGTATTGGTATAGGCTTGGAAGTAGCCGATATAGGAAGCTTCCGGCCACTTCTGATGCTGGCGGTCACGAATGTTGTTGAACTGGGTGACGAGGTCATCCCGCCGGCTGCCGGCGAAGTCGCCGGATCCTCTGGCGCTGCAGAATGTGCAGCCGCCCTTCGCAATGCTTCCGTCGCGGTTGGGGCAAGTGAATCCGGCATCCAGCATGACCTTGAACACTTTACCGCCGAATTGCTGCCTCATCTCGTAGTTCCATGTATGAAATCTCTTATCCGCCCAGAGCATCGGCTGCTCATGGGACGGCTGCTGCAATACTGTCATGTCATTCTCCTTCATCCGGCTATAGCTATTGTGTGATGCTGCCTATGCCGTAGTCCGTGCACAGCCCCTGAGGCTGCCACTACTGTTGCTTCTCTATTCTAGCGAAAAAAAGAACGAAGCGCCATTGACAATTCACTGTCCAATGACACTCCGATCTACTTAGGGACCCGCTGCAGCAAGGTTACGTCTCATACACACTCAGTCGGCTCAGCCATTACGAAGGCTTAGCGGCCAGCTCTTCAATCACTGCCGTTCCCCGGTATCCAACCTTAGCCTTCACCCGCAGATTACCGGCTTCCTGCTCCAATATCTTGCCAGTATATTCCGGTACATAATACTTCTCTAATCCGTATCGGATATGAAGGCTGTCGTCATCGCTGTATTCCACACGTCCCTTCAGCACGGAGGCGTGGGAGTCGCTCTGCTTCGGATAATGGCCGGATGCTGCTGATGCCTTATAGACTCCTGCAGCATCCTTCCGAATGGTTACATAGATGATATCTCCTCGCTCGGGGAGATCCCCCTTCGAGTCCCATAAGGAATGGTCAAGCGTATTGATCTCATAGCTGAGGATTACATAGTCTCCATAGAGGAGATCTCGAGGGTCGACCGGCACGGTGTCGAGGACAATCTCCTTGCCGTACCAATGAACGGCATAATGCGTGAGAGCATAGCCTCCAAGGAACAGCAGCTGCGCCGCTGCGAGCAGTCCGAGCAGCAGCTTCCGTCTGCGATTAGCGAGGTTCGATTGGGTCATGATTGGAATCCTCCTCCTTGTAATCTGTCCCTGACAGCACTTGCTGCTTGCGGCGGTTCAGCAGCCAGCTGAGGATGAGCAGCAGCGCTCCTCCGATTAGGAAGAAGATAGACTTATCCATGAAGCCCCAGGTCAGCTTGCTGTAGGCGGTCATTGTGCTCGTCAAGAACAGCAGGGTGCCGAGATTAATCTTAAGCCGCCATTCCTCCGCATAGCCCCGCCACAGCAGGTAGAGAGAGAAGATGAACAGCGTCAGCAGATACAGCACATCGATTCCCGCCTGGAGATAGAGGAAGGGGAGTGCGAGAATCCAGTCCAAGGAAGAGGCGGTTCTGCCTTGCCTTCTCTTGCCAACTGTGGAGAAGACGAACAGAAGGAGCAGAGCAAGCAGGTAGTACAGAGGTGGAGCGGCAATCTCGCCGAACAGAGAACTGCCTGTTGCTTCCCAGAATGCTGCGATGAACAGATTGAACAGGAAGGCAGCGACCAGTGGAACCGCCTGGAAGGGATAGATGCTTCGCCTCTCCTTCATCCAGTCCATGATGGAATAGAGTGCCCATATGGGAATGAATATCCAGGCGAAGGCGATGCCTTGCACCGCGGTGAACAGGATGAGCTGAATGAGCAGCCCAGCAGCCAACAGCCAGGCTAGCAAGGAGTCCTTATAGCGCAGCCAGTAATAACCGAAGCCGCCAATAACGGCCGCTAGGCTGATATAGTTGTAATCATTCAATTCCACCGAGCTGTACCACTGGGATACGGTGAATAGCACCAGGCTGATGAGGAACAGGTAACGGCTTCTGTACAGATAAGTTAGCAGCAGTCCGAATCCGCCCCATAAGGTGAAGCTCAGCTGGCTGTAGGCAGCCAGGTGGAACATCTGGGTGATTAGTATGCTGCCGGCTCCGAAGGTCATGAGGCCTAGGGAGAGGAGGGCGATACCTAGACGGTGGGACCCCCGGTCGTACAGGGCAGCTCCTCCGGTGTAGAAGAGGGTGAGGAAGACTGCGATAATAACTAGCCTCCAGCCTTCAGCGATGCCTTGCCAATTCGCAGCGATGAAGCTCAGAATGCCAAGTGCCACGAGAATGCTCCCTAGAATCGGAACAAGTCCGACAGCCCGCTTATGCTCGGGATAGAGACTGAGCAGCTTATGAAGCTGTTGATCTGTAATGATGCCTTGCTTCTGCCACGACGGCCCTTCTTGTTCCAGCCACTTTCTGCTCATGCAGTTCGCCTCTTTCTATGCGTGTTGCTTATACTTCCCATTATAGAGCTATGGCATAAGGAGAATAGTACTAACTTTGCGTAGTACCGGGCATTCAACGCTGGAAAATTATTTTTTTGTGTAAGCGTTTTAGGCTTGCAATACCTAACATGATGTGTTAAATTAAAAGTGCGACAAATCAATAAAAAAACCTAACATACCTTATTTGCACCTTAACGTCATAGTACGTCGATTAACTGGGAAAACTGTAAAAAAAATCGATGAGGTGATTGCAGATGAACAGCACGGTTAAAATCCCGCATGGGGATGACAAATTAAACGTTGAGCTTACGGTTAAGGAAGTTATGGCATTGGCAGGAATTCGGTTCCACGGGAACCATTCGCTTGAAGTGTCAGCAAGGAAGAAGCTGAACTCGGCTCTGGTTGAGACGTATGAGAAGGACAACGGCCGCAAGGATACGATTGAATACCAGATGCTTAGCTGAGATAAGTTAATACCGGTCACACGCCGCTGGAGAAGTTCTCCAGCGGCTTTTATGTTAAATATAAGAAAGTTCAAGGCAGAGCCTTATCCTATGGCTATATAATCAGCGCGAGACGAGCTTAGTCCGCCTGAGGACTGGCATAAGTCGTTTGCGCTAGTACAGCCTCTTTACAACGCCATGGATCTTGGGCACAATAAGGACTAGCTTACAGCAGAGACGAAGACAAGTCTCGCTCATCATTGGAGGATTATGATTATGCGTCTAAGAGGTCGTAAGGGAATTAGAGAGAGTCTGGAGGCACAGCCGGAGCTTGTGGTGCTGGATGCTTCTGAGCATAAGGGGCGCTGGCATGAGTTCTTCGGCAATGACCGCCCCATCTACGTAGAGCTGGGAATGGGGAAGGGCCGCTTCATCAGCGAGATGAGCGCCCGCAATCCCGAGATTAACTTCATCGGCGTCGATATGTACGACGAGCTCATTCGCCGCGCCAGCGAGAAGGCCAGGCTGGCCTGGCAGGAGAGAGGGTTCGAGGAGCCGCAGAACCTAGCGCTCTTGCGCGCTAATATTGAAGGAATTGAGACGATGTTCGCCCCGGGCGAGCTTACCCGTATTCACCTCAACTTCAGTGACCCTTGGCCCAAAAGCAAACACGCCCGCCGCAGGCTCACCCATCCGCGATTCCTCGCGAAGTATATGGAGCTGCTGAACGAGCGTGGAGAAATTCACTTCAAGACGGATTCACAGTCCTTGTTCGAGTTCTCCCTGAACAGCTTCGCAGAGATGGAGCTCGTCATGCGCAATATCTCGCTGCATCTGCATAAGGACGGTCCGCGTGAGGATCTCGTGTTCACCGAATATGAGACGAAGTTCATGGAGAAGGGCCAGAACATCTATCGGCTGGAGGCGGTCATCGGCGCAGCTGCGCTTGCTGATCATCGAGCCAGCAAGAAGGAAGCGGCTGCTAAGGAAGAAGCGGAATCTGCCCTTCAGATCGACGAGGACAGCCAAGAGTAGTTCACGATAAGCGCGGTTAGCGAGCCGAGAACGGCTCCTGCCGCAACATCGGAAGGATAATGCAATCCAAGGTACATTCTGGACCAACCGACAGATACCCCCGCTATAACCGCGGCAGGAACAACCACTGCGTACCAGAGCCCATCCGTGAGCAAGATGGGGGTTAGCCAGGCGAAGATTGCTGTCGTGTGGCCAGACGGGAAGGAAGAGTCCTGGAGCGGCCGGAGGCAGGTATTCACCTCAGGGAACGCTTGATAAGGACGCAGCCGCTTGAACTTGCGCTTGACAATCGCCACAGGTATATGAGATATAGCTACAGCCGCAACACATTGCCAGCCCGTCGTATGCCAAGGCGCTGGCGCCAGCAGAGCAGCTAACAAGGCAGTTGCCAGCGTGAAGGTGGCACCGCCCATATGGGTAATGGTACTGAGCCATCTCCCAAGCCACTTGTGAGTTCTCCTATGAACTGGTCTCCGATTCGCCCAGAACAATACCTCGTTGTCTCTCGTTCTTAGCCAACCAATCATTCGATCCATCGTCATCCCCCATTTACGTAAGATGCCTGACCAGCGTGTTATGCTCTGCTAGTGTATCATTCGATTGTTCGGCATATGTAAAGGGATTGCTAAGCTTATATGAAAAATATAGGGAAGTATAAGCCTGAACCTTATACTACGCCTATATTTCACAGCGAATCTTTTCATGCTTCCTGAGGACAGCAGTGAGAAGTTTCGCTTTGCGATCTATTTATATGTAGTTGATTTACACCTAACATACATACAATAGACTATAAGCCATAATCCTATCCGGAGCGCGGGAGCAGCGTGAGGTGTATGAGATTCTGCCGCCGAGCTGCCGGAAGACGGAGGGGACAGCGATGAGATTGGCGCTATTTACCGACACGTATGGGCCGGATGTGAACGGAGTCGCCCGAACATTAGGACGCTGGACGGACTATCTTAAGCGTAGAGGCATTGAATGCATGGTATTCGCGCCTGACTCTGCTGCGCGAGACTCTGCGCCCGGAGGGTCAGCAACCGTCGAGCGGTTCGTCAGTCTGCCGTTCTTCCTGTATCCGGAATGCCGATTGGCACTTCCTAATCCGATTCATATTCGGCGTGCGCTTCATGCGTTCAAGCCGACCCTGGTCCATGTAGCAACTCCGTTCAATCTTGGGCTGTGCGGCATTCATTATGCCCGCAAGTATGAGCTTCCTCTCGTTGCTTCTTACCACACTCATTTTGACCGCTATTTGCCGTTTTACAATCTGCAATGGATGGTTAAGATGTTATGGAGATATATGGATTGGTTCCATCAGGATTGCCGGTCAATCTTCGTACCATCCAAGTCGACCTATCAGGATCTGATCCAGCGAGGCTGGGATGCCAGACGGCTTGCCGTATGGAGCCGGGGAATTGATCCCCAGGTCTTCCACCCTCAGGTGGATCGCAGCAAGCTGCTTGCAGAGCATGGGATCGAAGAGAATCCATTCATCGTACTATATGTCGGAAGATTGGCGCCGGAGAAGAATGTGGACGTTGCCTTAGAGGCTTACGCCTCATTCCAGCGCAACATATGTCCCGATTCCATTCTTGTGCTCGCAGGTGATGGACCGTCGGCGGATACCTTGAAGGAGCGCTGTGCGAAGGAAGGCATTCCAGCCCGGTTCCTCGGGTTCACAGGCACGGAGGCGCTGCAGCAGTGGTATGCTGCTGCTGACGTCTTCCTATTCCCTTCGCCAACGGAGACCTTCGGCAATGTCGTGCTTGAAGCGATGGCCTGCGGTACGCCTGTATTATGCGCAGATTCAGGAGGAGTGACGGATTCGGTCACTCATGGCGTTACTGGACTGCGCTGTGTTCCAGGCTCGGCGAGCTCCTTCGCTGACGGGCTGGAGCTGCTCTATCGCAATGAAGACCTCAGGGGCCAGTTGTCTGTTCGAGGCAGAGCTCATAGCGCCAGACAGTCTTGGGATGCCATCTTCGATGACTTGCTGGCGCGCTGCCATGAAGCAAGCCTGGGGCAGTCACATCCGATTCGTCCGATTAGCGGAGACAATTTCTGAGAATTTTTTTAGAAACATTTTCGCTGAATTTGACGTATGTAAGTGCGGTGGTTGTTTTTTTCTTTCTTTAGAACTAAAAAACCCGCATTTGGATGAAAATAAGGGTTAGCGTGTGCAAAAGCTGGAGAGTTGACTGTCTTACAAGAGGCAAGAGCTTTACAGGCGAGATTAGGCCGCAGAGAGCCTCATACCGCTTTTGACAAAGCTTAGCAATCAGTGGAAAATCATTATGGTCGCAGGGCGCTTACAGAAAAGCGTCGTCTATTACAGAGAAGAGTATATGATAAAAAGCCTGTCAGATGCATACACATGCAAGAGTCACTGAAGCAGGCACATTAAAAAGGGGTCTTAAGGGGGCAAAACTGAATATGCTAGGAATTGTATTTATTACACTGCAAATTATTCTGGCGCTAATTGGGGTCTACCAGTTCGGTCTATCGTTATTCGGACTGGCCAAGAACAAGAGCCGTAAGCAGCAAAAACCGGAGAAAACATTCGCCGTCCTTGTCGCAGCCCATAACGAAGAGAAAGTGGTTGGGGCATTAATCGAGAACTTAAAGAACATGGACTACCCTAAGGAACTGTATGAAATCTTCGTCATCTGTGACAACTGCACGGATGGTACGGCTGATATCGCAAGAAGCATGGGCGTTCATGCCAGCGTTCGTAACAATGCCCGCTTGCGCGGCAAGGGGTATGCGATTGAGTGGATGCTCAAGGAGCTGTGGGGCATGCCGCGCCAATTCGATGCCATCGTTATGTTCGATGCGGACAACCTGGTCAATACCGACTTCCTGCGTCTCATGAACGATGACCTGTGCGCAGGCCATCAAGTCATTCAGGGCTACCTCGATACGAAGAACCCGGATGACTCTTGGATTACAGCAGCCTACGGCGCAACCTACTGGTACTGCAACCGTCTATGGCAGCTGTCCCGTACGAATCTGAAGATGAGCAACTTCCTTGGAGGCACGGGGATGTGCTTCGACTCCGCGTTGCTGAAGGACATGGGGTGGGGGGCTACAAGCCTTGTCGAGGATCTTGAATTCTCGATGCGCTGCGTGCAGCGCAACGTCTATCCGATCTTGAACTATGATGCCAAGGTGTTCGATGAGAAGCCAGTCAGCTTCAAGGCATCAGCTAGACAGCGGCTGCGCTGGATGCAAGGTCACTTCAACGTGGCTCGCAACTACTTCTTCCCGCTAATCTGGGCCAGTGTCAAGGAGCGCAACTTCGTGAAGTTCGACTCCGCGATCTATTCCATATCCGTCTATAATACATTGCTCAGCTTCGTGCTGACGCTGGCATTCTGGATTGATACGATTATGCCTTCGGTGCATCTGTTCGATTCCGTATACAGCTATCTGCCTTGGTGGCTAGTGGCTGGTTATGTCACGCTGTCGGTCCTTCAATTCCCGCTTGCGCTTGCGCTCGAAGGGGTAAGGTCTTGGAAGATGTACGCTTATCTGCTCACCCTGCCGATCTTCATGATATCCTGGTGGCCGATTACGCTGTATGCCTTCTTCACGCAGAACAACAAGACCTGGAGCCATACCGAGCATAGCCGCGTAATTCGTCTGGAGGAAGTGCAGAGCAAGCAAGTATAATTCATTCCTATCCGGATAGAATGAGCAGCATGGGTTGACACCTGCAATTGTGTTGTGATATATTATCTCGGTAGCATTTTTCGAATAATTGATTTACGCACAAGCAGAAGCACCCGCTTCTCACCTTTTGGCAATGGCCGACTGGTACGCGTTAATTAGAACTGCGGTTTCAACTCCACACGGAATTGATACGCCACACACTAATGAACGTTTATGGAATGCGGGTTCCGATGGAGCCCGCATTTTTTATTATGCAGGATATAAACTTTGGAGGTGGCAGGTTATTAGCAGAGATCATCAGATTAACGACGAGATCAGGGCTAGAGAAGTTCGTCTTGTAGGTGCAGAAGGTGAGCAGATTGGAATCAAGCCTATTCGCGAAGCTATGCAGATGGCAATCGATCTTAGCTTGGATCTTGTGAACGTCGCTCCGACGGCTAAGCCGCCGGTATGCCGAATCATGGATTACGGCAAGTTCCGTTACGAGCAGCAGAAGAAGGAGAAGGAAGCACGCAAGAATCAGAAGATTGTTGATCTGAAGGAAGTGTGGTTCCGCGCCAACATCGAGGAGAATGACTACCAAGTGAAGTTCCGCAACGTAGTGAAGTTCCTCGGCGAAGGTGACAAGGTGAAGGCTTCCGTTCGATTCCGCGGCCGTGAGATTACTCATGCTGCAATCGGACAGAGAATTCTGGATCGTCTCCAGAAGGAAGTTGCCGATATCTGTACAGTCGAGCGCGCTCCGAAGCTTGAAGGACGCAGCATGATTATGATACTGGCTCCGAAGTCCACTACTTAGTACAACATCATTATAATTTTAAGGAGGATCATCCACATGCCTAAGATGAAAACACACAGCAGTCTTAAAGACCGCTTCAAGATTACAGGTACAGGTAAGGTTAAACGCTACAAAGCGTTCAGAAACCACCTGCTGTCCGGCAAATCCGGTCGTCAGAAGCGCGTGCTTGCTGGCCAGCCGCTTATGGCTTCCGGCGACGTGAAGCGTCTGCAACAAGGCCTTAACAACCTGAAATAGTCGTCAGTTCATCATAAAATTCAACCTAATGGAGGTTTCAACAAATGGCTAGAGTCAAAGGCGGATTTGTCCGTACTCGTCGTCGTAAAAGAATTCTAAAACTAGCAAGAGGTTACTTCGGTTCAAAGCATAGATTGTTCAAAACTGCAAAAGAGCAAGTGTTCAAATCACTTCTCTATGCATACCGTGACCGTCGCAAGCGCAAGCGCGACTTCCGCAGACTGTGGATCGTTCGTATTAACGCAGCAGCTCGTCTGAACGGCTTGTCTTACAACAAGTTCATGCATGGCCTGAAGCTTGCGGGCGTTGAAGTGAACCGCAAGATGCTTGCTGACATGGCAGTGAATGACCTGAGCGCATTCAACTCCCTTGCCGGCGTTGCCAAAGAAAAAATCAACGCGTAATAGCATTCTATTACCGTTATAATAGAGAACGGAGCAGATCGTCTGCTCCGTTCTTTTTATTTCAACGAGACTCTATGAAAGCGGACAAACATACAAGCCGCAACCCCTCCCTGTGAATACACTGTAGGACAACGGGAAAGGAGGGATTGTGCATGCGCAAGGTTACTACAGAGGAAGTTCGGAAGCTCCTCGGCAAATCCATCTATGCAGTTCGCAAAGACGGCTCCGTCGTAACAGGTAAGCTCGTCCGCATCAGTCAGAATAAGCTGGCAGTTGTGCCGTTGAAAAAAGACAAAGGCAAGCTTGTTCAGACGAAGGCGATTATACCTCTTGTTCTATTCGATCTGCTGGCCATTGGCTTGTTCGCAGGAGGTGGCTACGGCTACGGAGGCGGCTATGGCCCGGGCTATGGCGGAGGCTGCTGTGAGCCTAACTACGGCTGTCAGAATTATAATAACGGCGGCTACTACGGCGGGTATTACTAGAAGCTAGTTGGTGTGCAGCGGGGTTAACGGCTTATGCATCTCATAGCAGCGCAGCTCAGGATAGTAGCGAACGGTCTGATAACCTAGGCGAGCATATAGACGCATTGCCTTGCTGTTGATCTGATCGACGAACAATCTGGCTAAGCTGCATTGTTGAGACTGAGCGTAAGCTTCGCTGTGCGCTATCAGCTTCCTACCCCATTGGCGGTTACGATGATCGGGATGAACGACAAGCATATCGAACATGAGGATGGAGCCTATAATCTCGAAGTGGATGAACCCATAGGGAGTGCTGCTCTTGCTGCCAGCTGCTACATAAGTTACCCCTCTGCGAAGCCGCTTAGGAAGCTCACGGATCGTCTGTGCATCTCCATTATGAATGGTGTGGGATAGCGGGATGAGTTCTCTCTTAATTAATCGCATAATCTCATCATCATCCGTCCGCGGATTGCGCGATCTGATCATCGTGAGGTTCATTCCTTTCTAACTGGCTGAATAGATATGTCTCCTGTCGGCTAATCTATTTTATGTGGATGGTTCTACATTTGCGCCAAGGGAAGTAAGATTTACAGTAGCAGATTGCTGGAATGGTTCTTGACGGATGTCTGGCAAGGGCATATAATAAGTGAAAGTATTAACAATACGTTATCGGCAATGATGAGGACGAAGTGTTAAGGGCAATTACTGTTCAGAGAGCGTGCGGATTAGCTGCAACCGTCGCCAGAATCCCTTTTCTACGAGCTCACCTCGGAGCTGTTCCCTTGAAAAGCAACACAGGTTGCGCATTAGGGGGAATCGCAGGGCAAGCGTTACAGTGCCACAGGTTAAGAACGACGTTATGTGCACACGTTCTTACCTATGGAGGTTATGCACCGAGAGATGCATAACGAATTTGGGTGGTACCACGGAAGCTAAACCTTTCGTCCCTCGATGCTAGATCTAGCGTCAGGGATGGAAGGTTTTTTTTGTTGAATGAAGAGGGGTAGAGGGTTGTTCAGCTTGTGAGAGGAGGATGACTTATGGTCACGCAAAGTGCAACACTAAGGTCAAAAGAAGAAATCATAGAAAAAGCGAAGAAGCCAGAAATCATTACAGGTTCTGAGATTCTGCTCCGCAGCTTGGTGCTTGAGGGCGTCGATTGCGTCTTCGGCTATCCAGGCGGTGCTGTGTTATATATCTATGATGCGATGCACGGATACTCGGACTTCAACCACGTGCTTACCCGCCATGAGCAAGGTGCGATTCATGCAGCAGACGGTTATGCTCGCGCAAGCGGCAAGGTTGGGGTATGTATCGCTACGTCAGGTCCAGGGGCAACCAACCTCGTAACGGGCATTGCAACTGCGTATATGGATTCGGTGCCGATGGTAGTCATTACAGGCAACGTAGCGACAAGCTTCATCGGCACAGATGCCTTCCAGGAAGCGGACATTACTGGTATAACGATGCCGATCACGAAGCATAGCTACCTCGTTCGGAATGTTGAGGATCTGCCGCGCATTATTCATGAGGCCTTCCACATTGCGAATACAGGGCGCAAGGGTCCGGTCTTGATTGACATTCCGAAGGATGTATCCGCGAAGACAGCAATGTTCAAGCCTGTGACGGAAGTGAGCATTCGAGGCTATAACCCTACCGTTAATCCGAAGAAATCGCAAGTGGAGAAGATGATCAAGGCCATTGCAGAATCCAGCCGTCCGCTCATTCTAGCAGGCGGAGGCGTCGTATACTCCGGCGGACATGAGGAGCTCTATAAGTTCGTAACGAAGACCGATATTCCTGTCACAACGACGCTTCTAGGACTAGGCGCCTTCCCGAGCGGGAACGACCTGTGGCTCGGAATGCCAGGCATGCATGGTACCTACACTTCGAACAAAGCGCTTCAGAATGCTGACCTGATTATTAACATCGGAGCACGCTTCGATGACCGGGTAACGATGAAGCTGGACGGCTTCGCGCCATTTGCGAAGATTGTCCATATTGATATTGATCCAGCTGAGATCGGCAAGAACGTTCCAACGGAGATTCCTATTGTCGGTGACGTGAAGAGTGTTCTTGAGATTGCGAACGAGCTGGCGGTTCGGGCTGATGGTGCGGATGAATGGCGCGCCCAGCTGCAGACTTGGAAGATCGAGCAGCCTCTCCGGTACAACGACTCCGAGGTGGAGCTGAAGCCGCAATGGGTAGTAGAGCTGCTTCATGAGACGACGAACGGTGATGCAATCGTAACGACTGATGTAGGTCAGCACCAGATGTGGGCTGCCCAGTACTACAAGTTCAACAAGCCTCGCTCATGGGTGACTTCAGGCGGACTTGGCACGATGGGCTTCGGCTTCCCGTCAGCGATCGGCGCTCAGATGGCGAACCCGGATCGTACGGTCGTATCCATCAACGGCGACGGCGGCATGCAGATGTGCGCTCAGGAATTAGCGATCTGCGCGATTAACAACATTCCAGTCAAGGTTGCCATTATTAACAATCAGGTGCTGGGCATGGTTCGTCAATGGCAGGAGATTATCTACGATAATCGGTACAGCCATATCGATCTAGCCGGCAGTCCAGACTTCGTCAAGCTTGCAGATGCCTATGGCGTGAAGGGCTTCCGCGCGACGAACAAGGAAGAAGCAAGAGCAGCATGGGAAGCGGCACTCGCTCACCCTGGTCCTGCAGTCGTTGAATTCGTTGTTCGCAAGGGCGAGAATGTATACCCAATGGTCATAGCAGGCAGCACAATTGATGAGATGGTCATGGGGGATGCAGAATGAGAAAATACACTCTAGCGGTACTTGTGAATGATCAGCCGGGCGTTCTGCAACGTGTATCAGGACTGTTCGGACGCCGCGGCTTCAACATTGAGAGCATCACGGTTGGAACCTGCGAGGAGCCTGGCCTGTCTCGTATGGTTATCGTAACAAGCGGTGACGATCATACCCTTGAACAGATTACGAAGCAGCTATATAAGCTGATTGATGTCATCAAGGTTATCGATCTGAGCTCCAATCCGATGGTAGCCCGCGAGCTCGCGCTGATCAAGGTCAGCGCAGAGCCAGCGGCTCGGCCGGAGATTCTCGGCGTCGTTGAGACCTTCCGTGCAGCTGTAGTCGATATTGGGACAAGCTCACTGATGGTCCAAGTGGTTGGCGATTCAGAGAAGATCGATGCGATGGTTGAGCTGCTGAAGCCTTATGGCATTCGTGAGCTTTCCCGCACTGGAGTAACAGCGCTAGTACGCGGTAATGCTGTAAAGTAAATTGTACAATACAATAATAATCATTAAGTTCCTATCATAAGCTACCCCCGCATTGAGCGGGAGTTTAAGTGGAGAACCGCACTATCATCTAGAGCGACATCTCAGCTTAAACACCCGCTCAATAGGGTTAAATTCAAAGGAGGCAATACTATCATGGCAGTTACTATGTACTATGAAAAAGACGCAGACTTCGGTATTCTTCAAGGAAAAACAATCGCAGTAATCGGTTACGGCAGCCAAGGTCACGCGCAAGCGCAAAACCTTCGCGACAGCGGTCTGAAAGTAGTCATCGGTCTTCGCGCTGGTAAATCTGCAGACGTAGCCAAAAAAGACGGCTTCGAGGTATTGACCGTTGCTGAAGCTACAAAAGTAGCAGACGTCGTTCAAATCCTGTTGCCGGATGAGACGCAAGCAAGCGTCTATGCGGAAGAGATTGCTCCTAACCTGAAGAAGGGCGCAGCTCTGATGTTCTCACACGGCTTCAACATTCACTACGGACAGATCGTACCTAGCAAGGATACGGACGTTTTCCTGGTTGCTCCTAAGTCCCCAGGTCACATGGTTCGCCGTACGTACCAAGAAGGCTTCGGCGTTCCTGGTCTAATCGCAATCGAGCAGGATGCTACTGGCAATGCGAAGGCAATCGGCCTTGCTTATGCGAAGGGTATCGGCTGTACCCGTGCAGGCGTCATCGAGACTTCCTTCAAGGAAGAGACCGAGACGGATCTGTTCGGTGAGCAAGCTGTACTATGCGGCGGTGCTTCCGCACTAGTTAAGGCAGGCTTCGAGACTCTTGTTGAAGCAGGCTATGCTCCAGAGATGGCTTACTTCGAGTGCTTGCACGAGCTGAAGCTGATCGTTGACCTGATGTATGAAGGCGGACTTGCGACTATGCGTGATTCCATCTCCAACACAGCAGAATACGGCGATTATGTAACGGGTCCTCGTATCGTAACCGAAGAGACGAAGAAGGAGATGAAGCGTGTGCTTGAGGATATCCAATCCGGCCGCTTCGCTCGTGACTTCATCCTTGAGAACCAATCGAACCGTGCGATGCTGACAGCAACTCGCCGTAACGAGGCTGCACACCCAATCGAGCAGACAGGCAAGCAGCTGCGCGAATTGATGCACTGGATCAAGAAGTAATCTCTTAGAGCCAAGTATATAGAACTTATAATCAGCGTATAGTAGAACGATAAGATCCCGGTATACACGGCGATTCCTACCCTAGCACTCTATGGAGTCCAGTGGTTGACGATTGTCCGTGTGCGCCGGGATATTCTGTTCGTGGAGGTTAACAGTCATGCGCAAAATTTATATTTTTGATACTACGCTGCGGGACGGAGAGCAATCTCCCGGCGTCAACCTGAACACGAAGGAGAAGGTTGAGATCGGCCTTCAGCTGGAGAAGCTTGGCGTAGACCGAATTGAAGCTGGCTTCCCTGCAGCCTCCCCAGGTGACTTGGCAGCGGTTGATGCTGTTGCACGTGCCGTGAAGAATGCGACTATCATTGGTCTAGCAAGGTCCAGGGAGCAGGATATCGATGCGGTTCGCGAAGCGCTGAAGGGCGCTCAGGATCCATGCATTCACTTGTTCCTGGCTACGAGCCCCATTCATCGCAAGCATAAGCTGCGGATGGAGAAGGAGCAGGTATTGGAGGCGGCTGAACGCGCGATTCGCTATGCGAAGAAGTACTTCTCCAAGATTGAATTCTCGCCGGAGGACGCAGGCCGCACGGAGCTGGATTTCCTCTGTCAGGTGACTGATATGGCGATTCGCGCTGGCGCTACGGTCGTGAACATTCCGGATACGGTGGGGTATATGACCCCTCATGAATTCGGTAATATTTTCAAGACGCTTAAGGAGAATGTTCCTAATATTGAGACGATTCAACTAAGCGCACATTGTCATGATGATCTGGGGATGGCGACCGCTAATGCGCTGTCGGCGATCCTGAACGGTGCAGATCAAGTGGAAGGCACGATTAATGGAATCGGCGAGCGCGCTGGTAATACAGCGATCGAAGAGATTGCGCTGACGCTTGCGACTCGTCCGGATCTATTCGGCGCGCAGACGACGCTGAACCTGAAGGAGATTGCGAAGACGAGCCGTCTTGTCAGCAAGCTGACGGGTATGGTCGTGCCTGGTAACAAGGCGATCGTCGGTGCCAATGCCTTCGCTCATGAGTCTGGCATTCACCAAGACGGCATGCTGAAGGAGAAGACGACCTACGAGATCATCTCTCCGGATACGATTGGCCTGAAGGAATCGAAGCTGGTGCTGGGCAAGCACTCCGGTCGTCACGCGTTCCGCGAGAAGCTGATTGATCTGGGCTATGAGCTGGAGGATGAGGCGGTTAACATTGCCTTCGCTAAGTTCAAGGATCTCGCTGACAAGAAGAAGCATGTCATGGATGAAGATATCCGTGCGATGCTGGAAGAGAAGCTCATCGATACGCCTGAAGTGTTCACTCTGGAGACCATTCAGGTGAACTACGGGAATAAGTCCGTGCCAAGCGCTTCCGTTCGACTGCGTTCAGCCGAAGGGGCCATCCTGGAGGAAGTAGCGGTAGGGAACGGATCCGTTGATGCTCTGTATAATGCAATTGACAAGGTGACTGGAGAGAGCGTGGAGCTTGAGGATTATTCCATCAAGTCCGTCTCCCAGGGCAAGGATGCACTCGGCGAGGTGCATGTGGTGCTGAAGCAGGACGGCATCTCCGCGCAAGGCCGCGGCCTGAGCACCGACATTCTGGAAGCAAGCGCAAGAGGTTATATTGATGCTCTGAATCGACTAATCGAGAAGCGCAAGCAGCCGGGACGACGGGATAGTATGAGCTTGATTTAGTGTTGTTTTAGGACCACTGTGCTAGGGTAATCCTAGTTACAGTGGTTTTTTTTATTGTTGGCGTGTTGGGTGGACGCTGTTGAATATTGTGTGCTGGGTGACGAGTGTTGTGTGTTCAGAATTCCGTGTATTGACAGTGTTAACTGTATATAATATAATTACAGTAACAATAGAAGTTACAGTTAATTAGACGAGTTAAGTGAATCAATTGAATTAGACTATGGATAGGTGGTGTAGGAGAATGGCATTAGACATTAGCGATTGGGTACAGGCGAGAACACTGAATGGGGAATTGGTTCATGGTTACATTGAATCGGTTGATGCGCTGCAGCGAATTGCTACCATTCATGTGGTGCGCTCGGATAACGAGGACAGCGTCGGCAAGCTGATTGCGGTACGAGATCAGTGGCTGAAGAAGCTGCCGGATGCGCAGCTGGATGAGCAGTCACTTCGCGAGCTCATTAATCTGGCTCTGGCAACGGATGATGAACCGTGGTTCATGGAGCTGACTGAGCAGCTCGGACAGGTGCAGACCTCAGCTGGAATAACGGCTAGGCGCAGCAAGGCGCGTGCCTCATTCCCGAACCGCCTTGGCCTGTCGGGGCATATATAAGCAAGGCTTAGAGCTAAGATTTCACCTTACCCCTGCGAGCTATCTCGCAGGGGTATATATAATTAATTTAATTCATACTTGACAGGTAGGAAAAGAGTGAATAAAATGAAAGTTATCGAGTGGTTGTGTGGTTAAAAGTGAAACATTATTTCTTTTAATCATATTTTCCAAGAAATATTGTTACTTAACTCCCCACTCTCAAGCTGACCGGACAACTGGAAGCTCTCGTGCATTCAATATCACTATTGGAGGAATACATTGTGAGAAAAGTCATGTTCGTTCTGGTGTCCATTCTAATCCTAAGTCTATTAACAGCAGCTTGCTCCGCCGGTAATAAAGAAGCAAACAATCCCCCAGCAGCTACGAATGGTAATGCGAAGCAGGGTGCTTCGGAAGAAGCTAATAAGCCAAAAGAGAACATTACGCTGAACATCGCGGTGTGGGACGATAAGCTGAAGCAAACGCTAGACCAAGTCATTGAGATCTACAAAAAGGATCACAGCCATGTGGATGTTCAAGTGACTATAACCCCTAACAAGGACTACTTCACCAAAGTGCAGACAAGCCTGGTAGGAGGCAGTGGGCCAGATCTCTTCATGATGAACGGTCCTAACTTCAACAAGTTCGCTTCACTCGGTCTGCTTACGAACCTGGAAGAGAACATTGGCAAGGACAAGCTGGACTTATCCGTGTACCCGCAAGGGATTAACGAGCTGTATCAGATTGATAAGCAATCCTATGGTATCCCGTTCTTCCTAGGCTCTATCGGATTGTTCTATAACAAAGAGTTGTTCGATCAAGCTAACATTCCTTATCCTGACGCAACATGGAACTGGGATACGCTGAAGGAGAATGCAGCTAAGCTTACGAACAAGGAGAAGAAGGTATTCGGATATGTCGCCGTTAACTCCGATCAAGTCGGCTATTACCCGCTTGTCTATCAGGCAGGAGGACAGATCATCTCAGCTGACAAGAAGAGCTCGGGGTTAGCACTCCCTGAGACTAAGCAAGCGATTCAGTTCATGAAGGACCTGATGGATGAAGGGATATCCCCTTCCGCACAGCAGCAGCTGGAGACGGATCCCTTGCAGCTATTCGGCTCTGGCGGTGCAGCGATGTATCCCGGAGGGTCATTCGATGCATCTAATCTAACCAAGCTGCTAGGCGATAAGCTAGGCGTAGCCGCACTGCCTCAAGGCAAGCAGCAAGGCTTCTACGTACACGGCTCAAGCTGGGTTATTAATAAGGCTTCCAAGCATCAGCAGGAAGCATGGGAACTGCTTCGCTTGTTAACTGGCAAGGAAGGGCAAGAGCTTCTGGCTAAGAACGCAGTCAACTTCCCGGCTTATACGGATTATGTCAAGGTATGGGCCGAGTCAATCCCATCGCTGGACATGAGCCCGTTCATTACATCTCTGGACCATACTGCACCTTATCCGGTATCGATCAACACAGCAGAGTGGGCTAAGGTTCTGAAGGAGGCCGTAACGGAAGCGCTGCTAGGCAGCAAGCCTGTAGGTGAAGCTCTAGATCAAGCTGCTGAGCAGATGAATCAGATTCTGAGCAAGGAATAACATCTAGTAAGAAGCTACAAGAATAAGGAGAGGGCATGAGCAGGCTCATGTCCTCCCTCTCAGCAGGTGATAACGAATATGGGAAGACGATCTTGGAAGCCGGAACTGCGCAAGCGTACTTCAGAGCGACTGTGGGCATATGTATTCATCGCCCCTGCACTGTTCATCTTGGCTGCTTTTCATCTTGTGCCTGCCTTAACTTCTGTATATTTTGCCTTTACAGAATGGAATGGCCTTACTGCACCTAAGTTTATTGGGCTGGACAATTATCGCGAGCTTGCAGAGGATAAGGAATTCATTCAATCCATCCGTAATACGCTGTACTTTGCAAGTCTAGCTATCCCCATCTCGATCACGCTTGCTGCCATGCTGGCCATTGCTCTCAATCGTAAGATTCAGGGGCTTGCTGTCTACCGAACGATGTATTTCATCCCGGTCGTTACGATGACAACAGCAATAGGAATGATATGGAAGTGGCTGCTGCACTCCGAATATGGCCCAGTCAATCAAGTATTAGGATGGCTTGGCCTGCCGGAGCCCGGTTGGCTTAGCGATCCTTCCTATGCGATGCTCTCGATTATTATCGTGTCGGTATGGTCTACAATCGGCTATTATGCCATTATTCTGCTCGCTGGTCTTCAAGGAATCTCTCCGACCTATTATGAGGCAGCAGATATGGATGGAGCTTCGAAGTCATATCAGCTCTTTCGCATTACGCTGCCGTTACTGACCCCTAGCTTGTTTTTTGTCGTTATGATTGCGCTCATCCACGCGCTTCAGATGTTCGAGCTTGTATTCGTCATGACTGGAGGCAGTGCATCAGAGCTCAATCCGGTGCTGCTGGGGTCTACTAGAACGGTTGTATTCCAGGTGTATGAAGAAGGATTCACCATGTTCCATATGGGATATGCTTCCGCACAAGCGGTCGTGCTGTTCCTCGCCATTCTTCTCTTAACTCTCGTTCAGTTCAAGCTGCAGAACAAGTGGGTTCATTATCAATAACAGAGGAGGCTATGAATGAAGCTGCACAGACTCATCCTTCACTTGTTCTTCCTTCTAGGTGCTCTGGTCATGGTATTCCCTTTCCTCTGGATGCTGGACACCTCTGTGAAAACCTTCGCGGAATCGATGCAGACTCCGCCTAAGCTGCTGCCTGAGCAATGGCAGTGGGGCAATTATGCAGACGTATTCGAGCAGACGAACTATATTCGCTATTACTTGAACACGCTCTTCGTTACGCTAGTCAAGACAGGGGGTCAGCTGCTCCTCTGCTCCTTGGCCGCATTTGCCTTCGCGACGATGACCTTTCCAGGCAAGCGATCGCTGTTCATCTTGATTCTATCCAAGATGATGATTCCGCAGCAGATTATTCTTATTCCAACCTTCGTGCTCATGAAGCATCTAGGCTGGCTGGATACGTATTATGCGCTAATCGTTCCAGGACTTGCCAGCGCATTCGGAATATTTCTACTGCGTCAATTCTTTCTCTCCTTGCCTAAGGAGCTCGGTGAAGCGGCTCAGATTGATGGAAGCTCCTACTTTAGAATCTATTGGGAGATGTACTTGCCGTTGTCCAGACCGGGCTTAACTGCCCTGGCTATTTTTGTCATTCTAGCCTCGTGGAATGACTTCATGTGGCCGCTGATCTTCACTAGCTCGGACGGAATGAGGGTGCTCTCTCTTGCTGTGGCCAGCTTCGTTGGCGAGTTCAGTACGGAATATCCGCTTATGATGGCTGCTGCTTGTATGGCCATTGCTCCGTTGATCCTTTTATTTACCCTGTTTCAGCGGTATTTCGTAGCAGGTATTGCCTTAAGCGGGATGAAGAGTTAGGTCCATGCATGTCATTCCGATGAATAGGAGGGTGATTGAATGTTAAAAGGGATTCTAGTCAGTATGGAAGGCGCCTATGACTCGCTGTCTCATATGGAGCAGCGTGTGGCCCGTTACATTCTCGACCATCCCCAAGATGTGATGGAGATGTCGGTGCAGACGCTCGCCGAGCTGTCTGGAGTAAGCCAGGCAACGATTGTCCGGCTGTCACAATCACTTCGATGTAAAGGCTTCAAGGAACTGAAGCTGCGCATTGCAGCAGATCTGGCTTCGCCATCTGACAGCAGTGATGAGTATCAGCTATTCCGCGTCGGCAGTACGACGGAGGAATTGATTGAATCCGTCACTCATAACAACACGAAGTCGATTCGAGATTCGCTATCGGTCTTGTCGTCTGAGATGGTCGATCAGGCGATTGCCCGGCTAAGCAGCGCAAGGAAGATAGGTGTCTTCGGCATTGGTGCCTCTGCTGTCGTAGCAGAGGACTTCAAGATTAAGGTGATGCGGATTAACAAATGGTGCGAAGCAGGTTATAACCGGGACATGCAGGCGATCATCGCTTCGAACCTTACCTCTCAGGATGTTGTCCTTGCCATCTCCTATACCGGACATAATCCTGATGTATGGCATGGCATACGCATAGCCAAGGAGAGTGGGGCAGCCGTCATCTCCCTAACTCAATTCGGGAGCAGCCCGATTGCTGATCTAGCTGATATCCAGCTGTTCACCAGCAATCTGGAGCAGCATTACCGGATAGGAGCCATGGCTTCTCGAATCGCCCAGCTTAATGTGGTGGATATGCTGTACGTTGGGATGGTAACCCAAGATTACGAAGCCAGTATTCACTCTCTGGAGAAGACGAAGCAGGCGGTTCGTCCATCTAAGTCGTAAGACTGGCTAGAGAGGTGGATTCCCAAGCTGAGGAAGACGGCTGGCTTGTCAGCAGTGCTTCTGCAAGATTATGGAATGAAGGTGAGGGAGGAATTCGCATGAGCGACAGCCTCAGCAGATTAACGACCGAAGAGAGCAGCAGCCATCACATGGAGCTGGATCTCATGTCGGTAAGAGAGATTATTGAAGCGATGAATGAGGAGGATCAGACCGTAGCCTTGTCTGTCCGGAAGGAGCTTCCGCGAATTGAGGAAGCGATTGAAGCTGTCGTCCGTTGCTTACAGAGTGGTGGAAGGCTAGTGTATGCAGGGGCAGGGAGCAGCGGGCGGATGGGTCTGCTTGATGCTGCAGAATGTCCGCCTACCTTCGGAGTTGAGCCTGCTCTTGTTACCGCGCTGCTCGCGGGGGGGCAAGAGGCCATGCTGCGGGCCGTAGAGGATGCAGAGGATGATGCGGATGCCGGGAAGCGTGCGGTCCACGATACCTTGACGAATAAGGATGTACTGGTTGGAATTGCGGCAAGCGGCAGAACCCCATATGTGCTGGGGGCGATTGAAGCGGCAAGCCAGCTCGGAGCGGTTACTGTAGGATTAGCGTGTAATAAGGATACGCCTCTGGGCAGAGCGGCCGATTACCCGATTGAGATCGCATTAGGTCCAGAAGTATTGGCAGGCTCTACACGGCTGAAGGGCGGTACTGCTCAGAAGATGACCCTCAATATGATCTCTACGGCTGCGATGATTCGATTAGGCAAGGTATATGGCAATCTGATGGTGAATGTACAGGCAACGAACGACAAGCTCCGTCATCGTGTCGTCCGAATCATTAGAGAAGCAACGGGTGCCGATGAAGAGACAGCAGAGCGCTGCAGCAGACAAGCGAATGGGGATGCTGGACTCGCTATTCTAATGATTCAGCATCAAGCTACAATGGAGGAAGCCAGCCAGGCTCTTCAGGAGACGAACCGCCATTTCCGACAGGCGGGTGTACGGCTGGCGAACAGACTTCGCCAATTATAGTTCGAGATAGGTCGACCAGCGAATGGAGACTCTGTGCACCTGCAGAGCCTCTATTTTTTTTTTATACCTATGAAGGGTGTGAGACAGATGTTGAGACAAGGTATAGCAAGGTTCATATGGATGGGGCTGGGTATGTTGCTTCTGCTTCAGACGGGACAGGCTGCACTGCCGAGAGCTTACGCAGCGGACGAGTATGATGGGCTCAGATCTAAGTGGTTGATTAGCTTGGCAGGGGAAGGGAACGATCCGTTAGATGAGGATGCGGCCCTCCAGATTGCTTCCATTACGAACACAGCCCAGAGCAATTGGTCTAGCCTCATCACAGCATCCGGCCGAACCTCCTTGTGGAATGATCTAAGTGACTGGACCGTATCTAGTACCATAACGAATTCCTATAAACGCATTAGGAGCATGGCGATTGCCTATGCCACAGAGGGCTCAGCGTTATACGGGGATGCTGCATTAGGAACGGCTATTGTGAGCAGCCTGGACTGGATGCAGGCGAATAAATACAACGCAAGTATAGCCCAGTACAACAACTGGTGGGACTGGCAGATCGGAGCTCCACAAGCGTTAACGGATATCATGGTGCTCATGTATGCGCAGCTTAGCTCCGCTCAGCGGTCTGCTTATATCCAGACTATCGATGCGTATGTTCCGAATCCGACAGTTCGCTTGAACAGCAGCCTTCATGAGACAGGGGCCAACCGGTCTGACAAGGCCCAGGTCGTAATTGTTCGCGGCATACTGGGCAAGAGCAGCGCCAAGATTGCTCAGGGCAGAGATGCGCTTAGTGCCATATTCTTATATGTGAACAGCGGGGATGGGTTCTATCGAGACGGGTCCTTCGTGCAGCATACGAACATCGCTTATACAGGAAGCTATGGACGAGTGCTGCTTGCAGGCTTGTCCAAGCTGCTGTACGTGCTTGAGAACTCTACATGGTCGCTCACCGATCCCAATGTCTCGAATGTCTATGCCTGGGTAAGGAATTCCTTCCAGCCCCTGCTCTACCGAGGGGCCATCATGGATATGGTCAGGGGAAGGGCGGTAGCGCGCAAGGAGCAGCAGGATCATGAGATGGGACGTGATATTACGCTCTCGATCCTAAGACTATCGTTATCGGCGCCAGCAGGTGAGAAGGAATATCTCCAGCGTCTGGTTCGGGGAGTCACTCAGCAGGATACGTCCTTCTCTAATTATTATGCCGGCCTGCCTCTGTTCGAGATGATGGAGCTGAAGCGGCTGGAGGGCAATCCGGACATCGTCCCGCTCGCCCCAGGCTCAAGTAACCATGTGTTCAATAAGATGGCTAGAGCGGTGCATATCAGACCTGACTTCGCCTTCGGCGTTAGCATGTTCTCCAGCAGAATAGGACGCTATGAGGCTGGCAATGGTGAGAATCTAAGAGGCTGGCATACCGGAGAAGGAATGACATATCTGTATGACGCCGATCTCACTCACTATTCGGATCGTTATTGGCTGACTGTGGATCCTTATCGTCTGCCGGGTACCACGGTAGATCCGCTAGTGCTGACTAATGGCCAGGGCAGTGGAAGCACCTCCACTTATAACTTCGTAGGTGGGGTGTCTGATGGATTAAATGGAGTGGCAGGGATGAGATTCACGGGCCTAGCGTCTGGATTAACTGGCAGGAAATCTTGGTTCATGCTGGGAGATCAGATCGCAGCTCTTGGGAGCAGTATTACGAGTACCTCCGGCAGGCCAATCGAGACTATCGTGGAGGGTCGTAAGCTGGCTGGCGGTGCGGGGAGTCAGCCGCTAACGGTCGGGGGTATCCTGCAGCCCATGCAATCAGGCTGGTCGGCAGCACTAAGCGATACGGCATGGGCCCATTTGGAGACGGAGGCGTCGGGTATTGGTGTTGGGTATTATTTTCCAGGAGGAGCAGATCTAACGGCAGGCAGAGAGACCAGAACCGGAGCATGGTCGGATATTAACACTGGAGGAGGGACGGAGCCGATATCGGCAAGCTATGTAAGTCTTGCTATCCCTCATGGGGTTAATCCATCCAATGCTTCATACTCCTATATTCTGCTTCCACATCGAACAGCAGGCGAGGTCGCGGCTTACGCAGGAGCGCCAGGTATTGTAATACTAGAGAACAGCGTGGATGCACAAGGAGTTCATGATGCTTCACAGCACCTGGTCGCGGTCAACTTCTGGAACAACCTCTCGAAGACGATCTCTGTGAATGGTGCCAGTTATCTATCTAGCAACAAGCAAGCTTCCGTGCTGGTGAAGGAGTCGAATGATGAGCTGTCTCTCACTCTATCCGATCCTACCCAAGCGAACACAGGCTCGATCCAATTGGAGCTTCATCAGAGCGCAACCGATGTAATCTCAGCAGACAGCAGAATAACGGTTACCCAGCTAACCCCCACAGTTAAGCTGACGGTGCAAGTAAGCGGGGCTCAGGGGGAGTCCTTGAAGGTGAAGCTGAGCAAGTGAGCCTGATAACGGGAACAGAATGGCAGGATGTTGTACTATAAGCACAGCCTATAGAGATCATAGATTCTATATCTTGGTCAAGAGGGAGGAATTGTGGTTAAATGATAACAGACTGAGAATGTACATGAGGAGTGTTGAAGATATGTCAGAGGTTAAGAAAATTGCGGTCATCGCAGGGGACGGAATTGGACCGGAAGTTGTTGGCGAAGCCATTAAAGTGATGCAGAAAACCGAGGAGCTGTTCGGCCTTCAATTCGAATTCGAGCATGGCTTGTTCGGTGGAATTGCCATTGATGAGAAGGGAACTCCTCTGCCACAGGAGACGCTTGAGATCTGTCAGCGTGCAGACGCGGTGCTTCTAGGAGCTGTAGGCGGACCGAAGTGGGACAACAACTCGAAGGAGCTTCGCCCAGAGACAGGCTTGCTCGGAATCCGCAAGGCGCTTGGACTATTCTCGAATATCCGTCCAGCTACTGTATTCGACTGCTTGAAGGAAGCTTCCACGCTTAAGCCTGAAGTGCTTGAAGGTACGGACCTTATCGTTGTGCGTGAGCTGACCGGCGGCATCTACTTCGGTGAGAAGTTCCGCCGTGAAGGGGCAGGCGGAGAAGAAGCGGTAGACACTTGCGTATACAATGTGCAAGAGATCGAGCGTATCGTTCGCCAAGCGTTCGAGATCGCCGGCACACGCAGCAAGCGTCTGGCATCCGTAGATAAGGCTAACGTGCTGGAGACTTCGCGTCTATGGCGCGAGACGGTGAACCGGATTGCTGCCGATTACCCGGATATCGAGCTGGAGCACGTGCTCGTAGACAACTGCGCGATGCAGCTGCTTCGCCGTCCATCAAGCTTCGACGTTATCGTAACCGAGAATATGTTCGGTGATATTCTAAGTGACGAAGCTGCGATGCTAACAGGCTCCATCGGCATGCTGTCCTCCGCTTCACTTGGCGAAGGCAGCTTCGGCCTCTACGAGCCGGTGCATGGCTCCGCTCCTGACATTGCTGGACAAGGCATCTCGAACCCGATCGCAACGATTCTATCCGTTGCGCTGATGTACCGTCTGACCTTCGGCTATCACGAAGCGGCTGCAGCGATTGAGCTTGCTGTGAAGGAAGTGCTCGACGCTGGACACCGTACCGGTGATATTGCGGTAGACAAGAGCTCGGCGATCGGAACAACAGCTATGGGTGATCTGATCGTAGCTGCCCTTCGCAAGTAGGCTGAAAACAGCCCCAAAACTTCCTTATTTATAATAATTATAAATAAATACTGATTATAATATTGACTTTATTATCGCCCAATGATACGATTTATTTCGAGGTCACAAGGTGACAATATTACTAATCAACGCTAATGCGTCAAGGAGGTTTTTTGGAATGGCAGAACGTTTAGTTGGCCGTCCGGCGCCTGATTTTACTATGGAGACCGCTACAGGCAACGGCCAAGATTTTGCAACCGCATCGCTATCCGATTACAAAGGCAAGTGGCTTGTGCTCTTCTTCTATCCACTAGACTTCACATTCGTATGCCCGACTGAGATTACTGCACTGAGCCTTGCTGCAGATCAGTTCAAAGGCTTGAACACTGAGATTCTAGGCGTGAGCGTGGACAGCAAGCACAGTCATAAGGCTTGGATCAACACACCAGTTAATGATAATGGCCTTGGCCAGTTGAACTTCCCGCTTGCTGCTGATATCACGAAGCAAGTTGCTCGTGACTACGGCGTTCTAATCGAAGAAGAAGGTATCGCGCTTCGCGGTCTGTTCATCATCGATCCAGAGGGCGAACTGAAGTATCAAGTCGTTAACCACAATGATGTAGGCCGCAGCGTGGATGAGACGCTTCGCGTACTTCAAGCTCTTCAGTCCGGCGGACTATGCCCAATGAACTGGAAGCCAGGCCAAGCTAACTTGGTTGTTTAATGCTTATAAGATGTAACTTGAAGCTGGATGTGGGACTCTCCCATATCCAGCTTTTTGGCGTGTAAGGGGGAAGCCTGTCATAGCTTTTCCTGTGAAAAAGCAGGAATTTCGCATCTCGGAAGCGAATACAGTATAATTACAATCTGACTTGCTGCTGGGCACTTGTTATGCGTTCCTTAGGGATGCAAAAGAAGGGAGTCGACCGTTTATGAGTTTTTGTTGCGGTGCTAGTATGATTGGAACCAAGGGGACGCTGAAGCATTTTCGAACCCATATTCATAATGTACCGATTCTATTCTGCCCTGTCTGTCATCGTGTAGAGATTCATTACTTGATTGAGAACGAATATGAGATATTGGCTGATTACGCCCATGGAGACGGAGCGGCTGAGGTTGACTTCTCTGAATATGTAGACCAGGAGGGCAAGTCCCTTACTGAGAATTGTGTAAATCATGAGAACGAGGATCCTATGGACGTCGTGCATAGCCAGATTGATATGGCCCTTGATCTACTTAGCTTTGCCAAGCAGCTAGAGGATACAGAGTGGGAAGCGGAGCTGAAGAAGCGGCTCGGCATTCTGAATGGCAGACGGAACAAGCTTCGGCAGCGCCGCACATCCGTTTAGTCTATGTGAAGAACCTACAAGCCTCCGTTTGGAGGCTTTTTGATGTTATTGGGGGCAGTGAGGCTGGTCAGGAGTGCGTCGTTCGCGCGGGGGCTGGGCAGCCGGCCAGTAGCGAGGCGAGATTTAGGTGCATGATTGCACTTAAATGGCTCGCCGTGTGGTCGCGCGGAGCGGAATAGGTGCATTTTTGCACCTAAATGGCTCACCGTGCGGTCGAGCGGAGCGGAATAGGTGCATTTTTGCACCTAAATGGCCCGCCTGCCAGTCGAGCGGAGCGGAATAGGTGCATTTTTGCACCTAAATGGCTCGCCGGCCGGTCGTGAGGAGCGGAATAGGTGCATGTTTGCACCTAAATGGCTCGCCGGCCGGTCGCGCGGAGCGGAATAGGTGCATGTTTGCACCTAAATGGCTCACCGTGCGGTCGCGCGGAGCGGAATAGGTGCATGTTTGCACCTAAATGGCTCGCCGGCCTTAGGCGGGGCAGGTGACAAGAGCTTGGAAATTGTTAGCCGGGGGCGCTTATACCCCCAGAAGACCTAGTTGAATCACGAATCATATGAATGTGAGGTGGAGCGGTTGTTACTGATGATGTTCAAACGGTTCTTACGGAAATCCGCTTCCGTCAGGCCCGAGGAGAACAAGAGGGAACATACACCTGAAGAGATCGTCCTTCGCATTCGTGAAGGGGACGAGCTTGTTAGGGAGGAGTTTATAGCGGATTATAAGCCCTACATTCTCAAAGTGACGAGCCGATTCTGCAAAAGATATATAGAAGCAGGCAGGGATGATGAGTTCAGTATTGCGCTCTCTGCCTTCAATGAAGCGATTAATGGATTCTCAGCCGGGGCGGGGAGGTCATTCCTTGGGTTCGCGGAGACGGTCATTCGGCGCAGGCTTATTGACTATATTCGCAAGGAGCAGCGCCATCAGTCCAGAGTGCCCTACAGCTCTTACGAGATGGAGGATGAAGACGGCCAGCTATATAATCCCTTGGATACGAAGCTTGCCATTCAACAGTATGAGATTAGCCAGGAGGCAGACTCTCGCAGGATGGAGATTAGCGAGTATAGCAAGGAGCTTAGCCGGTACGATATCTCATTCCAAGAGCTGCCGACCCTCTCACCCAAGCACGCCGACTCGAGGAAGTTAGTCTTCTCTATCTCTGAGACACTTGCCCGGGATTCTGTCCTATACGAAGGATTCCTGCGAACAGGCAAGCTGCCTGTGAACGAGTTGACACTGAAGTGCGGAGTGTCACGCAAGACGGTTGAGCGCAATCGCAAATACATAATCTCCTTATTATTAATAATGAGCGGATCTTATCCGTATCTGAGGTCCTATCTGCATGGCTATGTGAAGCCGCAGCAGCAAGATCTAGCTACACAGGAGGTGAGAGCATGAATCGCGGATTAGTTATGGAAGTCAGCAGACACCACATGATCGTTATGACGCCGGATGGTCAGTTCGTGAGAGTGAAGCGTCAAGGCCAAGCTGTCGTCGGTGCAGAGGTCGTATTCTCTGCAGCCTCTGAGCGAAGAGGAACGGTTAGATGGTATAGCTATGCTGCTGCCGTCCTTGTGCTGCTCTGCATTCCCATCCTGCTGCTCGTTCAGAGAGATGCCCATGCCATTGCGGCCTATATGAGCCTTGATATTAACCCGTCGATTGAGATGGGGATGGATAGGCAAGGCCAGGTTAGAGAGCTTCGGGCGCTCAATAGCGACGGAGAGCAGTTAATTCAAGGGCTCCGGTATAAGAGCTTGCCCGTTGAGCAAGTTGCTGCTGCCATCCTGGAGAAGGCGGAGAGCGCGCACTACTTGGACGAAGCAGATCATGACGTCGTCCTGACCAGTATTCTGGAGAGGACAGAAGCCGGGGCGCAATATGAAGAAGAGTTAGTAGGCAGAGTGAGGCTAGCGGTCGAGGCTGTAATCCATCGGAATGATGCTCAACTATCCACACTTGCTGTGCCGGCCGAATTGCGAGAGGAAGCGGATGAACTCGGAATATCTTCTGGCAAAATGGCTGTCTATCTCATCGCGATGCAGCAAGGCTACAAGGTTAGCTTAAGCGAGCTTCAGAAGCAGTCCATCGACGCTGTGACACAAGCTCTTGGAGGAGCAGATAAGGTAATCACACAGTCTGAGGCTCTTAGCAAGGAAGAGCTGAAGCGTCTCGTGCAGGTAGAGAAAGCAGCGAGAAAAGCAGAGAAAGCGGCTATCAAGGACAATCGTGAGGACGACAAGGACAAGGACAATGATCAAGAGCAATCGTCTACACCCTCACCAACCCCTTCGACCAAGCCAGATAAAGACGCACCTGACAAAAATAAACCGCAGAAGCCGGTACCTAAACCGTCTGCAGGTGAAGTGAAAAACCCAACTAAGCCGAATAAGCCAGCCAAGCCGAGCAAGGAAGGCTCCAAGCCGGCAGGCGGTGCTGCTGCACCGCCTCCTGCTGCTCCAGGTAAGCCGGACAAGAACCAAGGCAAGGGAGAGCATGGCGGGAAGCACGAATCTAACCAGGACGACAATCACGATAATCATAACAACAACAACGAAGATGACAACGACGATTCGGATCGGCGAGATGATGATACGAGCAAGCATGACGACGAAGATGACAACCATGATGACAACGACGATGATGATAAGGATAAGGACAAGGATAGGAAGTCGTCCGACAAGGACAAGACTCGAGACAAGGAAGACTAGTGTAAGTCATAATGGCTGCTGGGCAAAATTGATTTACTGTACATACTGGACGGGTCAATAGCGGATTGCTAATGCCCGTCCATTTTTATACAACGGGACCAGGATTCGACAAGATCTCTGATTGACACAGAATGGAGAATGTATCTATGATGAGTATAAATATACGGTCAGCGATTCATCTGTGCCAGAGAGGAGTATAGGATGCAGGCCATTCGAAAGCGCTACTTTCCTGCGCTTGCCGAATATATCCGCAATGGTAACGAAGCATCACTTTACCAAGCGACCGAACTCGGGAAGCTGCTTAATGGCATTAACCCTGAAGAAATCATCGCCATACATGAAGAATGCATGCAGAAAATCGTAGCAAATGTCGAGTCTGATGAAGCTGTGAAGCTGTATAACCGATCCTTTATCTTCCTGATAGAATTAATGGTAGCCTATCGGTTCAGGCTGCTGCCTGATAAATCTACCGAGCAGAAGTTCACGGAAATGAGAGAGATGCTGTTCCACTCCAATCGTTCCTTCGAGATGGTGAAGAACAAGTACGAGAATGTGCTTCAGCATATGGACAGCGGTATTGCCCTGTTCGATAGTGACGGAATTCTGTCCTTCATTAATCTCCAGATGGCCAAGCTGCTCGACATCCCCCGCAAGACCTTGATTGGCTGTAATATTCGTGAGATCTTGCTTCATCGCAGAATCAACCTAACAACGAAGCGCATCATCCTTAGAGTGTACAAGGAGACCATCCTCAGAAGGAATCTCTACTATGAGCTGCAGCATCCTGACGGCAATCATCTGCTCGTTACCGTCACCTACGGCGATCAGCTCGATGGTGACTTCCTGATTAGCGTGAAGGACGTATCGGAGTACAAGCAGATTGAGCAGACCGCCTTCCAGAATGACAAGCTGGCGATGCTAGGCAAGATTGCAGCAGCAATTGCTCACGAGATTCGTAACCCGCTGACATCCATTAGAGGCTTCATTCAACTACTACGACCGCATCTGCTTCAGCTCGGCAAGGAAGAATATGCCAAGATTATATTGACGGAGATTGACCGAGCGAATGATATTATCTATGAATTCCTGAACTCGTCGAAGCCTTCGGCTCCAATGAAGCAATCCATCTCGATCGTAAGCCTCCTTAGAGAAGTTGTGATGCTGACCGAGAGTGAGTCGCTCATGCGCAATTGTCAGGTTCAGCTGGAGTCGTATGAGGATGAACTCATGGTATCCATTGATGTGAAGCAGGTGAAGCAGGTCATTCTGAACCTGGTGAAGAACTCCTTGGACGCTATCGAAGAGCTGAATGGTGAACGGACGGGTCTGATTAGTGTAATTGCGCGCAGGGATGAACAGTATGTAGAAGTGACGATTCGAGATAATGGCAGAGGAATGGACAAGACGACAATGAGCCGCCTCTTCGATCCGTTCTTCACGACGAAGGAAGCGGGAACGGGACTAGGCTTGTCCGTGTCCTATCGAATCATTCGGAATCATGGCGGATCGATTCGGGTCGACAGCCAGGTTGATCAAGGGACGGAGTTCAATGTGTATTTGCCATTAGTGGAATGAAGGATTAGAATCGGGGGAGCTTCCCCGATTTTTTTTGTTTTGATGCGAGAATGTGGTATTGTCAATAGTTGAAGTTAGAATTGCTGTGAAGGAGAGAATGAAGTGATGTTGGGATTGAAGAGAGGATTATGGGCAGGGATTGTGATGGCCCTGTGCTTGATGCTGGCGGCTTGCGGCGGCGGAACTAACAAGGATGAAGCAGGAACGAAGACGGAGACTGGTGCGAACAATGGCAATGCGGATAACAAGGAAGAGATGCTGATCGGTGTCATTCCTGCGCAAGGCAGCAACCAGATGAAGCTTGGAGCGGACAAGCTGGCCGAGATTCTAACGGAGGAGCTCGGCCGGCCGGTGAAGGCGGAAGTGTATCCCGATTACAATGGCGTGGTAGAAGCGATGGGGGCAGGCAAGGTACAGATGGCTTACCTTGGACCGCTTACGTACGTGGAAGCGCATGAACGCTATGACGTTAAGGCTATTGTTACACAGCTGATAGACGGCAAGCCGTTCTATTATTCCTATATGATTGCGCCTATTGACTCTCCCTATGAGAAGCTGGAGGATGTCATTAAGGACTCCAAGTCAATCAGGTTCGCCTTCGGCGATATTAGCTCAACCTCAGGCAGCCTTATTCCCGGAATTGCACTGAAGAAGGCAGGCGTGTTCAAGAGCCAGGAGGACAATTCCTTCAAGAGCGTCACCTATACCGGCGATCATACCGCTACTGCGCTGGCCATTCAGAACAAGCAGCAGGATGTAGGCGCGATTGATAGTGCATTCTACAACAACCTCGTGAAGCAGGGCAAGATTGATGGGACGAAGATTAAGACCATCTGGCAGTCAGAGGACTTGTTCCAATATCCGTGGGCTGTCATCAAGTCGGTAAGTGACGAGGACACGGCTGTTATTCAGGAAGCTATGCTGAAGATTACAGATTCGGATATTCTCAGCGCGTTCGGCGGAGCGAGCGGGTTCACGAAGGCAAGCAATGAAGATTACGCTGCGATTCGGACAGCCGCCATTGAAGACGGACGATTGAAGCCGAAGCAGTAAGCGCGGAGAGGACAAGATGAGGACAAGATTATTCTATACGGCTGCAGTTGTTGTCCTCTTGGTCTGGTCTGGCGCGGGTGTACAGTTCGATTGGTCAGCGCTGCGAGATCTTGGCAATTCGGTGCAGTTCCTGACGAATCACTGGTTCCCGATGGATCTAACAGACTGGCGAATCGCGATTCGAGCGATGGGGGATACGCTGGAGATGGCGGTATTCAGCACCTTAATTGCTGTGCTGCTTGCTATTCCTCTTAGCTTCCTCGCGGCTAGGAGCTGGTCGCCGGCCAGGTGGATCTATGACGGGACGAGGTTCCTGTTCAACCTGATTCGATCCATACCGGAGCTTGTACTGGCGCTCATCTTCATCCCGACACTCGGCCTCGGTCCGATGCCGGCGGTGATGGCCCTTATTATTCATAATATCGGAGTGTTCGGCAAGCTGATCTCGGAGCTGATCGAGGAGGCAGAGGAAGGGCCCCAGGAGGCGGTGCGGGCGCTCGGAGGATCTCGCATCTTAATTGCCTTGTATGGCATTCTGCCTCAGATTACACCGCTGCTGCTGTCCCAGTACTTCTATCGACTAGAGGCTGCAATTCGAACCTGTCTAATTCTAGGTATAGTAGGAGCAGGAGGAATCGGCCAGATGCTCTACAATGACTTCAAGCAGTTCATGTATCAGAAGGTGACCTTCGAGGTGCTGCTCATCATGATCCTAGTCACGGCAGTCGACTATCTAGGCGCTCTCGTGCGGAAGAGGGTGAAGTAGATGCTGCAGATTACAGGACTGACGAAGACTTATCCAGGGGAGAAGCTGCCAGCCCTCCAGGATATTAACTTGCAGATCGGACAAGGCGAGTTCGTTGCGATGCTCGGTCCGAGCGGAGCGGGCAAGTCTACGCTCATTCGATGCATGAACCGCCTCATTGAACCGGACGAAGGACGTATTGTACTGAATGGACAATCACTAAGAGAGCTTCGCTCCTCTGAGATGAGAGAGGTGAGGAGCCGAATCGGGATGGTGTTCCAGCACTTCCATCTGCTCCCCCGTCTCTCTGTCCTAACGAATGTATTGGCAGGCCGGCTTGCCGTCATGCCGGCTTGGCGAAGCTTGCTTGGCTTGTATTCCTCCGCTGACAAGGCCAGGGCTATGGCTGCTCTGGCTGAGGTGGACTTAAGCGCCCTCGCCAGCCGTCGGGTGGAGGACATTAGCGGCGGGCAGAAGCAGCGCGTCGCCATTGCCCGTGTGTTCATGCAGCAGCCAGAGCTGCTGCTGGGGGATGAACCCGTCTCAAGTCTGGATACGGTCACTTCCGAGCGGGTAATGACCTACATCAGCAAGCTGCACCGGGAGAGCGGGATGACAGTCGTGCTCAATCTCCATCAGGTGGATGTTGCGCGTCGTTACGCAGCACGAATTATAGGGATTACGTCGGGGCGAATTACGTTCGACGGGACGCCGGAGCAATTGACAGACGAGGCGCTCAGCCGCATCTATCCTGCGATGACAGGAACAACAGGAAGGGAAGGATGAACGATGTCTAATCTACAAGGTGAACCGATTAAGCTGACAAGTCTATCAAGCAAGGGAGGCTGCGGTTGCAAAATCGGCCCTGCCGACCTGGCCGGGGTGCTTCGCAACCTGCCGCCAGCTCTGCCCAATCCGAATCTGCTCGTCGGCATAGACACGAGTGATGATGCAGGGGTGTACAAGTTGACGGATGATCTGGCGATCGTTCAGACTGTTGATTTTTTCACCCCGATTGTGGATGATCCGTATTCCTTCGGCCAAGTAGCCGCTGCGAACGCGATTAGCGATATCTATGCCATGGGCGGCAAGCCGCTGACGGTGCTCAACATTGTCGCCTTCCCGATCCATACGCTGGACAAGCAAGTGCTGACCGATATTCTGCGAGGAGCAGCGGATAAGGTGGCGGAAGCCGGTGCTACGCTCGTGGGCGGGCATTCCATTGATGACAAGGAGCCGAAGTTCGGCCTTGCGGTGACGGGTCTTGTGCATCCGGACAAGGTGCGTACGAATGCTGGGGCCAAGGCTGGTGACAAGCTTATCCTGACGAAGCCGATCGGCGTCGGCATCCTGACGACGTCGATTAAGAAGGACAAGCTCTCGGCTGAAGAGGTCGGCGCCGTTACCAAGGTGATGGCCACGCTGAACAAGACAGCGGCGGAGATTATGGAGCCGTACAACGTGCATGCCTGCACGGACGTGACCGGCTTCGGTCTGCTCGGCCATGCTTCCGAGATGGCGAAGGGGAGCGGCGTTGGCATCCGAATATCGAAGTCGCAGGTGCCAGTGCTTCCACGGGTTAGAGAGCTGGCGGAAGAGGGCTTCGTACCAGGCGGGACGAAGAACAACTACGCCCATCTGGAAGGCTCGATGACGTTCGATCAGGAGCTGGACCAGCTTGATCAGTGGATTCTGTGCGATGCGGTTACTTCCGGCGGACTGCTCATCGCGGTGGCTGGGGATCAGGGGGATGCTCTGCTGGGCGAGCTTCGCGCAGCTGGAGTAGATGCGCATATGATAGGTGAGGTGACGGCCGAAGGCGCGGGTCATATTGAGGTGACTCTGTAGTCCTTAAGGCTCTAAGGCTGGTGGAAAGGATAGTAGACATCCATGACATTCAATGATATTACGGTGGAAGAACTGCTGGAGCTGCAGCGCCGAGGAGAGATCGAGCTCATTGACGTTCGATCCGAAGCAGAGTATGAGGACGCAACAATACCGGGCAGTGTCAATATTCCCATCTTCAATAATGAAGAACGTGCCCTAATCGGTACGATCTACAAGCAGGAGAGTGTTGAGGCTGCCAAGGATAGAGGCCTCGAGGTCGTATCGGCGAAGCTCCCTGCCTTCATGCGTGCTATCGGCCAGACAGAGAAGTCGCGCAAGGCCGTATTCTGCTGGCGGGGCGGGATGCGCAGCAAGACGACCGCGACACTTGCTTCGCTGCTGGACTATCGCATGTTCCGCCTCGTTGGCGGGTATCGGGCCTACCGCAAGTGGGTCGTCGAGCGGCTCGAAGGCTATGATAAGCTGCAGCCGTGCTATGTCATTAACGGCTACACAGGTACAGGGAAGACGGAGCTGCTGAATCGCCTCGAAGCGCTTGGCTATCCCGTCCTGAATCTGGAGCGAATGGCGGCTCATCGCGGCTCTATCTTCGGACATGTCGGCCTCACTCCGCGCAATCAGAAGTCCTTCGAGTCTGAGCTCCTCCATGCGCTTGTTCGTCTGGAGAGAGCTCCCTATCTCATTATCGAGGCAGAGAGCAAGCGAGTAGGCAAGGCAGTTCTGCCGGAATTCCTAGTTGCAGCTAAGGAGCAAGGCAGGACCATTAATCTTGAGATGCCCATTGAGGAGAGAGTTGCCAATATACTCGCGGATTATCGGCCGGAGGAGCATAAGGAGCCATGTATGGATGCCTTCAAGCGTATCGAGAAGCGCATTCATACGCCTGTCGCAGCTGAGATTAAGCAAGCTCTGCAGCAGGATCGCTTCGACGTTGCCGTGCGCTTGCTGCTGCTGAATTACTATGATGAACGTTACCAGCATGCATCGGACCAATACGGCAGCGAGCCAATTACAGTTAAGGCTGCTGGAGTGGAGGAAGCGCTGGAGCAGCTCTTGGCGCTGCTGCCTCCGCCACCTGCTGCGAGTCAGCAAGCATAGTGTGAGGGGATGCCACTCGGGTGAGGAGCCTTGAGCGGCATCCCTTTTTTATAATGATTAAGATTTCGTTGACATTTTTCCAAGGGGCGTGGTATCTTATGGTCACTTAGTTATTATAAGACTTATAATTAGTATGAGATTATACTAGTGTGGGATGGAGGAGCAGACGAATGACCAACCAGAAATACTGGGTCGTCGGGAATACCCATGTGGACTTGGCCTGGAAGAAGAATAGAGATGAGATGATTGAGGTGTTCGACACCTTAATCGTTCGCGTACTGGACGTATTGGATTCGCATCCCACATTCACTTATACGATTGAACAAGCGGCGCATTACAGGCTGCTGGAGAAGCGTCGGCCCGACTTGTTCGCCAGGGTGAAGGCCTACGTGCAAGAGGGGCGGCTGGAGATGGTCGGCGGAATGGCCTCAACGCTGGAGACGAACTTCCCGAATGGCGAATGCTTCGTGCGTAATCAGTTAATTGGACTTCGCTGGGTGGAGGAGCATCTGGGCGTACAAGTTCGCACCCCGTGGCTCATTGATACGTTCGGCATTAACGCGCAAGTTCCTCAGCTTCTTCGCGGGTTCGGCTTCGACCGGCTCATGGCGAACCGCTTCGGCGGCAAGCTGAATGAGGATGTATTCATAGCCGAAGGGATAGACGGTACGAAGCTGCTCATAGTAGGAATGGACGTGTATTCCCCCTATGTGAAGCATGGTCATCTCTACTGGAAGTTCGTGAAGGACTGGGCCGAGGTGGATCGTCTGTTCGAGAGGGCGGCCAATCATGAAGAAGAAGGGCCGATCTTAATTACAGCCTACACCGAGAATGAAGTGCTGCCTTCGCTTCGCCCTGACGTCCATATTGCCAGAGGCAATGCTGAGGGCCGTGAAGGAACTTGGCAGTATTCGACCTACAGTGCATTCTTCGATGTGCTGCAGGGACTGGATAAGAAGTGGCCTGTCCATCAAGGGGACTTGAACCCGGAATTCACGGGTACATTCTCTCAGCGGATCGCAATTCGGCTGCGGAACCGTCAAGTAGAGACGAAGCTGCTGGAGGCGGAGAAGTGGGCAACACTTACGGGGCTAGAGGATTGGCAAGCGAAGCTGGATGAGGCTTGGTGGGAGCTGGCCTACATTCAGTTCCATGATGTGTTCACAGGCTCACATCCGACGGAGGTGTACGTGGGCCTGATGGAGAGTCTGGACGAAGTCGGACAGTTAGCCGAAGAGGTGCTGGAGCGGGCACTGACTGTGTCTGAGTCTCGTAGGACTCCGCTGCAGGGGAGCAGCGGTGTTCAAGTGTTCAACAGTCTGCCTTGGGAACGGAGTGACCTCGTCGTCCTACCACTCGATGAGCAGTTAAGTGGTGTGAAGCAGGTCATGCAAGCTGACCGCGCTCTTCCCTTCGACGTGAAGGATGGGCAGCTGAGGTTCCAAGCCACGGTGCCATCTGTCGGCTCTAGTGTAATCACCATTGAGCACGCACTCGCACAGAGCTCCGCTGAGGGTGGGGAGGCTGCTGTAAGCGAAGAGACTGGTGTGAGTGGGGAGGGTGCTGTCAATGGAGTAGCTGGTCTCTGCGGGCAGTCTGCTGACCGCGGCTTCATTGAGAATGAGTATATGCGGTTGGAGTGCGATACGATTACCCTCATCAAGCGGCTTGTATGGAAGGAGACTGGAGCCGTCTTGATTGAAGATGCCCATGATCTGCTTGCTGTACAGAGGGATCATGGAAGCTTCCAGATCGAAGAGCTGCACGGCGAGCCGATTCCTGCCTCCGTCTGCCGCGTTCAGCTGCTGCGCTGCGAGGAGACTGCCCTAGGCAGCCGAGTTGTACTGAGGGGGAGCTATCCCGCTGTAGCGGATATCGGCGGGGAAGGGTTCCTGCGCTGGGAGGCTGAGCTCGAGCTTCGGAAGGGCCGGCCGGCATTAGATGTATCGTTCAGGGTGAATTGGCAAGGAGAAGGAAGCAGACTGCGCTTCAATCTGCCGACGAAGCTGGCTACTCAGGAGGGGATCTACGAGATTCCGTTCGGAACGGTACGCCGCAAGCCGTATCGAGTTCGCGGGACCGCTCATGGAGAATGGCCTGCCCACCGCTTCGTCACGATCGAGGATGGCCAGCATGGGATAGCTGTCATTAACACCGGCGCTGCTGGCGTGGAAGTTAGCAGCGGAGCCTTGTCGACGACACTGCTGCGTGCGCCGAAGTCGGAATATGCGGGGATGATTATTGATCACACCTCCTCACAGCATGGAGTGCATCACTTCCCATTCGTTATCGTCCCATACTCCGGATCATGGGTTCAATCTAGCGTCGTTCAACTGGCACAGGAGACGAATGAGCGTCTGACCAGTAAGGTGTATAATGAGCAGCTGCCGAAGCAGGGGGAAGCTGCCTCGTGGCTGAGGCTGTCGCCGGGCCATGTGGTTCTCTCCGCTGTCAAGCGGCCGGAGTCTGGCGCAGATGAGCTGCTTATCCGCTTGTACGAGACGGCTGGTCTGCCGGCAGAGGCAGAGCTATGGGTGCTTGGAGCTGTGGAAGCAACAAGATCAAGTGTGAGGGAAGACGATACGGATGAGCGAATTAGCTGTTCGGAAGGAACGATGAAGCTCTCCCTGCAGCCGTTCGAGATTACCACTGTGCGTATAACGAGAATAAGAGATTAGGAGGGTTAACACATCGTGAGAAGCTTCCATCAAGATCTGTTAGAGCAGCCAGAAGTACTTAAGATGATAGCCGCCTATTATGGTTCCGATGAGGGCAGGAGTCTGCTTCAAGCATGCGCTGGTATCGCTAAGGAATCTAAGCGCATCATCTTCACTGGGATGGGCAGCTCCTATGCAGCCTCTCGACTGGCGGGCAGTTACCTCGCAACACTAGGAGTCGCAGTATCCTATCAGGAAGCATCGGAGCTGCTGCACTATGGGATGAACACTCTGGGGGACGAATCTCTGCTTGTCTTAATCTCGCAATCGGGTGAGAGCATTGAGATTAGACAGATTCTGCAGCAGCTGCCCCCGTCTGTATGCGTCATCAGCATCACGAATGATTCCTCCAGTACGCTGTCGCGAGGCTCCAAGCTAGTGCTGCCGCTATTCGCAGGTGAGGAATCGACTACCTCGAGTAAGACGTATACCGCCACGCTTGCGGTTACCTTACTGCTCTGCGGCTCCATAGCCGGACTGGATCCAAGGAATGGGACAGCATTCGTTGCTGCAGCCTCACGTAGATTAAGAGAGCTGGAGTCTGAGCTGCAGCATGCTCCATGGAGTCAGATTGCGGAATGGCTCCAGGAAGCTAATGCCGTCTATCTCATTGGGAGAGGACCAGGCGTGACGACTGCCTTCCAGGGCGCTCTGACCTTCAAGGAGCTTGTGAAGTTCCCCGCCGAGTATATGGAAGCTGCGCAGTTCCGACATGGTCCGCTGGAGACGGTGAATGAACGGACTGTTGTGTTCGTCTTCGCATCTCCTGGAAGGACAAGTGAGCTCCTGTATGCCTTCGCGGAAGAGCTGCGGCAGTGCGGCGCGAAGGTCATCGTCATCGAGCAAGGGGGCATTCGCTTAGAGGGCAATGCCTCCTATGTGCAGCAGCCGACTCCCTCGATGGCAGAGCCTGTATTAGATGAATGCTTCGCCACGCTGGTTGACATCTACCCTGTACAGCTCGCTGCGAGCGGACTGGCGGAGCGCCTGGGCATTAGCGGACAATTCAGGTGGATTACGAAGGTAACGAAGAAGGAATAGAGCGATGTACCCGTCTGCCAAGGAGGTCAATCATGCTGATTAATGAACGAGAGAGAGCAGCCGTCTGCATCGTTGGTAATGCCAATATAGATGTGCTGATGAAGTCAATTGATGAGGTGCCCGCGTGGGGTACGGAGAAGATGGTGGATTCCTATGAGGAGAGACTGGGCGGCTGCGCGGCGAATTCCGCTGTCGTGCTCGCCTCCTTAGGACAGGAAGTCCATATTGTGGCTACAGTAGGCGAGGATCGCCATGGAGACGAATTACGAAGCACCCTGGAAGAGGCGGGTGTCAACGTTCAGGGACTGAAGACCGGCCGGCAGAGGACTGGAATGTCTCTCTCGCTCAATCGGCGGGATGGGGAACGGCTCTTCGTCACCTATCCCGGCACGATGTTCGAGACGAGCACGGATGAGATTGTCGCTTACCTGACCGAGGAAGCTAGCTCGTGTAAGCTTCTGTTATTAACCGGGTACTTCCTGCTGAGGCCAGATCTTGATGCGGAACGTATCCTCACCCATGCAACGAAGCTTGGCATGCTTACCTTGTTCGATACGGGCTGGCCGCTGGAGGATTGGGATGAGGGGACAAGAGAGCGGATTACGAAGCTGCTTCCTCATGTCGATTATTTCTTGCCTAATGAGATGGAGGCTTGTGCTATTGCCAGCGAGCCGAATGATGCCCTCGCCGCGGAGCAGCTATCGGTCCTATGCAGGAGAGGGGTTATCGTCAAGCGAGGCAGAGGCGGCAGTACCTATCAGGATAAGCAGAGGAAGCTGGAAGCCCAAGGATACCGTGTAGGGGTTAGAGATACGGTAGGAGCGGGTGACTCCTATAATGCCGGGTTCATCTATGGATTATCGCAGGGATGGGAGCTCGCCAGATGTCTGGAGCTGGGCAATGCGGTTGCCGCTGCGGTTATCTCACGGGAATCCGGATTCCATGTGAAGTGGGCCCATATTCATGAGCTGCTGGAAGGATCCTCGAAGCTTGGACAGTGTTCGGCCAATTTGCTATAGTTCTTATTATAAGAAGAATAAGAAGCCGAATAGCTAGAGGCAAGAGGTGATTCAGATGGGCAAGGGAACTACAGAGCTGTCCTCCGACAAGAGAGAAGTGAAGAACACGAAGGAGCTCAGAGCGTTCAACAAGATGAGCATTATTGATTACCTTCGCGGGAGAGAGATGACGTCCAAGGCCGAGGTTGCGAAGGCGCTTAATCTAAGCTTCGCAACGGTATCGAACTTGTGCAATGAACTAATAGAAGAGCGAATATTCAAGGCGGGTCAGCGCAGCACGCAATCCGGCGGACGGCCATCCGAGCAGCTTACGCTTGAGGTGAGAGCGAGAGTCAGCTTCTGTATCGACCTGACGTACAAGGAAGTAGTGCGGCTGCTCCTGGTCGATCTGCACAATAATCCGATCCGTGAACAGCATATCTCCTATTCGGAGAGCTCCTCTATGCAAGAGCTCGTAACAGCATGCTCCGCAGGCTTCCATGCCATGTGTTCAGAGGCAGATGTCCGCCATGAACAGCTGCTTGGAGCAGCGGTCATTATACCAGGGCTGTTCGACAAGCAGACAGGAGGAGTAGTCAATAGTACTCTAGCTGTGCTGGACAACTATAATCTTGGCACGGTACTAAGCCAGATGATCGACTCCCCTGTCTACATCGAGAATGATGCCAATCTTGCCGCACTTGCGGTATCCATGCAGGGCGAGAGCCAGCGGTATGATAACGTCTTGTTCCTCTACATCGGGGAAGGCTTGGGCCTTGGCATCTTGTCTCACGGAGGGTCCATCTTCCATGGGGTGAGGGGGTTCGCGGGAGAGATCGCCCATCTGCCGCTCGGACATCCCGAGTACGAATGCTACTGCGGCAACACGGGGTGCGTCGAAGGTATTCTATCCAATACAGGAATCGAGCGCGAGCTACAGAGTGGGGGGAACTCGGCTGAGCAGGTAGGTCATACGCTGGGCAAGGTTATCTCCATGCTAGTGAATCTGCTGGATCCGCAGGCGGTGTTCATCGGTGGAGACCGCGAGGACATTCTCCGTCAAGCGTTGCCATATGCACAGCAAGAGTCTGCGAGACGAGTGCTGCTGCAGCGTTACCGGGACATTCCAATCACCTTAAGCTCGGGAGTGCACAACCTGTTCTACCAAGGGGCTTCGGAGCTGTTAATTCGGAAGTGGCTGATGAGATAATTAGGGATATGTACACGTGAGAAAAAACAGCGGCAATTCGAGAACGGGATATTACTGTCCTGTCTCGAATTGCCGCTGTTCTATTGAGGATTATCGCTTAAGACGCCAGCACCTTGCGGAATTCGGCGGTCAGTAGGGGCACGACCTCGAACAGGTCGCCGACGATGCCGTAATCGGCCACCTTGAAGATAGGCGCTTCGGCGTCCTTGTTAATCGCGATAATAATGCGCGACTGGCTCATGCCGGCGAGATGCTGAATCGCACCGCTGATGCCGCAGGCGATATAGATCTCCGGCGTGACGACCTTGCCGGTCTGGCCAATCTGCAGCGCATAATCGCAATAGCCTGCGTCGCAGGCGCCGCGGGAAGCGCCAACGGCTCCGCGGAGCACATCGGCCAGCTCCTCCAGCGGCTTGAAGCCGTCCACGCTCTTGACACCGCGTCCGCCCGACACGACGATCTTCGCTTCCGCCAGATCCACCTTGCCGGACATGTTGCGGACAACATCCTTCACGATGGTGCGGAGGGATGGGGCGGGCGCGTAGTCCACTGCTACGATTCCAGCCGTCGCTCCGTCCGAGGAAGGGGCAGCCGCTGGAATGTTGTTCGGGCGGACGGTCACGACGAATGGACCCTCCGTGGTGAACCCCTTCCTCTCGAACGCCTTACCCGCATAGAGCGGGCGAGTGAACACCGCATCAGAGCCTTCTCCTTCAATAGCAATGACGTCGGAGATCTGTCCGGCCGCCAGCTTCGCCGCAATGGCTGGAGCAAGATCGCGTCCGATGGCCGTGTGTCCGGTGAACACCGCATGGGGCTTAAGCGACGCTAACACAGGCGCTATAGCTGCCATATACGTCTCAGGATTATAGACAGCCAGGCTATCATGCTCAATGGTGTGAACCTCGGCAAGGGGATATGCAGCCAGCTCCTGAGCCAGCGTTGCAAGTCCGCTGCCAAGCAGCACGGCGGCAATTCGGTCACCCTCCTGAGCCGTCAGACGACCCGCCTGAAGCGCTTCCAGTGTAACTTGTCTAAGCTTCCCATCTCTATGCTCGGCAATAATCAGATAAGTTCTGCTCATCTAAGACAACCTCCTCTGGGGCTCTATTATATGACCTTCGATTCCGTCCGCAGCAGTTCGACCAGCTTAGCCGCCTGAGCAGGGAGGTCGCCCTGCAGAATCTGTCCAGCACTCCGGGCAGGCGGCAGGAACAGCTCGGTCTGCTTCGTCCTAGGGGCAAGCGCTCTGTCAGCAAGCTCTAGGTCACCCAGCGAGAGCTGGAGGAAAGGCTTCTTCTTCGCCTTCATAATGCCTGGCAAGGAAGGGTAGCGGGGTTCGTTCAGTCCTTGCTGAGCGGTGAATAGAGCAGGGAGCGTCACTTCCAGCAGCTCCGTGTCTCCTTCCGCATCACGGGTAACCAAGGCTTGCCCGCCGCTAATCTCAAGCTTCGTAATGGAGGAGACGTGGGGGATGCCCAGCAGACCGGCTAACCGGACAGCGACCTGTCCAGCTCCATTGTCTACCGAGAAGTTGCCTCCAAGCACAAGATCGTAGTCACCCTTGGATACCTGTGCGGCGAGCACCTCCGATACGACATACTCATCTGCAGCAATCCGCTCATCGGAGATCAGCACCGCTTCATCCGCTCCCATAGCGAGCGCTGTTCGAAGCGCTTCGCTCGTCCGCGCCGGTCCGACAGCAAGGACAATGACACTGCCGCCATGCTGCTCCTTCAGCCTAATGGCTTCCTCTACCGCATATTCATCATACGGATTAATGACGAACTTCACGCCATCCTCCGCGACCTTGCCGTTCTCCAGCACAATCTTCTCCTCGGTATCGAAGGTCTGCTTCAACAGTACTGCAATCTTCATGCTCATTACCCCTCTCCCATCATTGAGTACGAGTGACATAGATTACCTTCATCGGCTAAGCGGCAGAGCAGAGCAGCTAAGGCCTAAGCGCTCGGAAGAAGAAGTCTGCCGTGTTGTCAATCTGAGCAGCCAGCGAATACTTGCGGCCCGAGATGAGCCAGGAGGTGACGACCTCATCCATGGCGCCGAACAGCAGCAGACGGGTCAGCTTCACATCCAGGTTCGCGCGGAAGGATCCTTCCTCCATCCCCTTCACGAGAACGGCCTCTATTAATTGAATATATGGCTTAACCGCTTGTCCTATTGCCTTCCTGAGATCCAGCGAGCTCTGGCGCAGCTCAATCTGGGTTACATACGCCAGATCAGGATTCTGTTCCAGCTCCGTGTAATGAATCTCACAGATTCTGCGGAGCGCCTCCGGGGCGGTTGCCGACTGCTCCACACTCTCCTGGAACTTCCCTACCAGCTCCCCGAGCCGGTCGCGGAACAGAGAGACGAGAATATCTTCCTTGTTCTTAAAATACAAATAAATCGTCCCGTCAGCGACTCCTGCCTCCTTAGCAATCTTGGATACCTGCGAGCCGTGATAGCCGGTTTCGGCGAACACTTTGACCGCGGCGCTAAGGATCAGGTCAAACTTATTCATTTTTTTACTTGTCATAATTCCACCCCGGTGATAAAATTCTAATTGTGAATGAATACTCATTCATTTTTCTACTCCAATCTTATGCAATCTGGATGCCGTTGTCAACGTACCCGATCATAAGATTTTTTTGCATCTCTACTGTAAGTGCTTACAAGTCAGAATAATCAGAAAGGGTGGGGGTTATGCTCGGGACTTGGCTATTGTACGGCGCATTCGTGCTTGTTATCGGCTATGCCCTGTGGTTGTTCTATCAGGCGGTGTATCACCGGTATCTGTACATGAAGTTAGGCAGGCCCGCTGAGAAGCCGCTGGATATTCGGCAGCGCTTGTCGGAGCTCGCCGCGCAAGGCCTAGGACACAGCAAGCTGCTGAAGGATCGGCGCAGCGGCATCATGCATCTCATCATCTTCTACGGCTTCATCATGCTGCAGTTCGGAGCGCTGGATCTCATCTATACCGGCTTGTCAGGGGGGGAGCCGCTGCCGATTCCCGGATATCCCGTGTTCGGCCTGTCCCAAGAGATGACGGTCCTCCTGGTCCTGCTGGCTACCGGATATGCCGCTTACCGCAGATATGGGGAGAAGCTGAAGCGGCTGAAGAGAGGGTGGAAGCCGAGTCTCGTCGTCTTCTTCATCTCCCTGCTCATGCTGTCCGTCCTATTCTCTCTTGGCTTCCACCGCGTCTGGATGGGGCATGAAGCATCTAGCTATGCGCCAATCTCATCCCTGGTGGCTACTGTGTTCGAAGGGCTGTCCCCTGGTACGGCGAAGGGGCTGTTCTACGCCGCCTGGTGGGCGCATCTCCTCATTCTGCTATCGTTCCTCGTATATATACCGCAGTCGAAGCATTATCACATCATGACAGCTCCCATCAACATCTTCCTGAAGCGGAAGGAGCCTGTCGGCCGGCTGAGCAAGCTGGATCTGGAGGACGAGGATGCGGAATCGTTCGGCGTGGGCAAGATTGAAGACTTCACGCAGAAGCAGATGCTCGACTTCTACGCTTGCGTCGAATGCGGCCGCTGCACGAACGTATGCCCCGCCTCCAATACGGGCAAGGTACTCTCTCCGATGCATCTGATCGTGAAGCTTCGCGACCACCTGACGGAGAAGGGGGCGGCTCTGACGTCGAAGTCGCCGTGGGCGCCGGCCTTCGCCATCCCGGAAGGATATCCGCATCGCCTCTCAGCAGGACTTGAGATAGAGCCTCATGTACCGGATGCGGGGAGTGTGACGGGTATTGCTGCTACGATGAACTGGCACAAGGGAAGCTGGCAGCCCGCAGAGGGCAAGCCCGAAGAGCTGTCGCTGATCGGAGATGTGATGTCGGAGGAGGAGATCTGGGCGTGCACGACCTGCCGCAACTGCGAGGACCAATGTCCGGTCGGCAATGAGCATGTCGATAAGATTATCGACCTTAGGCGCCATCTCGTTCTCATGGAAGGCAGCGTGCCAGCTGAAGGGCAGCGAGCTATGCAGAATATAGAGCGGCAGGGCAATCCGTGGGGGATCTCCCGGAATGACCGCAGCAAGTGGGTGGAAGAGATAGGCGGCATTCCCGTCCCTACGGTGAAGGACAATCCGGCCTTCGACATTCTCTACTTCGTAGGCTCCATGGGCTCCTATGACAATCGTACCCGCAAGGTATCGCGGGCGCTGGTTCGCCTCATGAACGAGGCGGGCGTGAACTTCGCCATTCTCGGCAACGAGGAGAAGAACTCGGGCGATACGCCGCGGCGGATGGGGAATGAGATGCTTTTCCAACAGCTGTGTATGGACAATATTGCAGCAATGCAGAAGTATGGCGTGAAGAAGATTGTGACGGCTTGCCCGCATACGTTCAATACGCTGAAGAATGAGTATCCGGAATTCGGGCTGGAGGGGGTGGAGGTGCTTCATCATACACAGCTGCTCGATACTCTCCTGCAGGAAGGACGGCTGACGCCGAAGCATGCCGTGAACGAGCGAATTACGTACCATGACTCCTGCTATCTGGGCCGCTACAACGAGGTGTATGAGCAGCCTCGCAATATTCTGCGCGCGATCGAAGGGGTGGAGCTGCTCGAGATGGAGCGTTCCCGGGAGAACGGGATGTGCTGCGGCGCCGGCGGCGGCATGATGTGGATGGAGGAGACGACCGGCAAGCGCGTGGGCGTCGCCCGCACCGAGCAGGCTCTGCTGACGAAGCCGACGATCATCTCCAGCGCCTGCCCGTTCTGCCTGACGATGCTGGAGGATGGGACGAAGGAGAAGGAAGTGGAGGAGAGCGTGAAGGCCCGCGATATCGCGGAGGTGCTGGAGCAGGCGGTGTTCGGCAAGGAGACCGTGAAGCAGCCTATTGCGACGTAGCCAAGAATGAGATGAAGCAGCGCAAGGAGATAAGCAATAGCAGTCTATTATGGATTAGGAGGGTAACACATGACCGTAACTATTCATAGAGCAGCCGTCATCGGCTCAGGCGTGATGGGAGCCAGCATCGCCGCACATCTGGCGAACAGCGGCATTCCGAGCCTGCTGCTGGATATCGTACCAACGAAGCTGACGCCGGTGGAGGAGGCGAAGGGACTGACGCTTGCGGACCGTTCGGTGCGCAACCGGCTCGCGACAGACGGAATTGCGAAGCTGGCGAAGATTAAGCCTTCCCCGCTATACGATGAGGCCTTCGTCTCCCGAATTACACCGGGGAATGTAGAGGATGACCTGAAGCGAATCGCCGAGGTCGACTGGGTCATCGAGGTGGTGACGGAGAAGCTGGCCGTGAAGCAGGAGCTCCTTGCCCGCATCGAAGCCGTATGGAAGCCGGGCATGATCGTGACGACGAATACGTCCGGCATCTCCATTAACGCCATGGTGGAAGGCCGCGGGGCGGACTTCAAGAGACACTTCCTCGGCACCCACTTCTTCAATCCTCCTCGCTATATGAAGCTGCTGGAGCTGGTGCCGGGGAAGTCGACCTCCCCTGACCTGGTCCGCGATATGGCTGCATTCGCGGAGCGAAGACTGGGCAAGGGCGTCGTCATCGCCAAGGACACCCCGAACTTCGTGGCGAACCGGATCGGTACGTACGGTCTGCTCGTGACGCTGCAGACGATGCTTGAGAAGGGATACACGGTGGAGGAAGTGGATGCGGTCACCGGACCTGCGCTGGGCAGGCCGAAGAGCGCCACCTTCCGCACCTTGGACCTCGTCGGTCTGGACACCTTCGTCCATGTGGCAGGCAACGTCTACGACAAGGCGGATGACGAGGCCGAGAAGGCGGTCTTCGAAGTGCCGGAGGTGCTTAAGGAGATGGTGCACCGGGGATGGATCGGGGAGAAGAGCGGCCAAGGCTTCTACAAGAAGGTGAAGGGGGAGGGCGGCGGAAGCGAGATTCTGTCCTTGAACTTCGCCACGCTGGACTATGCCAAGAGCAGCAAGGTCACCTCCGCTTCCATCGAAGCCGCCAAGAGTGCGAAGGGGGCGAGGGAGAAGACGAAGGCGCTGCTCGGCGCGAAGGATAAGTATTCCGAGCTAGCGTGGGACATCGTGAAGAAGGTGCTCCTCTACTCGGCCGATAAGGCGGGAGAGATCGCTGATTCGATCGAGGATATCGACAAGGCGATGCGCTGGGGCTTCAACTGGGAGCTCGGCCCGTTCGAGACTTGGGATGCGATTGGCCTTGTGAAGTCGGTACAGCGAATGGAAGCCGAGGGGGATACGGTTCCCGCCTGGGTCAAGGATTGGATTGCGGCGGGACATACGTCCTTCTACAAGAAGGAAGGCGGCTCCACTAGCTACAGCTACCGCGGGGAATACCGAGCAGTAGAGCAGAAGCCGGAGCTGATCTCGCTGCGCAGTCTGAAGGAGCAGAACAAGGTCATCCGCGGGAACAGCGGGGCAAGCCTCATTGATGTAGGGGACGGGGTAGCGTGCCTGGAGTTCCACTCTCCGAACAATGCCATCGGAGCCGACATTCTGAACATGATTCAGGGGAGCGTCGAGGAAGTCAGGAACAACTACAGCGCCCTCATCATTGCCAATGAAGGCAGGAACTTCTGCGTCGGAGCGAACATTATGCTCCTGCTCATGGAAGCACAGGATGAAGAGTGGGATGAAGTGAACGCTATTATCCGGTTATTCCAAGATACGATGATGAAGCTGAAGCACTTCGAGAAGCCGGTGGTCGCCGCTCCGCATCGGATGACGCTCGGCGGCGGAGTAGAAGTATGTATGCCTGCGGATGAGGTGAATGCGAGCAGTGAGACTTATTACGGTCTAGTCGAAGTAGGAGTAGGACTTATCCCTGCTGGCGGGGGCTGCAAGGAGTTCGCCCTGCGCGTCTCGAACGCGAACCCGAATCCGGAGACGGACCTGCAGCCGCTCTTGAATCAGATCTTCCTGACCATCGGGACAGCGAAGGTGTCAACCAGTGCGCATGATGCACGCAAGCTGGGCTATCTCAGGGAGTCCGACCGCGTCATTATGAATCAGGATCATCTCGTCTATGAAGCGAAGAAGTCTGCCCTGCGGCTCTTGGATGCGGGCTATGAACCCCCTGCCGCACAGAAGATCCGTGTCGTTGGAGCGGAGGGGAAGGCGGTCATGAAGCTGGGAGCGCTTGCCATGAAGCAGGGCGGTTACATCAGCGATCATGATCTGCTTATTGCCGGCAAGCTTGCCCATGTCCTCGCCGGCGGTGATGTGCCAGCCGGAACGATGGTTACGGAGCAATATATGCTGGACCTGGAGCGTGAAGCGTTCCTCAGCCTGTGCGGAGAGCTGAAGACGCAGCAGCGGATGCAGCATATGCTTGCCAAGGGGAAGGCGCTTCGCAACTAAATCGGAAGGGAAGGGTGATTCAAGATGAGAGAAGCCGTAATCGTAGCTGCGGTTCGGACGCCGGTAGGCCGGGCGAAGAAGGGCAGCTTCATCCATACACGCGCCGAGGATCTGGGGAAGGCTGTGCTGCAAGCCATCATGGACCGGGTCCCGGCTGTGAAGAAGGAAGATATTGAAGATATTATGATTGGCTGTGCCATGCCCGAGGGCGAGCAGGGGCTTAACTTCGCCCGTATCATGTCGCTGTATGCTGGGTTCCCGTCCACGGTTCCCGCGCTGACGGTCAACCGGTTCTGCTCCTCCGGCCTGCAGTCCATTGCCTTCGCTGCAGAGCGAATCATCGCGGGCGGAGCGGATATCATCATCGCCGGGGGTGTGGAGAGCATGAGCCATGTGCCGATGACCGGCTTCAAGCTGTCCCCCCATCCGGTCATTGCCGAAGAGATGCCGGATGTATATATCGGCATGGGCCAGACCGCGGAGAATGTTGCGGACCGCTTCGGCATCTCCCGTGCCGAGCAGGACCGGTTCGCGGCGTCGAGTCATCGCAAGGCTGCTGCTGCGGTGCAGAGGGATATGTTCAAGGAGGAGATTGTGCCTGTTGCTACTTCGCTAATCGGCGTGGATGAGCAGGGGAAGCGCTGGGAGAAGGCCGTGGTGCTGAGGCAGGATGAAGGGGTCCGTGCGGACACGACGGAGGAAGGGCTGGCGAAGCTGCGTCCCGCCTTCAAGGAAGGCGGCTCCGTCACGGCGGGCAATGCCTCGCAGATGAGCGATGGAGCGGCGGCCGTGCTCGTCATGAGCAGGGAGAAGGCCGAGGAGCTTGGGCTGAAGCCGCTCGCGGCCTTCAAGTCCTTCGCGCTGGCCGGGGTTGACCCGGACATTATGGGCGTCGGACCGGTTGAAGCGATACCGCGTGCTGTCGAGAGGGCAGGAATTCATCTTGATGACATTAGCCTATTCGAGATTAACGAAGCGTTCGCTTCGCAGTGCTTGCACATTATTCGTGCGCTGGACATCGACGAGAGCAAGGTGAATGTGAACGGCGGCGCTATTGCTCTAGGTCATCCGCTAGGCTGTACAGGTACGAAGCTGTCGACTACGCTCATTCACGAGCTCCGCCGCCGCGGCGGGGGCTATGGCATCGTATCCATGTGCATCGGCGGTGGCATGGGCGCTGCAGGTGTGTTCGAGGTGTATGCGGATTAGATCATCACAGGAGCGGTTCAGGCTGCTTCAGCTGAGAAGAGCAGGTTGATCAGAATGAGAATTCATCATCCTATTCAAGGAGTGATTCAGATGGCGGAACAGACGGCTGATAACAAGATTGTAGGCGGAAGCTTCATAATCGAGGATCTCGATTACAAGAACATAACGACGCCAGACGATCTGACCGAAGAGCAGCGTATGATTGCGGATACGACGGCTGACTTCGTAGAGGGCACGGTGCTTCCCGTCGATGAAGAGCTGGAGAAGCTCGATTATGAGCTGACGGTGAAGCTGATGAGGGAGGCCGGTGAGCTTGGCCTGCTAGGAGCAGATGTGCCCGAAGCGTATGATGGGCTGGGGCTGGATAAGGTGAGCTCCACGCTCATTAGCGAGCGGCTGGCGAAGGCGGCATCGTTCGCCCTCTCCATTGGAGCGCATGTCGGGATCGGCACGCTGCCGATCGTCTACTTCGGTACGCAGGAGCAGAAGCGGAAGTATCTTCCGGATCTGGCTGTCGGAGCGAAGATCGCGGCGTATTGCTTGACGGAGCCTTCCTCCGGCTCCGATGCGCTGGGCGCGAAGACGACGGCTAGGCTGACAGAGGACGGCTCTCATTACGTATTGAACGGGACGAAGCAGTTCATCACGAATGCTGGGTTTGCGGATATTTTCATCGTGTATGCGAAGGTGGATGGGGAGCACTTCAGCACGTTCATCGTCGAGCGGACGATGGAGGGGGTTAGTGTAGGCCCGGAGGAGAAGAAGATGGGCATTAAGGGCTCGTCTACGAGGCCGCTCATTCTGGAGGATGTGCACGTGCCGGCGGACCAGCTGCTGTGGGAGGTAGGCAAGGGGCATCTCATCGCGTTCAACATTCTGAACATCGGCCGATACAAGCTGGCCGTCGGCTGTCTAGGCGCCTCCAAGGAAGCAATCGAGCTTAGCGCGAAGTATGCGAACGAGAGAACTCAGTTCGGCAAGCCGATATCTTCCTTCCCCCTTGTTGGACGGAAGCTCGCCGAGATGAACATTCAGACCTACGTGCTCGAGAGCATGGTCTATCGGACGGCGGGGCTGATGGACGCTGGGCTGAGCGGCATTCAGCATGACAGTCCGGATGCGGGCGTACAGTCGGCCAAGGCGATTGCGGAGTATGCGCTGGAATGCTCCATTAACAAGGTGTTCGGCTCTGAGGTGCTGGACTTCGTGGCGGATGAAGGCGTCCAGATTCATGGCGGCTACGGCTTCATTCAGGAGTATAAGATCGAGAGAATCTATCGTGATTCGCGAATTAATCGTATCTTCGAGGGGACGAATGAGATTAACCGTCTGCTCATACCCGGCACGCTGGTCAAGCGGGCGATGAAGGGCGAGCTGCCTCTGCTGCAGAAGGCGCAGGCGCTTCAGGCAGAGCTGCTGCAGCTGGTACCTGGACAGAGCAGGGAGGGACTGCTCGAGGAGGAGACGCATCTGCTGTCGATGGCGAAGAAGATCTTCCTCATGGCAGGAGGCTCCGCCGTGCAGAAGTACAATGTGAAGCTGGAGCGAGAGCAGGAGATTGTATCCAGCCTTGCGGATATTATGATTGCAGTCTATGCGATGGAGAGCGCGCTGCTTCGTACGAAGAAGGGGCTGGATAGGCGGGGAGAAGAGAAGTCTGCGATCGCGATGACGAGAGTGTTCATTCATGAAGCATTCGAGAAGGTTGAATCGCTGGCGAGAGAGGCGCTGTCCGCCATGGAAGAGGGAGATACTCTTCGTACCCAGCTGTCTGTGCTGAAGAAGCTGACGCGTCGCTCCGCTGTGAACACGGTTCAGCTCAAGAGAGAGATTGCAGCCAGAGTCATTCAGACGGAAGGATATGTGCACGGATAATCGGTTCGTTCCGAAGTGAGGTGAGAGGTCATGACGCACGAGCATCAGCCGTGGTACCTTCATTACCCAGATCAAGTACCGAAGTCTTATCCCTACCCTAGGCAAAATCTAGCGAAATTCCTCACGGATTCCGCTGAACGATACCCCCACCATTCGGCGCTTCACTTCCTGGGCAAGGAGATGACGTTCGAACAGCTGCTGGAGCATGTCTGCCGGTTCGCCGGCGGACTGCGCAAGCTGGGTGTACAGAAGGGTGATAGGGTAGCGATTATGCTGCCCAATTGCCCGCAGTTAATGATAGCCTATTATGCTTCACTAATGGTCGGAGCCGTCGTCGTCATGACGAACCCGCTCTATGTGCAGCGCGAGCTCCTTCATCAGCTGAAGGACTCGGGAGCCAAGGTAATCGTCACCTTGGATCTGTTGTACAAGCGTGCCTCCGAGGCAGTGTCTGGAGGAGAGACGGCGGTGGAGTATACCGTCATTACTTCCGTGAAGGAATATCTGCCGCTGCTGAAGAGCTGGCTCTATCCCCTTAAGGCGAAGCGGGATGGGCAGCAGCGGAAGGTGGCTTATGGGGATAGCGTGCTCGGCTTCTCTGCGCTGCTGAAGTCTTCTCCTGGGAGGACGGCTATGGCGGCTATTGATCCAGAGGAGGACTTGGCGCTGCTGCAATATACCGGGGGAACGACCGGAGTTGCCAAGGGGGTTATGCTGACGCATGCGAATGTCATCGCGAATACGGTGCAGAATTCGCTCTGGGCCTACCAGTCCGTGGAGGGGGGAGAGCGATATTTGGCCGCTTTGCCTTTTTTTCACGTGTTCGGGATGACGGTGCTGATGAATCAGTCGGTGATGCTGGCGGGACAGCTCCTCTTAATCCCTAAGTTCGATGGGACGGCGATCCTTGAGACGATTCAGCGGCTGAAGCCCACGATCTTCCCCGGTGCTCCGACGATGTACGTTGCGCTGCTGAACCATCCTGATGTGGAGAAGTATGATCTGTCCTCCATTAAGTTCTGTGTGAGCGGGGCGGCGTCGCTGCCGGGTGAGGTGCAGGAGAAGTTCGAGCGGCTGACGGGAGGGCGGCTCATTGAGGGCTATGGCTTGACTGAAGCTTCACCGGTCACTCATGCGAACAACATATGGGAGGGTCGCAAGAGCGGGTCGATCGGTCTGCCCTTCCCGGACACGATCGCGCGAATCGTACACCCGCAGACGGGGGAGGAGCTGCCTGCTGGTTCAATGGGCGAATTGGAGGTGAGCGGGCCGCAAGTGATGAAGGGTTACTGGAACAATCCGGAGGAGACGGGCCGTGTGCTGCGGGACGGCTGGCTGCGGACGGGTGATATGGCGCGTATGGACGAGGACGGGTACTTCTACATCATGGATCGGATTAAGGATATGATTATCGCCAGCGGCTATAACATCTATCCTCGGGAGATCGAAGAGGTGCTGTATGAGCATCCGGCCGTGTTGGAGGCGCTAGTCATGGGCGTCCCCGATCCTTACCGAGGCGAGACGGTGAAGGCTTATGTGGTGCGGAGGGAAGGGGCGTCGCTGACTGAGCAGGAGCTGCACAAGTGGTGCAGGGAGAGGCTGGCCGCCTACAAGGTGCCGCATCTGTATCAGTTCCGCGACAGCTTGCCGAAGTCGCTGGCGGGGAAGATTCTGCGGCGCAAGCTGATGGAGGAAGAGGCGGAGGGGCAGAGCGAGAGCGGTTAGGTGGGGGGCGCTAGGCGCTATGGAGTTAGCGGGAGCGCCTAATGGTGCTCGGAACGCAGATTAGAGGTGAAAAATACCTCTATATGGCTCGTCTGGAGCTCGGAACGCAGAATAGAGGTAAAAAATACCTCTAAATGACTCGACTGGAGCTCGGAACGCAGAATAGAGGTAAAAAATACCTCTAAATGGCTCAACCGGAGCTCGGAACGCATAATAGAGGTAAAAAATACCTCTAAATGGTTCAACCGGAGCTCAGAGTGCAGAATAGAGGTAAAAAATACCTCTAAATGGTTCAACCGGAGCTCAGAGTGCAGAATAGAGGTAAAAAATACCTCTAAATGGTTCAACCGGAGCTCAGAGTGCTGTCGGGACGTGATGTTCAGTCGGGGCGAGGGCTGCAGCATTAGGCGCTTGCTTGCGCTAAAATCAGGCAGCTTACAGGGTCGGAGAACTGAATCCGTGCATTAGCGAGCGGATTGAATGGAAAGGTGTGACGATTAGATGATGGATAGGACTAGAGAGGAACAATATCTGCTTGAGATAGGAGAGAAAGCTAAGCATACATTCTGGGGGTACCTAGGGGCGGAGCTCGTTCAAGCTGACGACAAGGTAGTTGTTGCTTCGTTGGACATTCAGGACAAGCACCTGAATCTCATCGGAATTATGCATGGCGGTGTGCATGCTACTCTCCTGGATTCAGCAATGGGACTGCTTGCTATGATTGCGAAGCCAGGGTACGATGTGCTCACTTCGACACTTACTATCCACTTCACTTCACCCGCCAAGCGCGGGAAGGTAACAGCCTCCGCGGAGATCATTCATCAATCCGGCCGAATGATTACCATGCAGGGGTCATTAACCGACGAGGAGGGAGTGCTCTGTTCCTTGGCCACAGCCTCTTTCCGCATTATTGAGAGGGTAAGAGATAGTTAGCTACTGCTCTGTCAACTGACTCAGCATGAAAAAGTGGAGGCAGCCCCAACAACTAAAGCGCTGCTTAACGGTATAACTCAGTACTCGCAAGTCTAGCAAGTCTCGCATAGTCTTCACTCCATTCACTCCCCTTGACTCCCTCAACTGTATCATTTATGATAACAGTAATGCGTTTCATTACAGTTGTTACGGATCGTACAGTACTTATAAAGATACAGTGGAGTGTGAGGATACATGAAGACGCAATATCAACCTTTATTCGAGAGCTATACATTCAAGAACGGATTACAGCTTGGCAATCGTATCGTAATGGCGCCGATGACTAACTTTGCCGCCAATGAGGACGGCACGGTGTCCGAGCCGGAGATTGCGTTCTATACACGCCGCTGCAACGGGGTCGGGATGGTCATTACCGCCTGCACGTACGTCTCGCCAAGCGGCAAAGGGTTCCCTGGGGAATTTGCTGCCGATACAGACGAGATGATTCCAAGCCTCACGAAGCTTGCTTCAAGCATTAAGGAGCAGGGCTCGAAGGCGATTTTGCAGATGTTCCACGGGGGGCGGGCTTGTCCTCCTGAACTGGTACCTGGGGGCGATGTGGTCAGTGCAAGCGATGTGCCATCCGGCGCCCAGGGACAGATTACTCCGAGACCTCTCACCGATGCGGAGATCCAAGACATTATTCGCGACTTCGGCGAGACGACACGCCGGGCGATTGAGGCCGGCTTCGACGGTGTAGAGATTCATGGAGCGAATGGTTATCTAATCCAGCAATTCTACTCTCCTCATACGAATAGACGGGAGGATCAGTGGGGAGGCTCGAGAGACAATCGGCTTGCCTTCCCGCTTGCGGTTGTTGACTCCGTCACACAGGCGGCTGCAAGGTATGCGAAGGAACCGTTCCTTGTTGGCTACCGCTTCTCTCCAGAAGAAGAAGAGACACCGGGACTGACAATGGAAGATACGTTCGCGCTTGTAGATGCTCTGGCGGGCAAGCCTCTAGATTATCTGCATATCTCGCTTAATGACTTCGAATCCAAGCCAAGACGCGGGGCGGATGAGAGCAAGACTAGACTTCAATGGGTGCAAGAGCATCTTCAAGATCGCCTTCCACTCATTGGTGTAGGTGCGATTCATACCCCGGATGAAGCAGTTGCTGCGATGCATGAAGGACGAGTGCCGTTAGTTGCGCTCGGCCGTCAGCTTATCATGGAGCCAGACTGGGTAGTGAAGGTGAAGGAAGGCCGTGAGCAACAGATTAGAACCACGATAGCTCGAGATGATCAAGCCAAGCTTAGTGTCCCAGACTATCTGTGGCAAGCCATTGTTCACACTCCAGGCTGGTTCCCTATTGGAGATTAATTAGACTTGATATGAGAATCGGCAGGAGCATGGAGCTCTTGCCGGTTTTTTTTTCTCAACAGCTGGTTCAAGTCGTGTATTATAGGGTAATCCTTCGGTGTATAGTATGCATACCTCTATTCTGCTATCTATAATCATGCTGAGTGTAAGCTGATGCATTATAAAAAATGCTATAGTAAGATGGTTATATCGAGATCTCTACATGCAATAAAATAATCAGAAAGTAATAACGTATTATGGCAACAGTGTGCCCCAATAATTCAAAAGAGGAACGAGGAAAAGCAGCATGAAGGTAAAGACGAAGTTAATGATTGGTTCTACTGTAATGATTACCCTGCTGCTCGTGCTGGCAGGAGCGGGCATTAATAATATAACCGTATTATCTGCCAAGTTCGATGAAGTCTATACCGTTCGCTACCAGAAGCTGCAGCATTCTTACATCATTCGCGGTGAGGTGAATGAGTCTGCGAAGTATATAGCGAATGTATTGCTTACGCCTAATCAAGCGAATCTGGACAAAGCGCTGGCGATGTTGGATTCTGCCGCGGAGAAAGTCTCAGTCGCATTAACCGGACTTGAGAAGAAGAGCTCCTCGGACACGGAAAGGCAGCTGCTCGATGAAGTCATTGAAGCTGGAACAGCCTACAAAGCTTCAGCAGATCAAGTGCTCTCTCTCGTGAAGGAAGGTCGGACGAACGAAGCGATTGTGCTAAGGCGCAACGAGATGGTCGGGCTACAGAACGAATTGATTGCTCAGGCCAATAAGCTGGCGATCTACCACAGCCGCGGCGTAGACCAAGCGTTCCAGAGTGCGATTGCCAGCAATGAGCAGACGCTGATGATTATGAGCATTGCAACGGTCATCGGTCTCGTGCTGGGGCTGGCTACTCTGCTATGGAATATGAGGAGTCTGAATTACGGCTTGCGCAATCTCCTTACCCTAATCCGAGGCTTCGCAAGCGGCACGGTTGATCCGTCAGCTCGACTGAAGACGATGACTAAGGATGAGTTCGGAGAAGTCGCGAAGTTGTTCAACAAGCTTGCGGACGATCTGGAAGAGAAGAGCGAACGGGAGAAGCTGTACAATGATCAGATTCAGGGGGATAACTGGATTAGCACGAATCTGGCAGAAGTCATTATGAATATTCAGAGCGAGCTTAATCTGGCTAAGGTAAGCCAGACCTTCATTAGACAAGTGACCCCTCTGGCTGGCGCACAGTTCGGAGCCATCTATATTCGCGACAATTATGGTCTTGGAGAGACTCTGCAGCTGCAAGGAGCTTATGCGTTCGATGAGGATGGACAGCTTCGCCGCAAGTTCATTCTAGGGCAAGGTCTAGTCGGGCAAGCAGCGCAAGACGGCAAGGTCATTGAACTGGATCAGGTTCCTGAGGATTACATTCGAATCGGATCTGGTCTAGGCAACACGGTACCTCATCATGTAATCCTATATCCTATTCAACATCAGGACTACTGTCTGGGCGTCATCGAGCTCGCTTCGATGCAGCCGTTCTCCACCTTGGAGAAGCGTCTCCTCTCTGAACTGACAGCGAATATGGGGACGATCATTACGAATCTGTTCAGTCGTATTCGCGTAGATGAGCTGCTGAGGGAATCTCAGGCACAGAGCGAGGAGCTTCAAGCTCAATCGGAGGAACTGCTCACCCAGCAGGAGGAGCTAAGACGCTCTAACGAGACTCTGGAGGAGCATGCGAATAAGCTTAGGGCTTCGGAGGAGCTGCTCCAGACGCAGCAGGAGGAGCTGGAGCAGAGTCACGAGGAGCTTCTGCGCAAGACGCAGATGCTGGAGCTGCAGATGAAGCAGACCGAGCAGAAGAATGAGCAGATTGAGAAGACCAGGGACCTACTTGAGAAGCAGACTGTCCAGCTCGCGCTGTCATCCAAGTACAAGTCCGAGTTCCTGACGAACATGTCGCATGAGCTTCGTACGCCTCTCAACTCTCTGCTGATCTTATCTCAGATGCTCATGGACAACAAGGAAGGCAATCTGACGAGCAAGCAGGTGGAATTCGCAGGAACGATCTACTCCTCAGGAAGCGATCTGCTGCGGTTAATTGATGAGATACTCGATCTATCCAAGATTAGCGCTGGCAAGATGGATGTCGTCATCGAGCATGTGCCGCTAGTCGAGCTGGACCAATACTTCCGCAGAAGCTTCATGCCAATCGCGATGCAGCGGGGAGTAGCCTTCGAGACAATAATGGCGGAAGGCTTGCCTGAGGAAATCTACACGGATAGTCACCGTGCGAAGCAGATCCTAAAAAACCTGCTGTCCAATGCCTTCAAGTTCACCCAGCAAGGATCGGTTACGTTGCAGATCCGGCCAGCAGCGGGCGACGAACTGGATGAACTCCATATTGATGAAGAGAATACTGGATTCGTTGCATTCGATGTGATAGATACGGGAATAGGAATACCTGAGAAGAAGCAGCAGATCATCTTCGAGGCGTTCCAGCAGGTCGACGGCACAACGAGCCGAGTATACGGCGGCACGGGGCTTGGCCTTGCGATTAGCCGCGAATTGGCCGCTCTGCTAGGCGGTTCGATTAGACTCTCTAGCGAAGAGGGGGAGGGCAGCACCTTCACGCTCTACCTGCCAGAGTTCCATGTAGTGGGTGAGCAGCAACCCCATGAGCTTCATGACAGCATACTATCCGCTGGGCCATCCCTTAATGAAGGAATAGAACTGTCTGCGAAGTCTTCATCAGCCTGGGCGAAAAACAATGCTCAACTATCGGAGCCAGCAATCGCCCATATCGCGGTAGAGGATGATACAGAGAGCATCACTCCGGAAGACAAGGTCGTCCTTATTATTGAGGATGATATCAATTATGCTAAGGTACTGCTCGATATCGCCAGATCACGTGGATTCAAGGGAATCGTAGCGCTTCAAGGGGACAAGGGGCTAAGCGATGCGATGACTCGCAAGCCTGATGCGATTCTGCTCGATATTCAGCTTCCCGTCATGGATGGCTGGACGATCTTGAATAAGCTGAAGCAGCATGCAGATACTCGCCACATACCGGTTCATGTCATCTCGGTTGTGGACGACATTCAGCAGGGGCTGTCGATGGGGGCGATTGCCTATCTGCAGAAGCCGACCTCGAAGGATAGTCTCGACGCCGTCTTCTCCCAGATTGAGCACTTCCTCGAGCATAACGTGAAGCGGCTGCTCGTCGTAGAAGACGATGCTATTCAGCGGAACAGCATCGTTGAGCTCATCGGTCATGACGATATTATGATTACCGCTGTCTCGACGGGAAGAGAAGCACTGGAGCAGCTTACCTCGATGCACTATGACTGCATGGTGCTGGATCTAGGGCTGCCGGATATATCCGGCTTCGAGCTGCTGGATCAGATTCGTCAGGAAGAGAGCCTTCACGATCTCCCGGTAATTGTGTACACCGGACGTGATCTCGATAAGAAGGAAGAGCTTCGACTGAAGAAGTATGCTGGAACGATTATCATTAAGGATGTGAAGTCCCCGGAGCGTCTGCTTGATGAGACCACCCTGTTCCTGCACCGTGTAGAGGCTAATCTGCCGGAGGAGAAGCGAAGTATGCTTCGCAAGCTGCATAGTAATGAAGCGATCTTCGAGGGGAAGAACATTCTGATCGTCGATGACGATATACGCAATGTATTCGCCTTGTCCAGCGTGCTGGAGAGCTATAACATGAACATTAGCTTCGCGGAGAATGGTCATGAAGCGCTGGAGCAGATCGAGAGGAATCCGGAGGTTGATCTGATTCTAATGGATATTATGATGCCGGAGATGGATGGGTATGAAGCCATGAGACAGATCAGGCTTATGCCGCAGTATGAGAAGCTTCCGATTATTGCCGTGACAGCTAAGGCCATGAAGGATGATCGAGACAAGTGTATGGAAGCTGGGGCTTCAGACTACATCTCTAAGCCCGTGAATAACGAACAGCTATTGTCACTCATGAGGGTGTGGTTGTATCAGTAGCGGGGAGATGGACAGAGACGAACGCGAGCAGCTCGAGATTGAACTGCTGCTCGAAGCAGTCTATCGCTTGTGCGGACAGGATTATCGGAATTATGCTTACGCGTCAGTCAGGAGAAGAATATGGCATCGCGTGCATGCGGAGCATCTCACTACGATATCGGGACTGCTTGAGAGGGTCATTCATGACCGGGCATGTATGGAGCGTCTGCTATCAGACATGACGATTCACGTCACAGAGATGTTCCGCGACCCCGGGATGTTCCGAGCGTTCCGTGAGGAGGTCGTGCCTCTACTTAGAACGTATCCGTTCATCCGAATCTGGCACGCGGGATGCTCCACAGGAGAGGAAGTCTATTCCATGGCCATTCTGCTGCAGGAGGAAGGGCTCTATCACAAGACTCGAATCTATGCCACGGACACGAATGCCGAAGTGCTGGACATTGCGAAGCAAGGGGTATACCCGCTGGAGCGGATGCAGCAATATACGCGCAACTATATGGATAGCGGGGGGAAGGAATCCTTCTCCCGCTATTATAAGGCCAGATACAACTCTGTTATTTTTCAGGCGGAGCTGAAGAAAAATATTATTTTTGCCCAGCATAATCTGGTGACAGACGGCTCGTTCAATGAATTCAATGTCATTCTGTGCAGGAATGTGATGATCTACTTCAACAAGCAGCTTCAGGATCATGTACATGGCCTGCTCTATGATAGTCTGAGTATGTTCGGCATATTAGCGCTTGGCACGAAGGAGTCCATTACCTTCACCCAGCATAGCGAAGCCTATGAGGAGCTGGACGTTCACAATCGCCTCTATCGCAAGGTGAAATAATGATATAGGCAGGTGAGGAAGATTGACAACAACTTCAACAATGGAATTGGAAGAACTGGTTACTCCCATTAACATATTGCTCGTCGATGATAATCCGGATAATCTGCTGGCGCTTGAGGCGGTCCTGGATCATCCATCCTACCGGCTGCTGAAGTGCTTATCCGGCGAAGAAGCGCTGCGGGCGCTCATGAAGGAGGATGTCGCGGTCATTGTGCTGGACGTGCAGATGCCAGGCATGGACGGCTTCGAGACAGCCAGGCTCATTAAGTCTCGTGAGCGAACGAAGGAGATTCCGATTATCTTCATCTCTGCGACCAGCAAGGAGACCGAGCACTTCTATACCGGCTATTCCGTTGGGGCAATTGACTATATGCTGAAGCCGTTCGTGCCGCAGATTCTTCGCACGAAGATTGAAGGCTTCGTGAAGCTCTATGCCAGCAACAAGAAGCTGCAGATTCAGACGGAGCTGCTTCATCAGAAGACTCGTGAGCTGGAGAAGATGAACAAGGAGCTCATGCGCACGGCCTACAAGCTAAGCAAGACCGAAGCCCAGGAGCGAGTCATTCGGCAGACCTCCATCGATACGATGATTACCTTCGATGAAGCGGGGATCATTCTGTCAGCTAATCCTGCCTTGAGGCGAATGTTCGGCTATCAAGAGGATGAGGTGGTCGGGAAGCATGCTTCGATGCTCATTCCGTGCCTGGAGGAGACGGATTGCTCAGGTGAGGCATATGATCCTGACGCGGAGCACTCGGGCAGCAGGCTGTTCGAGGTTAGGCCTATGCGGAAGAGTGGTGAGCGATTCTATGCGGAGATGAAGCTGGGGAAGGCGATGGTCGATCATGAACAGATATACGCCTGTACGATCAGTGACATTAACGACCGGAAGCTGGCCGAGAAGGATCTAATCGAAGCCCGGGATACTGCCGAAGTGGCTCTGCGGGCGAAGACGGAATTCCTCGCGATGGTCAGTCATGAGATTCGAACACCGATGAACGGGGTCATTGGCATGACGAATCTGCTGTTAGAGACCGAGCTTGATGAGGAGCAGCGGGAATACGCCGATATTATTCACAAGAGCGGCGATGCGCTTCTGCTCATCATTAACGATATATTGGATTACTCTAAGATTGAGTCTGGCAAGATGGAGCTTGAAGAAATACCGTTCGCACTCTCCACCTGCATGGAGGAAACGATCGGACTGTTCAGCGCGAAGCTGCAAAGCCGCAGCTTGCAGACGAGCTATTCGGTCGACTCACGTCTGCCGGAGCTCGTCGAGGGTGATGTCACGAAGCTTAGGCAGGTGCTTATTAACTTAATCGGCAATGCTATCAAGTTCACGGAGGAAGGCAGCATTGTCGTGTCTGCTGAGCTTGCTGAGGAGGATGGGGAGTCCATTCTGGTGAAGGTCTCTGTTAAGGATACAGGCATCGGCATCCCTCCAGAGAAGGTGTCGGAGCTGTTCCAGCCCTTCTCTCAGCTTGATTCTTCCATGACTCGCAAGTATGGGGGGACGGGCCTCGGACTCGCCATATGCAAAAATCTTGTCGAGCTTATGGGGGGCACGATTGGGGTAGATAGCGAGGCCGCAGAAGGGGCTGTGTTTATTTTCACCGTGCGGTTGAGGCGGCATAGCGAACTCCCTATGAAACATGAGGATGAACAGGAGAATCGGGCAGTGTCCGTGTCTGGACAGCAGTCTGGCGGGGCTCGTGCTGAGCAGTTAAGGGCGCGCTCATGCCGCATCCTAGTTGCAGAGGACAATGACATTAATCGCAAGCTGATCATCAAGATGCTGGAGAGAATCGGCTATCCGCAAGCGGCGATTGCGGAGAATGGCGAAGCGGCCTTGTTGGAGCTGAAGAGCGGGGACTATGACTTAGTGTTCATGGACATTCAGATGCCTGTCATGGATGGTCTGGAGGCTGCACGGAGGATTCGTCAGGAACTGCCAGGGGAGAGGCAGCCAGTCATTGTTGCGATGACCGCCAACGTGCTGGAGGGAGATCGGGAGAAGTGCCTGGAAGCAGGTATGAATCATTATATGGCTAAGCCTATACGGATGAACATTCTCGAGCAGGTGATGCAGCAGTGGCCTTCCTATCGGGGGCTTAGCCAAGGTGCAACGAAGTCCGCTTTGCTCTAGAGCAAGGCGGACTTTTTTTATTCTGCCCGTCGCGAGGCGGGCAGAGTTAGCATTATAATAGAGACCATATAAGAGTAGGAAGATGAATAGAAGGCAGGGGGAACAAGATGAGACAAGGTAACATCTATTTGCTTACGCAAGGGGACGACCTCGGCAGCAGCCGGTCGGCCAACCAAGCGATTATAGAAGCGTATGAACAAGGTGTGATGCGCAATACTTCCTTCATGACCGCCTGTGAGCATGCCGCGGACGCTGCCAAGCTGCTGGCTGCACAGAGCAGTGGCCTATGCATTGGACTGCATTGTACGGTGAATGCGGAGTGGGACCGCGTACGCTGGAAGCCTGTGCTCCCTGCGTCTGAGGTTCCTTCACTGGTGCGGGAGGACGGGAGCTTCCATCGTTCCCCGGTGCATATGCGGGATGCAGGATTCAAGCTCGAGGAGCTAATGGCCGAGCTGCAAGCTCAGCTGGACTATGCTCGTCAGCTTGGCGTACAGCCGGTCTATGCCGATACGCATATGCGCTTCGAGTGGGTGGATGAGCGGATAGCGCCGACCTTCGATGCTTGGTGCGAGCGAGAAGGGCTGATCTCTTACCGCTCTTACTATCGCGAGCTGCCGCCTGCTCCTGCTGATGTGTCACGCAGAGACCCTGTCGAGCAGTTCCTCTCGCGACTCGATGCTGCAGAGCCGGGATTGTACGGGTTCTTAGCTCATCCAGCCTATGATGATGAAGAGACTCGCTGCCTGGGCAACGAGCAGGTGTCTGGCAGCGAGGTAGCGGAATCAAGGGAATGGGAGCGCAGACTGTTCACCGACCCGAGGGTGCTGGCTTACTTCGAGGAGAATAGTGTTGTACCGGTTACTTACTTGGAGGCGGCCCAGTTGGTTTTAGAGAAGCATAGATTTTAAATAACGGTTCCTTATCCCAGCCATTTGCAACCGTTGCTAAATTTCTAGACACGATACCTTGTATATTTGAGAAGGAGTGTATTACGGTCAGGAAAACGACAATTAAAAAGTCAGGAACTTCGGGAAATCCGATTACGATTCGAAATTCCCGAATGAGGTACCTGTGTTCGATGGAGAACGTAGCAATAGAACTGGCGCGTCCAATGTTGCCCATATGGCTTTTTATAGTAATGATACTGTAAAAATTTTTGGGGTAACCATTCAGGGATTATACATTCGTAATTATAAGCGTTCAGGTATTAGTCTTGTTGAAAACTATACGAATATTGTAGTTATAACGACATTCTCCACAACAATACGATTGTTAATAATTCATTGGCCTCTGACTATATTCTTCCCAATATTGGATTAACGTTGTGGGATGCCAATAAGTACATGACGATTACAAATAATATCGTCTATCAATCAAGTGGAGCAAATGCTTGGTATGAGAACTTGTCGTCGTATGAGAATAGTACACTATCAAACAACAATGTATCTGGAAAGTCCGGTTATTCAGATCCGAAGTTTACAAGTGCCAGTAGGTACGACTTCTCCTTGCAATCCAGTTCAGCTAGTATCGATGCAGGTGTGTCTGCATTTGCAGCGGCATCAAGTTTACGTTATGACAAACGCCTCATCAAGAGTGAGAGTCTTGGTCAACTTCACCCGTCGTGATACCACCTGGCACCTGATTTGGAGTTCATTCGTTCAGCAAACGGTCTTGAGAGTACCTTTGGATCAGTGTCCATACCTCAGAGTAACGGGATAGACATAGGAGCCATGGAGTTAACAACATCAAGCAAGGCTTTCCCTAATTCAAACGGCCCTAAGCCAGCCCTACCTGAATCACCAAATCGTCTTCTAAATGGTGGATTTGGAGTGAACACGCATCCATATTGGACCTCCCTTGAACCATGCTGACAGGACATAGTCGGTGTTCGGTTTTACACTCACGGTTTGGCTGAGTGTTTCCCAACTCTGAATTGGGGGACATGGGCAAATAGCCCGGCTGCTAATACCTTTACCGTAAGCAATGGATAAGGCGTAGTCACGATTAGTAATGCCGGCAGCTCAATTGATAGTCTGTTTATAAGCAATACAACAGATATGACTCAATATAGCGGAACCATTAATGTAAACAAAACAGCTTGTACACTCCGACTTGATCTTTATGCAGGAGGAAGCATGAAAACTACTTATTTTTATGATATTGTGGTTACAAAGAACTAGCGGTTATTAAAAGTTACCGAAAAGCCTTATTCGTTGAATATGGCTTTTAGTGTTTTAGTATCTTTATTTTTGCAGCCATAACTAACCAACAATGCTCTAATACTGGCGGTCAACGTGGCTTTTCCACCTTTTGCTCACTATCCCCTTCAGTCAGGAATGGAATTCTGAGCGAAGGGGATAGTGTAGCAAAGAAAAAAGCTCTTCAACTTCTGACTAAGACCCTACTTGCCTCTCCCCGCCAAGCTCCTCATCGGTATGTCACTAGCGAAGCGCAGTACTGCGTCAGCGATACCTCATACCGTCTACTTGTATAGTCTCGTTAATTGAACCATCGTCCATACGAATACAACATTCTTGCATATCCTAATATGGTACTTCAATAAGTTGCAATAATGTGAAAACGAGGTGACTTGATTTGCAACCTAAAGTAACCATAATAATTCCTTTCTACAATTGCCCGTACGTTGAACAGGCGGTCAGCAGCGCTCTTAGTCAATCTTATGATTCGATTGAGGTCATCCTGGTTAATGACGGTTCAACTATTCATACGAATCTTCTTAAACCTTACTTAGGCAGAATAACATATATAGAAAAAGAAAATGGCGGCACTGCATCCGCATTAAACACAGGAATTATAAATGCAAATGGTGAATACATTGCATGGCTTAGTTCAGATGATTTCTTTAACAGAGAGAAGATTGCTAAACAAATGGTAAAGCTCAAACAACATGGTGGTAGATTTTGTCATACTTCGTATGCTCTAATTAACACCAAGAATGAGGTAACTAGCAGCATGAACGGTATGAATTTTCCGAAAAAAATATACCTGGCAAACACACTAATCAAGGGCTGTGTTGTGAATGGGTCCACCGTATTAATTAAAAAGGATGTGTTCTCTAGTATTGGCCTATTCGACGAATCTCTGCCATATACCCATGACTATGAGATGTGGTTAAGAATGCTGCCGCACTATGAGTATTATTATATTCATGAGGACCTTACATTCTATCGTATTCATGATCAGATGGGATCCAAAAAACACTTGGAAGAAATCGACCGTGAAATTATTCTTGTACAAAACAAGTACCACAATCAAATTCAATCTTTAATAAGATACCTTGAATCTGAAAGCTTAGATTGACCAAAGCTGACTCATATCAGTCACTTTAACTTGTCTGAGTCATATGAGCTGAGTCCCTTCCGATACTCCTGCGGGGTGAGGCCGATGGATTTTTTGAACATTTTCGCAAAGTGCGAGAAGTGGGTGTATCCGACAGAGGCCGCCACATTGCTGACCTTCACTTGAGGCTCGCGCAGCAGCTCCTTCGCCTTGTCCATCCTCAGCTTCATTATATAGTCGCTCAGGGACATTCCTGTCTCCTTCTTGAACAGCCTCGACAGATAAGCGGAGTTAAGATGCACATGCTCGGCAATCATCTCCCGGGAGATCTCCTCGTCCAGATGCTTCCCGATATAATCTATGACCTGATCCACGACCTCCGAATAATGGACCCCGTGCGTACGTACAAGCTCATCGTATTCCTCAATGACACTAACCGCCCAATGCTGGAGATGCTGCAGCGAGCGGAGGTAGAGCGGCACTTCCTCTTCGCTGCGAAGGCACTCTAAGTCGGTAATACGCAGGTTCTTGGCCGCTGCGGCCTTGTAGATCAGCTGCACATAATCGGTATAGAAGGCCTTCAAGGTTCGGGAAGTGACCGATTCCGCGATGGCCATGGAAGTGAAGATGCGCGCCAGCTCATCCAGCAGCTCCGTCTTGCGCCCTGTCTCGAGCAGCGTCTGCCACTTATCGAAGTCCGGCAGCACTAGGCTGGCAGGCAGCTCTTCGGCGATCCGAGGCTGATAGAGCAGGACCGATTGAGGCTGCGTCACATTATCCCTCTCCAGATTAATCAGATTGCGGAACATATGAGACAGCCGATCGAGCGGACTCGGCTCGCCAATATAACAGGATAGGATACACCCGAAGTACTCTGCGCACTTGCGAATATACACCTCACAGCCCGCCCGAATGGAATGCAAGAGCCCATCATGATCCATAGCGTCGAGGCTATCGGTGAAAATAAGAACTAAACTAGACCCATTCCGCTCCTGAATCACCTGTCCTTGCATCGTGGAAAGAATGAGCTCTGCGGCCGCATTGCGCAGCGCATATTCCATAATCTCTTCATCCCGTGTGTTCAGCTCCTTGCGCCATTCCTCTACCGAGATCAATACCGGAATAATCGTTGACCGATAGCTAACGGGAATGTCATACAGAGTAGTCTGCGCTTCCAGCTTGTCCTGGGTCAGCAGCACTCGTTGATTGACGACATCCTGCCAGAACCGCTCACGAAGGAGCGGAAGTTGACCATTCCATTGTCTGTTGTATTGTTCATAGATATCCTGGAAGGTCTCCAGGCTGCGCTTCTCCTCAAGCTTGGCAATCGCGCCTGCAATCAGGGAGCGGAGCTCAGCGAAGTCGAGCGGCTTCAGCAGATAATGCATGCTTCCGTAACCGATTGCACGATGCGCGTAGTCGAAGCTCGCGTGTCCTGTCGTAATGAGGGAGACGATATGGGGATTAACCGATTGGGCATGCTCGAGCAGCTCAAGACCATTCTTGCCAGGCATCTCAATGTCGGTGATTAGCAGATCGATGGTATGCAGCTTGAGGAGTTCGGCTGCTTCATCATAGTCGTAAGCGGTGTAAATATGGGATATGGCAAGTCCCGACCAATCTATTCCTTCGGCAATCGCGCGTACAGCAATCATCTCATCATCTACTATAAGCAGTGTATACATGCTGCTCCCCCCAAGGCCGTAATTGGTAGCGTTAACTTTCAATATACCTACATCCCCCTGCGCAAGTAAAGCACCGTGATGACTTCTTGTATCACAATTATGACTATTAACAATCTTTCCGTAATACATATGCGATAAGAGGCTTTCTCTCTTGACGCATCGTTCTGCCTTTGATTTAATGAGGAAAGAAATGTGTAAACGTTTTTACAATTATATAAAATTATTTACACAAATAAAAGGGGGATGGTTATGCTTGCTGTCGGCATGGTTGGGTATAAATTCATGGGCAAGGCACATTCGCATGCTTATCACGACTTGAGCTTGTTCTTCCCCGAGGTATCTGCGGTCAGGCGGGTCATGATCTGCGGCCGTGATGCCGGAGGTGTAGAAGAAGCGGCTCGGCGATTCGGGTTCGAATCCTTCACTACGGAGTGGCGCGAGCTAGTATCCCATCCGGACATAGACGTCGTTGACATTAATGCTCCAAGCGATGTCCACAAGGAGATTGCCATCGCAGCTGTGGAAGCAGGCAAGCATGTGTTATGCGAGAAGCCGCTTGCGATTACCCTTGAGGATGCCAGAGAGATGCTGGAGGCGGCTGAGAAGGCGGGCGTGAAGCATATGGTCTGCTTCAACTATCGCTTCGTGCCAGCGGTCCAGCTGGCTAAGAGGCTTATTAATGAAGGTCGAATCGGTCACATTAAGCAGTATCGGGCATCCTTCCTGCAGGATTGGCTCATGGACGAGAATGCGCCATTCGTATGGCGGCTTGATAAGAAGGTAGCAGGCTCTGGTGCCCACGGAGACCTGAACGCTCATGTCGTGGATCTTGCCCGGTATCTGGTGGGCGAGTTCGAGGAGGTCATAGGCGTCAGCCGTACCTTCACCAAGCAGCGGCCTTACGGCAGAGAGGAACAGCGGGAGGTGACGGTTGACGATGCGACTGCATTCTTGGCCTCCTTCAAGAGCGGTGCCATCGGAACCTTCGAGGCGTCACGTGTTGCAGGCGGCAAGAAGTGCTCGAATGCATTCGAGGTGCATGGCAGCAAGGGCAGCATCCGCTTCGACTTCGAGCGGATGAACGAACTTGAGCTGTATCTGGACAGTGATGAGGAGGAGATTCAAGGCTATCGCCGCATTCAGGCAACAGGGGGTTGCCATCCGTACATGGAGGCTTGGTGGCCGGCGGGACATGGACTAGGCTTCGAGCATACGTTCATCCATGCGGTCCATGCGCTGGTGAAGGCGATTGACAGCGATGAGCCCTGCAGCCCAAGCTTCGTCGATGGAGTCAAGTGCCAGCAGGTGCTGGAGGCCGTGGATGCCTCTATTGAACGGAAGCGCTGGGTAGCCGTCGAGGAGATGTAAGGAGCTTATTGCTGCTGGGCTTACATCAGCGGCCTCTGGCAAGCCTTTACAAGGGGGAGTGCTTGATGATAAGCTTCGGGTAACATGGCTAAGATTGAGGGATAAGATGAATAAGTTAACGATTAGAGATGTAGCGGAGCGGGCAGGAGTATCGATTGCTACGGTGTCGCGCGTATTGAACGGCAAGGATCGCGTGCTGCGCAGTACGAGGGAGAAGGTTCAGAGCGCGATTGAAGAGCTGGACTTCCAGCCGGACTACATCGCCAGATCCATGGTGATGAAGGAGACGAAGACGGTCGGCCTGCTGCTGCCCGGTCTGACGAATGAATTCTGGGCCACGCTTGCTGAATATATTGAGAAGTCGCTCTGGGAGCGAGGCTATACCATGACGCTGTGCATGATAGGCAATGAAGGAGTGGATAAGGAGCGGGCAGCGCTTCGTTCCTTCGCGGATAAGAAGGTGGACGGCATCATCTTCTGCGTCTCTCATCTGTTCGCGGACTACACCGAGCGCCATAGCGCGAGCGGCCCATTCGATATTCCTGGAGTCAGCTTCGAGCTTGAGATTAGCGGCATGTCCTCCGTACAGGGAGATCACATTCAGGCTTCCAGACAAGCCGTCGATCATCTGCTTGATCTCGGACATACCGAGATCGCCTATATCGGGGGACCGATTGTAAGTCCGGATCGAGAGCTTGGCTACAGACAAGCTCTCCTCACGCGTCAGATCGCAGCTTCCGAAGCTCTCATACAGCGCGGTGACCCTACGATTGCCTTCGGCCGGGAAGCGGCGAGGAGGCTTGTGGACAACAAGACCCCGTTCACCGCTATATTCTGCGGCAATGATCTGATGGCTATTGGAGCCATTCAGGAGTTGATGAGCCGCGGGCTGCGTGTGCCGGAGGATATATCGGTTGTCGGCTACGATGATATTAATGCAGCCGCGCTCGTTACCCCGACGCTCACGACCGTTCGTCAGCCAATTGATCTTATTGCACAGTCGCTTGTAGACCTGCTGTTCAACCGGATGACTGGACTTGAGCAGCCTCAGCAGTCCCGCAAGCTGCTGTTCCCGATGGAGCTTATCGTTAGAGGAAGCACTTCTCCTCTTCGTTAAGCTTTATTTTTTTTGCCGTTAACGGCAGCTTCATTCGAATTCGCAGTCCGCCCTCCGGTACATCCTCGAACAGAATGAGCACATTCTCCTCTCCATAGCTAAGCTTCAATCTTCGTTGAACGTTCCAGATTCCCAGATGCTGGTTATCCGTGCCTGGAAGCTGGGCGGAGCGCGTCAGCTGCTCCAGCTGCTGGGATGATACGCCCACTCCGTTATCCTCAATGATAATCTCGAAGCTGTCCGCCTCCTCCAGTGATAGTCCGCTAGGAAGCTCTGAACGAAGTCTGATGATGAAGGGGTTAATCTTCTTCTGATAGCCGTGAATAATGGCATTCTCGACGAACGGCTGAATCGTCAGCGGCGGCAGCAGCACATGGAGCAGCTCATCATGCACGTCCACCTCGAACACAAGTGTCGTCGGATAGCGGTACTTCTGAATCTGCAGATAGTTCTGAATATGCTCGATCTCCTCCTGCAGGGATATGGTGGGCCGTGAGCTTGTCGTGACGAAGCGGAAGTAGGCGGCGAGGAGCCGGGTCATATTCTGGACCGAGGAGTACTCCCCCAGCTGTGCCATACCGTTAATAATATTCAAGCTGTTAGCGTAGAAGTGGGGGTTGATCTGCATCTGGAGCTGCTTCATCTCCGCTTGCTGAACTCTAAGCTTCTCCTCATAGATATAGAGCTTGAGGCTCTTCGTCTCCTCCGCCATATTGTTGAACGTCGTCATCATGTAGTTGAATTCTGTAGATGAGCTCAGCTCCAGCCTCGTATCCAGATTGCCCTGCGAGAGCCTCCTCATCCCGCTCATAATATACTTCATCGGGCGAATGAGCATTCTCTGCATGAAGGCGGCATACAGCCCCAGTATGAGCAGGATGGCAGCAGGGATGACCAAGATGACCTTCTGGAAGAAGGAGAGGCTGAGCAGAATCTGCTTGGATGGAATCATGATGACATAACGCAAGTCTTGAGAGGCAGATGTCTTCATGAACAGCAGGTGGTCCCGGTCATGCAGGAGGACTCGTGTCTCCAGCTCTGAAGGCCGTGAGCCTGTGCTGGAGAGATACTCCTTCATCCATTCCAGCTGCTCTCCCGATAGTCCGCGGTTGGCCAGCACGGTGCCTTCATTCGACAGAATAGCCGAGTTGTCCGCATTCAGAGAGGCTACGAGCATATCAAGGTCAATCCATGCTCCTAGTATGAGAGTAGAACTCGCTGTATAGAGCCGAATCATATAATGCTTGCCGTTGATGTTAAGGAAGGTGGTACCAAGCTGTCCCCGCTGAGGAATAGGGGCACTAAGACTTCGTTCATTCATGAGCTTCGTTGCAGCATCAAGCTTAGACTGGTAGTCCGTATGGCTGGTGGACAGTACGGCTTCATTATTTTTAATAGAGTACAGCATAAGGGAGTCAATTCCGTTCATATAACTCAGGTTCATCGAGAATTTATTGTACACCCGGACTTTGGACAAGGTGTAATTCGTGTGATCGGTGAACGTAAGGTCCATGGCATTCACGTCCAGCTCCTGCTGCTGTATGTTGATTAAGTACTTCTCAGCAGCCTCCATAATCTCATCCGACTGATTGACGAAGTTCGACAGCATCGTCTCATAGGAATCCGTCACCTGCTGCTCTACTACGTTGCGGGCATAGTAATTATTGTAATAGAGGAAGAAGACAAGAGGAGCAATGACGACAACGAACAACAGCATGAACTTAGCGACTACAGAACTGAACAATCTATGGAGATAAGCGATAATAGCAGATCAGCTCCCTACAACCTCTAGTGTACTCTCATTATTATAGCGCTTACTTTATTTGTCCAGCTTAATTGTCATCGGAGTCTAGCGTCAGGGGCAAATAGTCATAAGAGTGTTAATGAAGGTGATGAAAGCGTTAGACCACAGCGTTCGCAGCTCGCTATACTTAGAGCAAATCAGAGAAAAGGTGAGAGACATGCAAATACTCAATTGGAACAAATACTGGAGATTCTGGCCGCTATACGTCATGCTCCTGCCGACGACCGTTATCCTTATTATTAATAATTACATTCCGATGTTCGGTCTGCTCGTTGCGTTCAAGAACGTCAATTATACAGACGGCATTCTGGGAAGTCCCTGGAACGGCATCGAGAACTTCAAGTTCCTGTTCTCCACGAATGACGCCTGGATCATTACGAGGAACACGTTGTTGTACAACTTCGTATTCATTGCAATGAACATTATAGTGGCTGTATTATTCGCAGTTCTCCTGAATGAGCTGAGGGGTCGTTACCTACCTAAGATCTACCAATCGACGATGTTCTTCCCGTTCTTCCTGTCGATGGTTGTGGTGAGCTATCTCGTCTACGCGTTCTTGAACAATGAGAACGGCTTCATGAATAACACCTTCCTTCCGTGGCTGGGGCTCGACACCATCTCTTGGTATTCAGAGCCCAAGTACTGGCCGTTCATTCTACCTCTTATCAATCTGTGGAAAAACATTGGCTACTACACAGTCTACTTCGTCGCCGCAATGGTCACGTTCAACAGCGAATATTATGAAGCAGCCGTCATAGACGGTGCGAGCAAGTGGCAGCAAGCGATACGAATTACGCTGCCTCAGCTGATGCCGCTAATCGTTGTGCTGACCTTGCTGCAGATTGGTCGAATATTCTACGCGGACTTCGGGCTGTTCTATCAAGTACCGCTGAATGCTGGAGCCATCTTCGATACGACGAATGTTATCGACACTTACGTCTACCGCACCTTCCTGACGATGGGGGATGTGGGCATGTCCTCAGCAGCTGCCTTCTATCAATCGTTCGTAGGATTCATTCTCGTATTCTTGTCCAACTATATCGTACGCAAGACTAATAAAGAGAACGCATTGTTCTAGGTGGAGGCCCAGCATGTTCAAGCTTAAGCGTGGCATTAACAGCGTCAGTCCGGTGACCGGCCTGTTCATCAATATCTTCTTCGCCTTCTTCGCATTAGTATGTATCGTTCCCATCTTCCTTGTCGTATCCGTCTCGTTATCGGATGAGACGATGGTCATTGCGAATGGATACAAGTTCTGGCCGGAGAAGTTCAGTACGTATGCGTATGAGTTCTTGTTCCAGGATGCCAGTCAGATTCTAACCTCCTATGGCATTACGATGATCGTTACTGTGGTAGGCACTGTGGTCGGCGTCCTCCTGATGGCCTTGTATGCCTATCCCATAGCGAGGAATGACTTCCCGCATCGGAAGATCTTTTCCTTCTTTATCTTTTTCACCATGCTGTTCAATGGAGGATTAGTGTCTTGGTATCTAGTCTATGTGAAGATGCTTGGCGTGAAGGATAGTCTCCTTGCACTCATCCTGCCGATGCTCGTAGGACCGTTCTTCGTCCTTATTCTCCGGACCTTCTTCGGAAGCTTGCCTTCGGAGCTGTTGGAATCCGCGAAGATCGATGGAGCGGGAGAATTCCGAATCTTCTTCCGCATTGTCGTGCCTCTATCAGTGCCCGCAATTGCAACGGTAGCTCTATTCTCGACGCTCAACTACTGGAATGACTGGTTCAACAGCTTGCTCTTCATTACCGACAGCTCGAAGGTGTCTCTTCAGTACCTCATGTACAAGACGATGCTGAACATTCAGTTCCTAACCTCTAACACACAAGCTGCACAGGGAGCCTCACAAGGTGGATCTGTGCTGGAGCTTCCGTCTGAGACCGTTCGCATGGCGATGTGCATCATCGGTATTGGTCCTATTGTATTCGCTTATCCGTTCTTCCAGAGGTATTTCGTGAAGGGACTTATGGTTGGTGCCATTAAGGGATGAATTTAGCTATATCCAGCCTGGCTGGTTAGCATATATTATTTTCTGTAGAAGACAGGGGAGGATTACAATGAGAAAAAAATCAATGAAGTTAGCCAGCACGGTATTGTTAGCTTCGGCTATACTGTTGTCCGCTTGCGGCAACAATGGGAACAATGAGCCGTCAAGTACGAATGCGAACAACAAGCCTGCTGCCACGAATGAAGGGACGGGCGAGGCACAGAAGCCTGAGCTTAAGCCTTATAAGCTGATCTTCATGTATCCGGGTACTCCTCAGAAGGATGAGCAATTAGTGGAAGGCAAGATGAATGAGCTTCTGACAGCCAAGATTAACGCGACGATTGATCTGCAAGCGATTGATTGGGGCGCTTGGAATGACAAGATGAACCTCTTGTTCGCCTCAGGCGAACCAGCAGATGTGGTGTTCACGGCGAGCTGGAACGGACATTCGCAGAATGCGAAGAAGGGGGCATTCGTGCAACTGGATGACCTGCTGCAGGAGCATGGTAAGGAGCTGCTCGATTCCATTAATCCTGACTTCCTGAAGGGTGCCAAGGTAGACGGCAACTTGTATGCGATTCCAACGAACAAGGAAATTGCAGCTTCACGGGGAGTGCTGGTGCGCAAGGATATTGCTGAGAAGTACAAGATGGACTTCTCTAGTGTGAAGACCGTTGCTGATCTGGAGCCGTTCCTGAAGACGATTAAGGAGAATGAGCCGGGCATGACGCCTCTGTTCGAATCCTCAACGCAGACGCTTCCAACTTATGTTCGCGATCTGGATTCGCTCGGTGATGCGAGTGTTCCTGGGACGATTCACTCTGGCAGTGCCGATACGAAGGTAGTGAACAGTGTTGAAGAGCCAGAGTACTTGGAATATCTGAAGATGATGCATTCCTGGTACAAGCAAGGCCTCATTAACAAGGATGCTCCGACCTCGAAGCTAATGGCAGGGGATGTGGCGAAGACTGGGAAGGTATTCATGTGGCCAGAGAGCTTGAAGCCTGGCAAGGATAAGGAGATGGAAGGCAGCGTAGGATTCCCGCTTACGCAGATTGAGATCATTCCAGCTTATACGACTACAAGTGAGACAACGAATTCGATGCTCGGCATCTCGAAGACGTCCAAGGATCCAGCTCGTGCGATGATGTTCATTAACTTGCTGCATTCCGATAAGGAACTGCTTAACTTGCTAGATTGGGGCATTGAGGGTACTCATTATGTGAAGGTGTCAGACAATGTGATTAAGCTTCCAGATGGCGTTGATCCAGCTAATCGTCCATACAACCACGGTTCTGCTTGGATGTTCGGCAACCAGTTCAACAGCTATCTGTGGGATAATGAGGATCCGCAGAAGTGGGACTTGTTCAAGAAGTTCAATGATTCGGCGAAGGCATCACCAGGACTTGGGTTCTCCTTCAATCCGGAGTCAGTTAAGTCTGAGCTGGCGGTGCTCGCTAACATCGGCACGGAATTCGGAGCCAGCTTGGATACTGGGGCTGTCGACCCGCTGGAAGTATTGCCTAAGTATATTGCCAAGCAGAAGGCTGCAGGCGTAGACAAGGTTATCGCGGAGAAGCAGAAGCAATTCGACGCATTCTTGGCTGGGCAGAAGTAGCATAGGAGTTAGAGGGGCTGCCCGAGGCGGGCAGCCCTTATTCGTATTGGCGGCAGGCGATGAGGGGGGTAGATACGACTGTTAACCCCTGATTCGGGAAGGGCAGGTAACAAGAGGAGATAAGTGCTGATAAGTGCTGATAAGTGCTGATAAGTGCTGATAAGTGCTGACACACTCCTGTCCCGCTCTCTTAGTAGGGTGGGGTCAGTTACAGCAGGTTAAGACCGCTCAGCGGTCTTAAGTCGGGGAAAAGCAGCCAACTAGATACTGTTAAGACCGCTTAGCGGTCTTAAGTCAGCAAGGCAGGTTGAATATGGCAGGGTTCCAGCATCTTAAGACCGCTACGTGGTCTTAAGATGGGGGAAAGCAGCCAACAGGATACTGTTAAGACCGCTCAGCGGTCTTAAGTCGGCAAGGCAGGTTGACTGTGGCACTCAAGCAGGCATATGTGCAGATATGCTTCTATCCCGGCCCACGGCCTGCTTGTACCTATATCTGCTCCACTATAGGAAGCTTAATGGTGAACGTTGAGCCAATACCGAGTGTGCTCGACACCTCAATTGTCCCCCCGTGAGCCTCGACGATAGCCTTGGATATGGCTAGGCCGAGCCCTGCACCACCTTGAATTCGTGTGCGTGCCGCATCGCTGCGATAGAACCGTTCGAATAGCCTCGGCAGATGCTCCTCGGCAATTCCAGTCCCATTATCTTCTATACTAATCTCTGCGAACGAATCTCCCAGCACCTTCATACTAACTCCGCTTCTCCCAAGTCTAATTCCAATATGGCCACCGGTCGGTGAGGTGTGCTGTACGGCATTGAGGAACAAGTTCAGGATGACCTGCTTCAGCTTGTCCCCATCCCATGAACCATCCACGCCACCTTCAGGCAAGTCGATGCGGACCGTTCGCTCACCGGCTAGCAGCTGAAGCTGCGGCTGCATGTCTCGAAGCAGCTCCCCCAGAGACAACCGTCTGCCTTCCAGCTGCGGGTCTCGGTCAAGCTTCGCCAGCAGCAGCAGATCTTCAATGAGCTTGTTCATTCTCGTCGATTCCCCGTACATGCTGCGGAGAGCACCTTGAAGCTGTGCAGGGTTGGAAGCTGCTCCTCTGAGCAGCACTTCGAGGAACCCATGAATGGAGGTCATTGGCGTCCTCAGCTCATGTGAAGCATCCGCTACGAATATGCGCATCCGTTCAGCGGCTTCGCGCTCCGCGTCGAAGGAAGCTTGCAGCCTCTCCAGCATGGTGTTGAAAGAATTCGACAGCTGGTCAATCTCCAGCTGTCCCGCATCAGCGGGCAGCCGTTGGTCCAGCTTGCCTGCATCAATTCGCCGCACGAGAGTAACCATGTTCGTCAGAGGTACAAGGGTACGGCGAAGCAGGGGCAAGTAGAGCGCAGCCCCTGCGCCAAGGGAGAGCAGTGACAGCCCTGCGAAGGTAAGCAACTGTTGCCGCAAGACGGAGTGCAGGGGAGTGAGGTCTCTGCCCATCTGCAGCCATTCGCCAGATCCCGACGGACCGATAGCCTTCCATATGACCAACTGCTCAACTCCATCCGCATTACTTGCAATATGGTAGTTCGCCCCAGATGATCTATGATTAGGCGGTCCATCAGCAGGAGGTAGATCAGGACTAACAGGCCCAGGCCTAGCTGGTCTAGCAGGGTTAACAGCGCGGTACCCTGTCCGCAGCTCCGCATACTTCTCCTTGCTAAGCTGCGGAGCAGCTAATCCTCCCGAACGAGCCAAGTCAATCAGCTCGCCATTCGAGGACACAACAGCAAGAGAGGTACCGGGCATGAACAGATAGGGCAGCTCTCGTCCGACTCTCCTCATCGTTCCTTGCGAGTCAGGACGAGGGATGAGGAGGTCCTTGGGCAGAGTCATCAACTGAACGACCATCGCCTCAGCTTCATTATCATAGAGGTAGCTCTTGGTGACGGCATACTGCAGCAGTCCAATCAGCAGTAACAGTGCCGCGAGTACTAGCAGTGACCTGGCAAGCAGCTGCGAGCGGAGGGAGGCTGGACGGACAAGCTTCATGGCAGGTCCATCCTGTATCCAGCTCCTCGAAGCGTACGAATGAGCCGGTGCTCCTTGTCCCCAAGCTTGTCCCGCAGAGACCGCACATACACCTCCACGATGTTGTCTTCCCCGCCGAAGTGGTAGCCCCACACCTTATCCAGAATCATCGTCTTGCTGAGCACAATACCATGATGCAGAATCATGCACTTAAGCAGCTCGTATTCGGTAGGGGACAGCGCGAGCGCCTCGTTCCGATACAGAATCTCCTTCCTCTGGTCATCGACACGGAACGGACCCGCATTCACCTCGCCAAGCAAGCTTGGGAACTGATTGCGGAGCCGTGCTCCAATACGTGCTACTAGCTCGTCGAAGCTGAACGGCTTCACCAGGTAGTCATCTGCGCCAAGCGTCAGTCCGGCTACCCGATCAGTTACCTCTCCCCGCGCGGTCAGCATAATAATGGCGACGTTGTCGATGGATTCCTTCAATCTGCGGCATACCTCGAAGCCGTCCAGCTCAGGCATCATTACATCTAGGATGACGACATGGGGGTTGTAATTGCTCGATATGTCAATCGCTTCCAGTCCGTCACTTGCCGTCTTCACCTCGTATCCCTCATGAGTGAGCCCAAGCTCCAGGAACTGAATAATAGCAGGTTCATCATCGACGATTAATAGTCTTGCTCCTCGTCCAGCAGCCATAGCCTTATCCTCCATTCAGCTTAATCCAGTAAGGAGTGAATGAATAATGGTACATATCGGTTCCTTCTTACACTACAACAGTTGCCAGCATGCTGCCAAGCTTCCACAACTAAGAAGGTCATTATTATCATTGACAAGAAGAGCAGCCCGCATCATGCGGCTGCTCTTCTTGATGTCGAATGTTAATTCACATGATCAGGCATAGGCTTCAGGGCAGACAGCAGCAGCACTATAGCGCTGGCCCCAGCAATACTGACAAGGGTAAGTGAAGCGGTGCCGAAGTGGAAGCTCTGTCCGAAGTAGAACAGCTCGCGCAGACCTTCGACCATGAAGCGCATCGGGAGCCAGGAATAGATCCAATTCCGATAGAACGAAGACATAAGCTCAGGAGCCATCCCTAACAGTGGCCCTCCGAAGAACAGAACGAGTACGAAGAGTGGAACTCCTGCGTAACCTATCCAAGCTAGAATGGCTGATATCATCAGGAAGAAGGTTAAGTAGCTAAGAGCGAGCATCCAGGCTGTATCCATGAAGCTCGGAATATGCAGGCCCAGCAGCCCATCAGCCGCCCATGTGAAGACTAAGCCTGCGGCAACCGCTGCGACTGCTCCAATTGCAATCTGCATGAATCGCATAGCAAGCCTGCCTTTTCTACCATTCCATTGCTGCTTGCGAGCCGCTAAGAAGAACAAGATTGCTCCTACCAGACTTCCCATCCATAGCGGCTGGAACATCGATATAGGTGCATTACCATTCGCACTGTGAGTGCCGATGGGATTGGCTAATAGGACTTCCTTCTGTATAGGTGAAGCCAGCGCCGAAGCTTGCTCCACGGTCAGCGTCCCGCCCTGCTTGGAAGCAGCAGCGAGCAGCTCTGTTCTTACTTGATCATTCAGCTTATCGACGAGCTGAGTCAGCATAGTGCTGGCCATCGTGGCGGCACTCATGTTCATGCCCTGGTTCACATAGATGCGAAGCTGGGGTGACACAGGGGCAACTGACAGCAAGGACATCTGCTTCGCGGTGAAGTCAGCCGGAATGATGAGTGCCGCATAGTAGTTCTGATTGTTCAAGCCGACTTGAGCTTCTGCTTCGGAGGATACTTTTATCCATCTTATCGGAGGTTCCCCGTTAGCAGCGGTGGAGGAAGCAGATTCCATTACCTTAGCAGCCAAGAGTTCCCCTCGATTCAACTTTCCTTGACCTGGAACCTCAGCGCCCTGATCTTGATTTACAATGGCAATAGGCAGATTTTTTGGAGTTGGATGAACAGTCGGCACAGCCGTTAGGCTGAAAATAACGATAACAGCGATGACGATTAAGGGAAGGAGCAGAACGAGTTTGTTTTGTATGATTTTCATCAGGTGGACCTCCTCGATAATAGACAGTATGTTGAATAAGCTTCATATTGTATATTATAATGGTTCCAATCGGATAGCAATGAACAGTATCGAGCCGGCTGTCGATTAGGAGACATGAGGAGCGGAGGTGTATAGGATGATGCATATTGATCGCAGAATTGTACGGACTAAGCGTCTTCTTCGGAGCGCCTTAGCGGAGCTGATGGAAGAGAAGGGGTTCGACAGTATTACGGTTAGTGATCTGACTGAGAGAGCTGATCTCAATCGGACGACCTTCTACCTGCACTATCGGGATAAGTTCGATCTGCTCGAGCAGAGTGAGAATGAGATAATAGATGAGTTGGAGCAGCTTCAGAGCAAGGTGAAGGACATGCTGCCGACTGTACTGCGGCACCCGGAGCAAGTCCCAGAGCAGCCTATCTTGTACTTAAGCTCATTACTCGCCTATATGGAGGACAATGCTGACTTCATCAAGGTGGTCTTAGGTCAGAATGGCAATCCTGCCTTCCAGGTCAAGATTAAGGAAGTGATGAGGAAGAATATGCTTAGCAATCTAACGACTCTGCTTCAGGATCGTGTGCTGCCTGTTCCTCCTGAATACTTCACTTCATTCATATCCTCGGCCTGTCTCGGCGTTATTCAACAATGGCTGGACAATAATAGGCAGCAGACGGCTAAGGAGATCGCATCCTTCCTCTTCAGCAGCATCTATGCCGGCGTATTCCGCACTGCTAATCTGCTGGATGATTAAGGTTCTGCTCGTGTAGTGACTCATAGAGAGGAAGATAACCTGCTTGAATAAGAATGGACATCTAGCATTCGGAGCTGCGGCAGGCGCAGCTTCACTCTACTTCATGCCGGAGGCTGTACTTCAGGCTGATCAGCTGGCTCCACTGGTCGTTGTCGGCATGGCGGCGCTTGCCGGACTAGCTCCCGACTTCGATCACAAGACCTCCACCATCTCCAACCTGATTCAACTGTCAACTAGACGGAGGAGGCTGTCCCGCACGATCGGGGCGATCCTGCTCCTCATTGGAGTGCTGCTGCTCGCGCTTCCCTACGTTCCATGGGTGCCTTACAATGGAGAGCTTCAAGGAAGCGCGAAGCTGTGGCTCGGAGCCGGGCTGTTCGGCATCGCGCTGTCGCGTATCCGAAGCTTGATACTAGTGGCAGCAGGTGTAGCGTTAATCGTGGCTTATCGCATGTATGACTGGCACTGGATCGCTGCCTTCACTGGAGTGACCCTGCTGCTGACGCCAGCTCTGAAGCATCGAGGACTTATACATACTCCTGAATTCTCCTTCGCCCTAAGTATGGGCATACTATCCTTCACCGAGCTTCAGCCTTGGTATATTGAAGCGGGAGGTCAAGGGCTGGTCGTCGGGTGGTGGGCGCATCTGGCTGGTGATCTGTTCGGCAGGGACGGCATTCATTCCTTATTCATTCCGAAGCTGAAGCTGGCCCTGCGTCTATTCCGTAACGGCAGCGCGGGGGAACGTACTCTTAGCACGCTTAGCTGGGCATTCTGCTTGATTAGTCTGTGTGTGTTCTGGATTGGATTATGAATTTTTTTAGCAAAAAAACGCTGCACTCCTTAGTTGTCGATTGCTCGGCATTTAAGGGTGCAGCGTTTTTTGTTATGGAGTCGTTATATGGAATTACTTCGTCTGCAGGTATGTCTCTATGAACTGCTTCGCTTGCTCGGGATGCTTGCTGTCAGCGCGAATTCCGACGATCATCTCTCTCTTGAGAAGGGTCAATTCCTTGGCAAGCTTGGTCTGGCTGATGTTAATGGCGTAGATATGCTCTTCAGGCACATCCTCTGTCCGCTGCTTCAGCACACTGGCTGTTCCGCCGGATAGGAATGGCTTCCAAGCGCCCTCCGCCTCCGCATCGAGATTGATTAGGATGCCTTGCGGTGACAGCCAGTCGAAGGTCCCCTTGTCCATAATATAGATATCCGGCTTCTCCGTCACGAGGTTGAGGAGGGCCTTCTGCTGCAGTGCAACATCCATCTGACTAGTCGTCTCGAACGACACTTGATTCACCTGAACTGCTAACCGCTTCCACTCGGGGAATGGCTTCAGCATCTCTGTCTCGAGATAGCTCGCATCATCCTTGCCCTCTGGCAGGTAGAAGCTGCCCATGAAGTTAATAGAGAGATCGATAGGAGGAAGGCTGGCTAGGTATCGCTGCTCCGCCCGGTGATCTGCATAGCTCATCGCACCATAGATAATGGCTGCAATAATGGCAATAACGCCTAATGTATGGAACTTGTAATATCTCCAGAAGTGGTCAAGCTTCTGCGCTGAGCCCGCCATGCCGCGATACTTGCCGTATTCCTTCTTGTTGAATTCCTCTGCTGCTTGGCGTTCTTCGTATCCTAGAATATAACGGTAAGCTTCATTAATCTCGGCGAAGGAAGTGTCTTCTGCTGCGGACGAAGTGCCGCTTGCCTGCTGCCTGCTTCTTGCTTGACGCATTAAGGTTGTGTAGCGCTTCTCCAGCTCTTCTCTTGATGAATTCTCGGGTAAGCCCATACGCTCGTAGGCTTGTCGTAAGTCGTCCATGGTTCACCTCTGCTCAATTATGCTTACTATACTAGTATAACGGATGAATAGAGTGACAGTAAACCAGAGGGATGAAGAGCCGGAAGTGCCGCTGTCCTCGAATTCGTTATATAATGGTGAAAAAAAATAATTAAGAGAGACGAGGGATAGTATGACTACTCTAATAGAACGTATGAAATCGGAGTATCCATCGATAGAGTCATCGGTATGGGATGCGGTTCAGATTGATCCCATTGTCATGGAAGCAGGGGCTTCAGGGCAAGCGGCACCGTACTTGCAGGAGAAGGGCTATAGTCGCGTCATTATTTGTGCGGATGAGCATACATACGGTATCGTTGGCCGAGAGCTGGAGGAGTCCGTTGCTGCTGCAGGGATGCAGGTTCGGGTGACGCTGATTCAGCCTGACCGGCTAGGCGATGTCATCGCGGATGAAGCGTCTATCGTACAGCTGCTGCTGGACATTCAGCACTTATCGGCGGAGGTAGTCGTTGCGGCAGGCTCTGGCACGCTGCATGATCTATCCCGCTATGCCGCTTACACCGCTGGCCTTCCCTTCGTATCCGTTCCGACAGCGCCTTCGGTCGATGGGTTCAATTCGAAGGGAGCTCCTATTATTATTCGAGGGGTTAAGCAGACGATTGCGGCGATTGGTCCCCAGGCGATTTTTGCAGACTTGGATATTCTATGCGCTGCACCTCCCGCCATGATTGCAGCTGGATTCGGAGATATGCTCGGCAAGTACACCTCGCTGTTCGATTGGACCTATGGCGCGCAGACGGGAGGAGAGCCATTCGACGAAGCGGTCTATGAGATGACGTGGAGGGCGCTGCAGCGCTGCGTGGAGCATGTGGACTTGATTGGATCGGGTGTTGCTAAGGGAATACGTATACTAATCGAGTCGCTGATCGAATCGGGTATTGCGATGCTGCTGTTCGGGCAATCGCACTCTGCCTCGGGCGCAGAGCATCATCTATCCCACTACTGGGAGATGGAGTATCTACGTCTCGGCAAGCGCCAGCTGCTGCATGGCGCGAAGGTAGGCGCCGCGTGTGCGGAGATTGCGAAGCTGTACCATAAGCAGGCGGAGCTGCTTAGTGAGGCGATGCAGGAGGAGCTGCTCAAGGTGCCAAGTGAGGCGGATATCCGGGGATTGCTTAAGCGGGCAGGGGGCCCGGCTGCAGCTTATGAGCTGGGTATAGATGAGGAGCTGCTTGCTCGCAGCTTGAAGGAAGCGCACCTAGTGCGGCCTAATCGGCATACGCTGCTCAGAGCGGTGAATGAGGGGGCTGCAGCTCAATGAAGCTTACGAATATGACTGTCATTGACTTCGAGACGTCCGGGCTGAATCCGGAGCAAGATCGCATTATTGAAGTGGCAGCGATACGCTGCCATGAAGGGGAGATTGTGAGCCGATTCAGCACGCTCGTTCAGTTCGATGGTGTTCTGTCTCCGAAGATTACGGAGATTACCGGCATACAGACAGAGGATCTTGTGAATGGCATGGATGAGGAGACGGCGCTCCGAGTGCTTAACCGCTTCATTGGAGGCAACACAATCGTGGCGCATAATGCTGCATTCGATCTGAGCTTCCTTCATTATGGACTCATGCGGCATGCGGGCAGGTCGTTCCGCAACGACTTCATCGATACGCTGACGATCTGCCGCGACCATCAGGTCTATCCGCATACGCTGGGAGAGATGTGCCAGCGTTATGGTATTGACTTATCCGGCGCACATCGGGCGCTTAACGATGTTGAGGCTTGCTGGGCGCTCCTCGGCAAGCTGAATGAGGAGCAGCAGGTAGAGGATTATATCAACAAGCTGTCTTACATAGCCAAGTACGGCCCGCCGAAGTGGCTCCCGGCTCATGCGAATACGGAGCCGGTGAGACTGAAGTACGCATAGGCGCTCCGGGTAACACGGTGTCTGCAGCGTTTTTCATTCCTCCCCCTGAACGTATCAAGGATTATGGTGGGGGAGGAACGAAAAAAATGCTGCAGCCACTCGTGTTACCCTCCGCTGGGAGGGTAAAGCAAGAGCATAACAGATAAGAGCATAACGGATAAGAGCATGACGGATAGGACCAATCTCCTGTGGGATTGGTCTTATTTGTGTGTAAAAAATGGTACGCTCTTGTGCTAGCTCGCGCGGTCAGCCAGGCGAGCAAGTAAGTGCGCCAACCAATCAGCCAGGTGAGTAAGAAGTGAGCTTGGTTGAGCGGTTCGCTCCACGCTTGGCTCAATAAGGTGCACAAATGCACCACATGGGGCTGTTCCCCCCCACGCATGCCCCCAATATGGTGCATTTCTGGCACCACATGGAGCTGTTGGCCGCACGCATGCCCTCAATAAGGTGCACAAGTGCACCACATGAAGCGATTTGCTCCACGCATGCCCCCATTATGGTGCATTTCTGCACCACATGGAGCTATTCGCCCCACGCATGCCCTCAATAAGGTGCACAAGTGCACCACATGAAGCGGTTAGCTCCACGCATGCCCCCATTATGGTGCATTTCTGCACCACATGGGGCTGTTCGCCCCACGCATGCCCTCAATAAGGTGCAGAAGTGCACCATAATGCGCATGCCGCTCCTTACTCATGGGTATAAATATCCTTATATGGGTGATGAGAGTAAATTTAAATGCAATATTTCATTATCGCGTCTATTGTCAGATATGGAAACGTTATTGGAGTTAGATGGAGCAGAATTGCACATCCTATAATCGTCCCATAATCTCTCCTAATCGGTTCTAATCCGTCCTAGTTGATTCTAATCGCTCCTAATCGGTCCTATTCAATCCTAATCCTTCCTAATCCATCCTTAGTCGATTCTACTCTGTCCTAATCTGTCCTAATCGCTCCTTATCGCTCCGCATCTCCCCTAATCACCCTGATGCATACTATTCGAGACAACAACACAATCTAACCTATCGAATTGAAATCTCTGTCAGTTGGGAGTGGGCACCTACCCTATGCATACCTATACGGTCGATTCCTACTTGCAGGTCAAGGCTGAGGAGCAGCTCGATCTGTCCCTAGCTAACAATCTAGAGGTTCTTGATAGGTTCTATCAAGACTGCTCGGATCTGGTGAGGTACAACTTCCATACCGGAACGAATCAATCGGCCTTGTTACTGTACTTCGATGGGCTAAGCGATACGAATGAGCTGAGTCATGAGGTCATTCGTCCACTGATGCAGTCTAATGAACCCGTTCAGATTACGGACCTTAAGGTGACCTCGGCACAGATGAAGCTCGTGCGAACCTATGGTGAGATCATTGAGCAGTTAGCGGTCGGCAATTCTATCTTGCTCCTGGATCAAGCGGAGATGGGGGCGTCTATCGGATTAATCAAGTTCAGCAGCCGTGCGATCGAGGAACCTCAGGGTGAGACCGTCGTGAGAGGACCGAGGGAAGGCTTTACCGAATCGATAGTGGTCAATACTTCGATGCTAAGACGGAGGCTGAGAACGCCTAGTCTGAAAATTGTCGAGCATCCCATTGGACGATACTCTCAGACCAAGGTTCTGGTTGTCTATCTCGATGGTGTAGCAAGAGACGATATTATTAAGCTTGTTAAGGACAGGCTGTCGCTTATTGATGTTGACGGAGTTATTGCGGGCGCGATGATTGAGGAGTGGATTGAAGACTTCACCTACTCTCCGTTCCCTCAGATTCAGACGACAGAGAGGCCGGATGTCGTCACTTCCGCCGTCTTGGAAGGGCGAGTAGGCATCTTGATTGAGAACACACCGATTGCCATTATCGCACCCACTGTACTAACTTCACTGCTGCAATCTCCAGAGGATTACTACCAGCGATTCATCGTGGGGACGCTTATTCGTTGGCTCAGATATAGCTTCCTAATAATTGCCTTGCTGGCACCCTCCGTGTATGTCGCGATTCTTACCTTCCATCAAGAGATGGTGCCAACGACGCTGCTCCTGAGGATTGCGCAATCCCGAGAAGAGATTCCATTCCCTGCCCTCATCGAAGCGCTCATCATGGAGATTCTATTCGAAGCACTTAGGGAAGCGGGTATTCGACTGCCCAAGCAAGTCGGTTCAGCCGTGAGCATCGTCGGAGCGCTCGTCATCGGCCAAGCGGCTATTCAAGCTGGGCTAGTCTCTTCACCGATGGTGATGGTGGTGGCGATTACGGGAATCTCCTCCTTCATGCTGCCGCAATATGAAGCGAGCTTCCCTATCCGTATGCTGAGATTCCCAATCATGGTCTTATCCGGCATGTTCGGCTTGTTCGGGCTCATCATTGGGCTCTTGGTTATCGTTACGCATCTGTGCTCGCTGCATTCCTTCACCGTGCCCTACTTGGCACCGCTAGGCCCGATCCAATATGGAGATTGGAAGGATCTATTCGTCCGTGCACCCTATCGGAAGATGCGTAATCGTCCTGCCATCTATGGTGCCAAGAATAAGCAGAGAATGTCCAGGAAGGACAGCGGTGCAGGAGGAGGAGCTTAAGATGAACAGACATCTCAAGCGATGGGGGATCCTACTCGCTGTCTCTATAGCCGTATTACCATTGTCTGGCTGCTGGGACCGGAAAGAGGTGAATGGGATGGCTCTCATCATGGCGGCCGGTCTTGATCTTCTGAAGGATTCCAGAGTGGAGTTAACGCTGCAATTGTTCATTCCCAATCCGTCTGCCTCTGGGGCAGAAGGTAATCAGAGCAAAGGAAGAGTATTTACAATCTCACAGCAAGGGGATTCATTCAACGATGCCATGACCGATTTGCAGATGCAGGTTCCAAGAATGTTCTTTTGGGGGCATGCGAAGGCTTTTATCTACGGGAACAAGCTGGCCCGCCGTGGATTAATGAGCGACATTGATTTTCTGTTCAGAGACAATCAGCTCAGACAACAAGCGAACTTATACATTGCTCCTGGAACAGCTAAGGAGCTGCTCTACTCCCTGAACGATCCCGATTCTTACGATGCGCTTGTTCGATTAACCGAGCAGAAGTCGCTTGAATATTCGGCCATCTATCGGGTAGAAGAGAAAATAACAGGCGAATCGAACTCCATTCTCTTGCCCCTCGCACGTACTGCTTCGCTGGAGAGTGAAGGGAAAATAAGTAAAATACTTGCTGTAAGAGGCCATGCCGTAATCAAAGAGCAAAAACTATTCACCTATCTGACCGATCAAGAGTCTCACAACATTAACTGGCTAACGAATCGGAGATTCGATAAAAACCTCTGCTTGTCCTACAGCACGGATGATGGGAGCATAAAAATCAGAATCATTAAAGCGGCTATGCGCTATGAACCTCTAATAAAAAATGGCCGCTGGAAAATGACAATCAAGTATAAAGTAAATGCGGATGTTGTGGAAAGTTCACTTCCTGCAAATCTGCTTAGTCCATCAGATAATTTGGAAAAAATGGAGAAGCCGTTCAACGAGGAAATTACTAGACAAATCTCCGATGCCATTAAAATGATGCAGGGTTATAAGACGGACGTGCTGTCCTTCGGCAGAGCTTACCACAAAAAATATCCGAAGGCTTGGAAGCAGGCTGAAAATAACTGGAATGAGCTTTTTGCAAAGGTTGAGGTTGAGGTTAAGGTTGACATGATTCTTCGCAGTCCCGGAATATCTAACGTGACCCATCACGTTGAAATGCAGAAGAGGGAGGAAGGCAAGTGAATACGATGTCACTGTCCAGCCGGCAGATCTACTGGCTCATGGTAAGCATGCAGATCGTGATGTTAGTGCTTCTGACCGCTTCGCCAGCAGCTATGCTCGCTAAGCAGGATGCATGGATGTCCGCCATTGGAGCCAGCTTAATAGGCGGGGCAGTTGCCTACATGGCCACTCGTCTCAGTCTGCTTCACCCTGAACAATCCTTCATCCAGTATACGAGGACATTGCTCGGGGGGTGGGCCGGCAGTGCGCTGAGTCTGCTCTATCTGCTCTATTGGCTCGTTGTGTTCAGCGTCATCTTAAGGCAATTCGCCTCCTTCATTAATGCGACGATCCTTCCACAGACCCCAATTGCCTTCGTCATGTTCATGATGGCTCTTGCTGTCGTCTATCCAACGATGCTTGGCATCACTGTAATTGGCAGGCTGAGTGAAGTGCTTGGTCCAATCATACTACTAGGTGTTATTGTGCCTATCTTACTGGCGACGAACAAGATGAGTCCCCAGTTCATGCTTCCACTATATGGAGACAGCGGGCTGAATGCCGTCTTCAAGGGTGCGCTGCCAGGAGCAACCTTCCTGGGGGATTGCTTCGTCCTCATTATGCTGATCTCCATCGTCTCCAAGAAGGAGCAGGTCATGAGGCATGCCATTGGAGGGGTGCTGACAGCAGGGGGAGGACTTGTCCTTACGCTAGTCGCGTGCACGATGATATTCGGTCCTACGGTTATAGCGAATGAGCCTTATCCGTTATTGATGCTGGTAAGATCGATATCCGTTGGAGGAATTATTGAGAATCTAGATGCCATCGTTGCTGCAATCTGGATTATGAGTATCTATATTAAGCTCTCCCTGTACTTGTTCGCCGCCAGCTACGGAACGATGCAGTGGACGGGCCGCGGGAACTGGCGTCTATACGTCCCTATCTACGCCAGCATAGCCATTCTGATTGGCTTGCTGCCGCGCAATTACGTGGAGATCTCGATTGTATTTCCACAGAAGCTCGCAATTCCTTACATCTTGCCCATTCAGATGGTAGGAATCCCTCTGCTCTTGCTTATCGTGGCGCTTGTGAGAAGAAGAATAGCCGCTTAATAAAATTAACATTAAATAAGTAAGTAAATATACTTGAATAATTTAATTACTCCAATTATAATGAGCGTATGAGATTTTGTGTCTCACTAATCTAGAAACATCATTATACTATTGGAGGGAAATCATAATGGCTAATGTACTATTGATTAAAGCAAATGACCGTCCTGCTGATCAGGCGGTAAGCGTGAAGCTGTATGATGCTTTTGCAGCATCCTATAAGGAAGCACACCCAGAGGATTCCGTAACCGAGCTCGACTTGTACGCTGCTAATCTTCCTTACTACGGCAATACGACTATCACTGGCCTCTATAAGCTAAGCCAAGGCTGGGAGCTGACGGCGGAAGAGAAGGCTGCTGCCGAGACCGCTAACCAGTATCTGGACCAATTCCTTGCAGCTGATAAGGTTGTGTTCGCCTTCCCGCTCTGGAACTTCACGGTACCGGCACCACTGATTACTTATATCTCTTACCTATCTCAGGCTGGCAAGACATTCTCTTACTCAGCTGAAGGACCTAAGGGTCTTGTTGGAGACAAGAAGGTTGCTCTGCTAAGCGCACGCGGCAGCGACTATTCTCAAGGCTTCATGGCTTCTGCTGAGATGGCCGTTAACTATGTGACAGGCATTCTTCGCTTCTGGGGTATCTCGAACCCTGAGACCGTCATTATCGAAGGTCATAACCAATACGCTGACCGCAGTGGCGATATCGTTGCTGACGGCTTGAAGTCTGCTGCTGAGCTGGCTGTTCGTTTCTAACATTTCGCAGCTATACACTCTTAGACCAATTTTGTACCCTCTATGATAGAGTGGATGGAAGCACGTACTTGTTCCCCAGAGGACAGGTGCGTGCTTTTTTTGATATATTGAACAGTTGCATGAATTCAGGTATGTTTGTCACATAGTGAGGAAGAGATAGGAAGATGAATGAACGGGGGGACTAAGTCATGCTAAGAGATCGGAAGACATGGTTAATTCTTTTTGCAATGATGCTCACTTTTATCTCGCTTATTATCGTTGGACATACTTTTGTAACTCTACCACCAGCTGAAGTGGATGAAGGAGAGGTCGTTTCCGGCAAGCGCGACGTACGACAGGTGCTTAACTTTGCTTATCTCTCATCAGGAACTGGAAGTGAGATGAAGCAGGTCGTAGATCGATACAATGAGATTCAATCCGAGGTCCGTGTAGAGATGCTCTCGATATCACCAGGGCGATATAGCGAGATGCTGAATATGTTAATGGCATCCGGCAAGGGTCCGGATTTGCTGACTATTCATCATGAGTGGATTACGACTTATATGAACAAGAACTGGCTGCTGGATTTGACACCTTACGTGGATAAGGAATTTCTGAACAATTATCCGAAGTTTGCACAAGAATATGGCAGGTCCAACGGTAACTATTATACCTTCCCTACACGCTCGGTAACAACGCGCTTGTTGTACAACAAGACCATGTTCCGTCAGGCCGGGTTAGATCCGAATAAGCCTCCAATGACGCTGGAAGAGCTGGTCAAGAGCGCGGATCTCATCGCACGTTCTCAAGTTGGAACACAAAAAAGAGGCTTTGCTTTGGCTGGAGGTGAAGACTGGAAGGGGTTTGTTCAGTCGATGGAGACGGCTAATACACTCAGCGGTTCCTATTTATTCGATTTCTCCAATGGGACATACGATCTCACCATTTATAAACCATGGCTTCACAGCATGATGTCAATGGTTAAGCAAGAATCCTTATTTCCGGGGGAAACATCCTTAAAATATGATACGGCTCTTACTCAATTTACAGAAGGCAACATCGCAATGATGATAGTGAACAGCGGGGATCTGTCCGTCCTGCAGAGAGGGCAGCCCTTATCATTTGAATGGGGGGCCAGTATGCCTCCAGCAGTTGATGCTGATCATGCGGGCAGAGGAGCATTAATGATGCATCCCGAGCCTTCCATCGCTATCAATAGTTCAACCGAACACACAAACGAGGCGATTAATTTTTGGCGGTACTTGCATGAAGAACGACAATTAGGGGAGATGTTCCAAATGAGCTGCATCCCGTCTATCGTTAAGGGGATTAATGACAATCCCCTGTACAAGCCTGCATTACCTGACTGTGAAGCGTTCATGCCCGGTACGCTGGATTCCTTCTATCCTAGAGATCCCGTCTGGCAGGATGACTATGGAACGGTGCGTCCTTATGATGATCCCAACGCGGGGTGGACGCCACGCATGCAGGTGTATCGGGATATATTATCAGGGAAGGCCGATATGAATGTTGCTCTGAAGAACGAGAGCGACCGATTGAACAATCAGCTGCAGCGAGCGGTTTCAGATTATAGGCTCGATCCCGCTTCGTATCTGAATCCTAATTTTAATCCCAGGTTGCCGCTTAATCGTTGAACGTCTCTGATTAATTACCTTCGAAGAGTGACCGGTATTTACCAGGATGCATCCCGGTGTATTTTTTGAATAATGTGCTGAAGTATTGCGGATTATCAATTCCAACCATTTCTGATATTTCAAGCACTTTCAGATCGGGTGATTTTAGCAAGTTTTTGGCAGTCTCAATTCGATGCCTAGTAATATATTCAGTAATGGTCAACCCAGTCTCCTGCTTGAAAATTTGACTAATATAATTTGGCGTTAGAAATACTTCTTTGGATAAAAGTGTTGTGTTAATATCTTCCATATATCGCCGACTTATAATTTCTTTGATCTTATGGGTAACGCGCGTATTCTTGGTCATGTGCTTCTTCTCAAAATACATAGTTGCCTTGATGAACATATTCTGCAACAGTACCTGTAGCTCTTGAATCGTGCGTGCTTGCTCAATTCCCTTCAACACTTCAAGCTTGCCTGCAATGATTGTGTCGAAGGATTCCTCCATCTCATACATCATCCGGGATAAGCTGAACAACAGCTCCGCTGCAAGGTGACGGACGTAATTAACGGATATATGAGTCTCTTGCAGGTATGGATCGAAGAGCTGATGAAGCGATCTGGTTACACCCTCCTCATACCCAAGCTTCACTTGCGACAAGAGCTCATGCTCCGCGGTATAGATTGGGCTTGGAGGAGATATGCTTTCTGTTGTTCTCAGATCCTGAATACTAAGAATGGAGTTGCTGCCCGTATAGAACGTATATTGCAAGGCGGACTTGGCTTCCCTGTAAGATGTGCGGAGGGAAGTCAGCTTATTTACCGGATTCCCTATTCCAATGGATACTGAAATTTTGAGATACCTAGTCACACTCGAGACGATGTCTTCACAGAATTCCATAATGGCAGATGGACCGTAGACGGTCCGCTCTTCGGAACTGCGAACCACAATTATGAATTCATTATCGTTATGATTCGTGAAGCATATACCGAATTTATGAATGGAAGTGATTTCCTCAACAACGTTGTGTATGGAAAAGAAGAGCAGTTGCTTATTCTCTTCAGTGAAGCGCTCTACGGCTTGTTGGTAATTATCCATCTGAATAACCGCCGCACACATGGACTCTCCTCTGGTGAAGGGAATCATATAATAAGATGCCTTCTCCCACAGGTCTACCTCATTGTCAGAGAAGCCGGCAATGACTTGGTTCAGGAATTTCTCCCGAAGTGCAGGAAGACTTTGCTCCAATTGAAGCTTTAATTTCTCCTCTATAAGGGTTCTATCCCGATCAGCTTGTATACTTTCCGTTACCTTGCTAACGACCTCAAGGAGCTCTTCGAGCTTGACAGGCTTTAATACATAGCCATCCGCATTTAAGCTAAGGGCGGTTTTGACATAGTCAAAATCTTGTATACCGCTAATGAAAATGACCCGTGTGGCATACCCTTCTTCTCTTAGTTGGCTGGCCAGCTGAAGCCCATCAATGAAAGGCATTCTAATATCGGAGAGGAGAAGATCCGGGTGATGCTGTCTACATAACTGTAAGGCCTCTTCTCCATCCTCTGCTTCGCCTAGTAGTTGAATACCAAGATCCTCCCATTCCAGCGCTTTACGCAGCCCTCTCCGTACGTTGAATTCGTCATCCGCTATGATCATTTTTAACATCAGCAATCTCCTCCATGTAATGAACGATTGGCAGTTCGATAACAGCAAGCACACCTTGGCCCTGATGCTCACGATAGGATAAGCCATACCCTTCTCCGAACCACATCTGAATACGATCATTGACGTTGCGCGTCCCGAAGGATTGGACGGCGGCACCTTCTTCCGGCTTCGAACGGAGCTGCTCGTTCAGCTTGTCAACCTCAGCTCCTACTCCGTTATCCAGAATCTCAATAGTTAGCTTGTCAGGTTCGAGGGAATGAATGGTGATCTGAATGACTCCCGTTCCACGCCGCTTCTCAATTCCATGGAGAATCGCATTCTCAATTAACGGCTGAAGGAGCAGCTTGACGGTCAGACATCGGAGCAGTTCCTCCTCCACGTTAATGTAGTAGCTAATTCGGTTATTGGAACGGATTTGCTGGATGATTAAGTAACTCTCGGCTTGCCTCAGCTCTTCCTGCACTGTGATGATATTTTTGCCTTTGTTCAAGGATAGCCTGAAGAAGTCGGACAGAGCCGTTACCATCTTACTAATATCAGGAGCTTGATGATCAATGGCAAGCCAATTAATAGAATCCAGTGTGTTATACAAGAAGTGAGGATTAATCTGAGCTTGCAGCGCATCTAATTCAGCTTTTTTCTTGCGGGCTTCCGTGACGTACAGCTTCTGAATCAGCTCATTAAGCTGTCGAATCATTCGATTATAGTGGTCGAACATGAAGGAGAACTCATCTCTCCGTGTATATACGATTGGCTCGCTAAGCGTTCCAGTCTTGGTGTAGGACATGGAGTGTACGAACTTGCGGATTGGGGAAGAGATGTCGTTGGTCATCAAGAAGGACAGAATCGTCGCCACCAATACACACAACACAAGCATGATAATAATCACCTTACGGAATGCAACCAGCTTCCCGTTAAGATCTTGCATAGGTGATATGGATATGGCCTTCCACCCTGTCAATTCTATTGTCCGATAGGATACTAGATGTTCGGTTCCGCCAATAACTGTACGGAGGCTCATGCGATCCTTCCATTCCGGTGCGTTGCTGCTGATATAACGCCAGATGGACTGTGTCTGTCTATCTTCATTAGCAGGACCGGTTATGATGCGATTGCTGGCATCCAGAAGATAGATGGTGCTATTGGGTGAAGGCTTCAATGAAGTTAGAATCTGATTGATGTCGTCTAGGTTCAAATCAATGGTTAGGAGACCTGCCATAGGAATCTGAATATGTCTCAGAGCATAGAGGCGTTTAACATAACGTAATGCCGTTACCTTGCTGAAGGGTTTCTCATCCGCATACATTCCGATAACTGTAAAGTCACTTCGAAACGGGATGGATTGAAACCATGCTGTATTTTCAATACTTTCCATATTGGCAATGTTGTCGGTAAAGTTCTTCTGATAATATTCAGGTCTGTCCAGAATGAATAGCTTGGGTCTGATCTGGGGACTGGCTTCATCGGGAACGTCATAATCCTGCATAATGTTGCCCAAGTTGGACAACTCATTAATAATCGCAGTATCGTCAGCCGGTCGTCCCGAGGACAGAATATTCTGGAGCTTCGGATTCAGGTATATAAATGAGGCAATCGTATTCATATCCTCTATTTTCTGAACAATGTTGCCCTCTACTAATGAGAGATTATTCTGAATGGATGTGGTGATATTCTCCGATATCGTCTGTGCTGAACGGGAGTAGATAATGGAAGTAAGGATGGAGACCGGAAGCAGGACTAGAATGAGAAAGTAGATCATCAGTCGATAACGGATACTGTGCCTGTATAATGCCAGAACATGAAAAATGGAATGCCAATTCAGCTTATTCTGATTCATTCTCCACACCCTTTGTATGCGGTATTCGAACATTAATATTGTAGCTTATCCTCAATTACAAGTCTCGTCTTCCTTGCAAAATTTGATGAATTTCAAACGGATTTGGAATTTTGTTTATTTTCATAAAAGAGCAGGGGGGCTACACTTAAGCCAATAGAGAGCCAGTCGATAGGCGGAAGGAGCGGGAAGGATGGCCCAAATGAAATCCATCAAAAACATACAGGCATTGAATGTAAAGGGAACCAAGCTGCCCAATAAGGGGTTTTGGCATGACGTTATCAAGTATCGTGTTTTCTTTGCCTTAATGCTTCCGGCATTGCTAATCGTCATCTTCAACAGCTATGTACCTATGTTCGGTATCATTCTAGCGTTCAAGGACTACAGCTACGTTGGCGGTATTCTGGGGAGCAGTTGGTCTGGGTGGGAGAACTTTGAGTATCTCGTACGAACGGACGAAGCATGGCGCGCGACTCGAAATACGCTGCTGTATAATACCTCCTTTATAGTAATTAATACTGCAGCAGCCGTTACAGCAGCTATTGCACTTAATGAAATTCGCAATCGTCATTTTGCCAAATTTTTTCAGAGTGCTATGCTTTTCCCCTACTTTCTATCTTTCGTCGCGGTCAGTTACTTGGCTTATGCCCTTCTGGGTCAGAATGGCTTTATCAACACCGGTATCCTCGAATGGCTGGGGATTGAAGGCATCAGCTGGTATTCCAACCCCTTCTACTGGATATTTATTCTGCCCCTTGTTAATCTGTGGAAAAATATCGGCTATATAGTTGTCGTCTATCTGGCATCCATCGTTAGCATTGACAATGAATACTATGAAGCCGCCGTAATTGATGGAGCGTCAAAGTGGAAGCAGATCCTATATATTACAATTCCCTTGATGAAGCCGGTCATTATTACTATGGTGCTTCTACAAGTAAGCCGGATCTTCAATGCTGATTTCGGATTATTCTATCAACTCTCGCTCAATACGGGACCGCTGCTCCCTGCAACAGAGGTTATCGACACGTTTGTTTTTAGAAATTTCATGATTAGCGGGAATGTGGGAATGTCAGCTGCTGCAGGGCTGTATCAAGCGGTAATGGGGTTTGTCATCATCCTATTAACCAATTCTGTCGTTCGCAAGATTAATAAAGATGAAGCGCTATTCTAGAGAGGTGAATGACTTGAATGACCATAATCAATCTAACTCCCGATTTAACCGCATATCTACACCGGCTAACGCTGTCCTGACACTGGTCTTCTGGCTTATGGCCATTGTATGTCTCGTACCCGTTCTTCTGGTGCTCTCCGTATCCCTTTCTGACGAAGGGTCTGTGATTCGTCACGGCTATAGTATATGGCCAAGAGAATTCACATTCTACGCATACGAGTTCTTGCTTAAGGATATTGCGAAAATCGCCAAAGGGTACGGGGTTTCCATATTCGTCACCATAGCAGGTACGCTTTTAAGCTTGTTGTTTACGGCCATGCTGGCCTATCCGTTATCTCGAAGAGACTTTAAGTTTCGCAATTATTTCTCCTTCTTCGTGTTCTTCACCATGCTGTTTAACGGCGGACTCGTTCCTTTCTATATGACATATTCAATTGCCGGATTAAAAAATTCATTAATCGCCCTGATCCTGCCCTATTTAATCGCACCGTTTAACGTCATTGTCATGAGAGTGTTCTTCTCGAACACGATACCGCCCGCATTAATTGAGTCGGCCGTTATCGATGGGGCTGGGGAGTTACGCATATTCAGAAGCATCATTGTACCGCTGTCCCTTCCGGTTATGGCGACCATCGGCCTCTTTCAGACGTTTGCCTACTGGAATGACTGGTTCCTTAGCCTAATCTTCATCAGCAATGATAATCTGGTCAACCTGCAGTATCTCATGTACAAGGTTATGCGGGAAGTGGAGTACCTCAATTCCGGGCTTGTCGAGGCCAGCCGTGCTGGAGAATTGAGTAAAAACCTGCCCTCCGAGACTGTTCGGATGGCCATGGCCATTGTGGGAATAGGGCCGATCATCTTCGTCTATCCTTTCCTGCAAAAATATTTCATTAAAGGACTTACCGTTGGATCCGTTAAAGGCTAACCCCGGTTATCCGGATAGCATATTCATCATCATCAATAAGGAGGAGCTGTATCATGAAGAAGGGGTTCATATTATGGAAAGGCACGGTTCTATTACTAATTATGCTTACATTGGTTCTGTCAGGCTGCGGCGGCAATATTAACGAGAATTCGCCATCTCCCAACGCGGAGTCAGACGCTTCAGAGAAGTCGAGTCTTGAATCGAGAGAGATCACGCTCTATTATCCAGGTTCCCCGCAGACGGACGTCTCGCTTGTCGAGCAAGAAATGAACATCATTCTGAAGGAAAAAATTAACGCCACTATTAAGATCCATGCGGTGGATTGGGCGAATTGGACACAGAAGATCAATCTGATGTCATCCTCCAATGAGCCGTATGATCTGGTATTCACGGCGTCGTGGGATAACCTCAGTGGCAATGTAGCCAAGGGTGCATTCGTCGATCTGCTCCCGCTGATGGAGCAATACGGTCAGGATATTAAGGGCAGCATGAACCCGCTGTTCATTAAGGGGAACATGATGGACGGCAAGCTGTTCGCTCTGCCGACCCAGAAGGAGTTTGCCAGCAGGCAGGGCATGTTCCTGAATAAGGAGCTGGTCGACAAGCATCAGATTGACCTCTCATCCATCAAGTCGCTCGGAGACCTAGAGCCGATTCTTCAGAAGCTGAAGGACAACGAGCCTGACGTCGTTCCATTCTGGGCCAACAGGAACTGGGTGAGTGTATTGCCTTACGAGAACCTAGGGAGCACCAAGGTGCCAGGTGCCCTTGTGAAGAATGGTGAATTGAAGGTGGTCAATCAATTTGAGCAAGCAGATATGAAAGCGTTCTTCGAGCTGATGTACAGCTGGAAGCAGAAAGGCTTCTTCCAGAAAGATCCCGCTACGAATACAGACAGCACGAACTATCTCAAGGAGGGTACCGTATTTGCAACATGGTCGCAGCTGAAGCCAGGCGCGGACGGAGAGAAAAATGTAGGGCTTGACCACAAAGTCGTACAGGTGGCTCTTGAGGAGACGCCTTACACGACAACAAACGACCTGAACAACTCTATGCTCGCTATCTCCCGTACATCCAAGGATCCGGAACGAGCGATGATGGTAATGAATCTTCTGCATAGCGACGTTAAGCTACTCAATCTGCTGGTGAACGGTGTAGAAGGTAAGCATTATGCGAAAGTTGCGGGCAAGGAGAACATCATTAAGCTGCCTGATGGGGCCAAAGCGGGTGAAACCGGTTATTCCCCGGGGAACAACTGGATGATGGGTAATCAATTCCTCAACTACTTGTGGGATCATGAAGATCCGACGAAGTGGCAGAAGTTTGACGAGTTCAACAAATCAGCCACTCCGACCAAAGCATTAGGATTCAACTTCGACAGCTCTAAGACCAAGACGGAAGAGGCTGCGGTGTCCAGTGTGTATGACAGCTTCCTTGACGGACTCGCTACGGGAGTATTAGATCCTGCCAAATCACTTCCTGAATTTAATGAGAAGATGCAAAAAGCAGGCTTGAATAAAATCATCGCCGAGAAGCAAAAGCAATTGGATGAATTCCTGAAAAACAAACAATAACAGGATAACCGCCCTATTAAAACTGCCTTTAACGGCAGTTTTAATAGGGCGAGCATAAATAAAAGGATACAAGGAGGAATTGTAAAGTGAAACGCTACATGAAAACGGTCTCAAGCATAATTGTATTCTCGCTGCTGCTAAGCATATTTTCTGCAGTCGGATTGACAGTTCCGCAGGCAAGCGCAGCCGGTGAAACCAGTTACCTGAAGATGACGTTCGAAGAGTCGGACCCTAACTTTGGAAGCTTGGCGGTTGGTGAGGCTACACAGTCAACTCTTATTGATGCCCATACCTCCAAGTCGAGCATGACGATCGCATCTCTGGACGCCGTCCGCTGGCTTCAAGTGGCTACACCTGCCAATGAGAGAGGCTCAATGGTCATTCCAGATGGCTGGTCCAAGCTGTCGATGACACAGAACAATATCAACCTCACTGCAAGCTTTGTTGTCCAGGATACCAATCGGGATTATAACTTGAGAGCCATTCAAGGCGATTGGGGCGGCTCTTATGATCTGGTGAAGATCGCGAAGGACGGAAAAATTTATTCACTGGGAAGCAATAATGCGTTCGTCGAACGCGCAGCATGGTCTGTAAACGCTAAATTCTCTCTAAAGCTCTCCCTGTACAAGGACAGCCTAACTTATGATTTGTATGCAACAAAAGACGGCAGCACGACTAAAATTGCGGATCAGGCTCCTCTGCCTGCCACTCAATTCAACGGGGACGGCATAGCCATGTTCCAGCTGGAGGCGCCAACAGACACTACCCCCTCCACAATTATGGTCGATGATGTAGAGACCAGCGGTTCGGACAACAGCGCCCCTGTTCCGGTTCCTCAGGATGAGACCGTTTACAGGGAGACGACCTTCGAAGAAGACGACTCGGATCCTACAATTGCGGGTACCCAAACCGGTGAATCTATTCGCACTTCTCTCCTGGACGACAAATCACCGTCGGAGATGAGAATTGTAGAGTTCAATAACAGCCGTATGCTTGAGGTGACTACACTTCAGAACGAAAAGGGGAATCTGGGAATCCCGTTCGATAATGGCTGGAGCAGCCCTGCAGTCAACAACAGCTATACGTTGGAATCAACGTTCGTAATGAAGGATAACGGAGCAGATGCCAGACTCTATCTGGTCAATAGTGCTTGGACGTTGAAATCGTATCTGATGATCTTGGGAAGGGACGGCAAAATATACGCCCGCTCCAACAGCGGTGCGGACGGTGCAATGGCTGCCAGAGGAGAATGGGAGATTGATAAGCCATTCACCATTAAGCTGGTAACCCACCTCGATTCTAAAAGCTATGACCTGTATATCGACGGAACTAAGGTTGTAAATCATGAACCGATGCAAGCTTCGACCCTTTATTCCAACGGCCTGGCTGCATTTATGCTGGAAACGCTGCCAGGGATTCATCCGCAATCGGTGTATTTGGTTGACAATATTAAGCTGTCCGGTTCCAACACGGCCGGCCCGGCACCCGTCGTGAATCCCAATCCCGGGACTATCTACAACGACGAACCGCAAGTGGGTGAGCCGGTTACCTATTATGTTAGTCCGACAGGGTCGGATACTAACAACGGCACGTCGATCGACACGCCATTCAAGACACCGCAAAAAGCTGCAGATGTATCTGCTCCAGGCGACACGATTCTTCTGCGGGGTGGGGAGTATCCTTATGACGGCAGCAATCGGCAATTAATTATTAAGCAATCGGGTGCTAAGGACCCGGTAACAGGCGATGAACACTATATTACATTCAAGAATTATCCGGGAGAAACGCCGATTCTGAAACCGACGAATGGATGGGAAGCCCTCTCTATTCAGGCAAGCTACATCATCATCGATGGAATTACCGTACAAGGCGATAACAGGAATATTACGGTTGCGGACGGGGAGGCGGACTACGAGAATGCACTTCTCCACGGGGATGAACCCGACTTCGACTGGAACTCTACAGCCAGAACCCAGACGGGTGGGATTAGCGTAGATGGAAGAAATCGCGTCGAGAACGGACTTAAGCCCTTGCATCATATCATCATCCGGAATAACCACATATTCGAATTGCCAGGCGGCGGTATAGGCGCGATGGAAGCAGACTATGTCACCATTGAGAATAACCACGTGCACGGGAATGCATGGTATACGATGTGGGCTGGCAGCGGGATAAGTATTCTTCATTCGAGGGACCTTGACAACAATACGAGCGAATACAAAAATTTCATCCGAAACAACATCGTCTATGATAATGAAACGAAGGTAAAATGGATTGAAGTGGAAAGATATTCGGACGGCAACGGGATTATCGTGGATGCCAACCAGTGGGCGGCCTACAAGGGAAGAACGTTGGTAAGCAACAATATCTCCTACAACAACGGCGGTTCGGGCATTCATGCCTTCTATTCGTCCAATGCGGACATCGTCAATAATACGATCTATCAGAATGGCAGAAGTCCGCATATTAATTATGCTCAGTTATTTGCGGCCAACTCCGAGAATATTAACTTGTTCAATAACATCGTCTATGGACGCGAAGGGAAAGTCATTAATTCCGAGAGCGGCAGCAGCCGGGTCATCTATGCAAACAATGTGTATTATAACGGGAACGTTACCATACAAGGCCCGAATGATGTGATTGCAGACCCTCAATTTGTATCACTGACTCCGGATGCGCTCGATTTCCATCTCAAGGCGGGATCTCCTGCCATTGATCGAGGTACCCGGACACTTGCGCCTGTCATCGATTACGAGGGTGACAACCGGCCGCAAGGTGGAAATGACAGATATGACATCGGAGCATACGAATCGAATAATACAAGCGACAATCCAATCGAAGACGACGTAATCGATATTGCAGCGATCCATGCCGCCTCTGCCTTCATCCCACCCCAAGGTCAGGCCATGAAGGGGTCGCCGACTATTGACGGCAACGTAGATGAAGTATGGAGCACGACTAAGCCGTTCGCAACGACCAAGTTCCAGAACACGACAACAGGTGCAACGTCAGTCGTGCGGACACTATGGGATGATAACAACTTCTACGTGTTAATGGAAGTGACAGACGCTCACTTGTCCAAGATTGCCAGCAACCCTTGGGAGCAGGATTCCGTGGAAATGTTCTTGGATGAAAACAACGGGAAGACAATCGCCTATGAGGCAGACGACGGCCAATACCGCGTCAATTATGAGAATGAGCAAAGCACAGCTAGCAACGGCAAAGATATGAGCTTCACTTCTGCCACAAAGCTGACAAGTGCGGGCTATCTGGTTGAGGCTAGACTTCCGCTCGCTACCGTAACCGGAACGGAAGGTATGAAGGTCGGCTTCGATGCCCAGACCAATGATGACCAGGGGGCCGGCAAGCGCGACTCGACCTCCATCTGGAGTGATACCGAGTTCTCGGGATGGAGCGGTACGAACCGGTATGGCGAGATCAAGCTGGTTACGAAGCTGGAGGAGATCCAGAGCCCGGCCATCGTGACGCCGTCAGTAGCATCCTTCAACAAAAATGCACCGGCCGATATTCCGTTCCAAGTGGATAACAACGGAAATTCGCTTGCAGGGCTCAAAAATGGCAGTTACGTTCTTGTGAAAGATCAGGATTATACGGTGAGCGGCAGCGTGTACAGCATTTCCAAAGCATATCTAAGTGCCTTCCCGGTCGGAACGGTCACGATTACGTTTGATTACACCAATACGGTGGATCAGAACGTCAAAATTACCATCACCGGAGACACACAGGCTCCTGGCGGCGGAGGAGGCACAACGAATCCAGAACCACCGGCTGGTTCGCCTGCTACCATAACGGGTTCTATCATTAAAGTTCAACCCGTCCTGACGAATGGACACTCGGCAGTCGTGCTGAACACCGAGCATATGAACCAAGCAATTGCTCATGCTGTATTGGCCAAAGAGAAAGAGCTGGTTGTCGATTTCTCCAATGCAGCCGGGATTACTTCAATGTCCTTGGAGCTTCGGTCGGATGCTCTGCTCAAGGCGAAGGAGGAAGGAATCAAGACCATTGAAATCAAGTCTTCCATGTTGAGTTTGCACGTCTCCCCTGATGCAATCAAGGGTTTGCAGACGGGCAGCAAAGTGACGCTAGACGTGAAAACCGTCGATCCGGCATCTTTGCCGGAATCTGTTAGAGATCAGCTTCAGGGTATGCCGGTATTTGACTTCAACTTAAGCGTTAATGGTCAGAAGGTGACTACCTTCAAAGACAACAACTCGATTGAGGTCCGGGTTCCCTACTCCCTGAATGCAGGTGACAAAGCGAATGCGGTGGTCGCGGCCTATGTGACGGATAACGGCAGCCTGGAGATTGTCCGTAATGTGAAGTATGATGAGAAATCTGGCGTCCTTATATTCAAGGTCAAGCACTTCAGCAAGTACGCCGTTGTTACTGCTCAACCGGCATTCAAGGATATGGGTTCCTATTCTTGGGCGCAGGATAGTGTGACCGCTCTGGCGGCACGGCATATTATTAGCGGCATCAGCAAGGATGCTTTTGCTCCTCAGCGAGCATTGAAGCGGGCGGAGTACCTGAAGATGTTGATGGAAGCGCACGATCTTGTAACGACCGGAAGTTCCACTACGTTCACTGATGTCCTAGCGGGGGAGTGGTACTACGATGCGATTGCATCAGCCCAAGCTCTCGGCATTATATCGGGTTATCAGGACGGAAGCTTCGGTCTGAGCCAAGAGATCTCCCGTGAAGAAATGGCAGCCATGACTGCACGTGTCCTGAAGGCTGCGGGTGTGGTCATTAGCAAGAACAGGACGGCGGTTCCATTCACGGATGAAGCGGATATCTCCGATTATGCATTCGATGCTGTACAGCTAATGAACGAAGCAGGATGGTTCAACGGGCGCAACAACGGACAGTTTGCTCCCAAGTCTCATGCAACAAGGGCAGAAGCAGCTGTTCTGCTAGCAAGAGTGATGTCCTTGAACTAATCGTCCCAATAGCCAAAAGCTGGGCTCTCTTTCCATAAAGAGTCCAGCTTTCTTCATTCTTTCAAACCTGGTAGGCAAAAGTGTCAGATTAAGGTATTATGACACATATAGAGACTTGGCTGCGCCTAGAATTGGAGGGCAAACAGATGGTAATGTCGTTCGGCCGATTACTTATTATCATTCCCTGTATCCTTATGGTTGGATCCATTCTTTCGGGTTGTACTACTGCTAACGACATTAATGAAAGCGTTTTAGATAGAGCGGCCAGCGCGACAGTGAAGGAATGGGAACCGCGGGAGATATCCCTCTACTATCCGGGTGCCCCGCAGAGGGACGTATCGCTTGTGGAAGAGGAGATGAACAAAACTCTGAAGGAGAGAATCAATGCCACCATTAAGATTAATGCGGTGGATTGGGCTGTCTGGACGCAGAAGATCAATCTGATGTCTTCCTCTAATGAACCTTATGATTTAGTATTTACGGCATCGTGGGATAACCTGAGCGGCAATGTGGCCAAGGGTGCTTTCGTAGATCTGCTGCCGTTAATGAACCAATACGGACAGGATATCATGAGCGGCATGAACCCGCTGTTTATTACAGGAAATACGATAGACGGCAAGCTGTTTGCGCTTCCAACCCAGAAGGAGTTTGCCAGCCAGCAGGGGATGTATCTGAATAAAGAGTTGGTTGACAAGCACCAAATCGACATCACTTCCATTAATACGCTGGCTGATCTGGAGCCGATCCTGCAGAAAATTAAAGACAACGAACCCGATGTCGTTCCCTTCTGGGCCAATCGGAACTGGGTAAATTCGCTGCCTTACGAGAAGCTTGGAAACGATGAGGTGCCGGGTGCCCTTGTAAAGAACGGCGATTCAAAGGTCGTCAATCCATTTGAGCAGGCGAACATGAAGGACTTCTTCAAGCTGATGTTTAGCTGGAATCAAAAAGGATTTTTTCAGAAAGACCCCGCTACGAACACCGACGCCGCGAATCACCTCAAGGAGGGTACTGTCTTTGCGACTTGGACTAGTCTGAAGCCTGGTGCGGACGGCGAGAAGAATGTAGGCCTTGCCCACAAGGTGGTGCAGGTAGTACTGGAGAAGACGCCATACACAACAACCAATGATCTGAATATCTCCATGCTAGCCATCTCCCGAACCTCCCAAGACCCGGAAAGAGCGATGATGCTATTGAATTTACTTCATAGCGACGCCAAGCTACTCAACCTGCTGGTGAACGGTGTGGAAGGGAAGCATTATGTCAAAGTAAAAGATAAGTCGAACATCATCAAGCTGCCGGCTGGTGCGAAAGCGGGAGAAACGGGTTACGCACCCGCTAACGGTTGGATGATGGGCAACCAGTTTCTGAACTATCTGTGGGAACATGAGGATGAGAATAAATGGAAGATAATTAAAGAGTTTAATCAAGCGGCAGTGCCGACCAAAGCGCTTGGATTTGTATATGACAGTACAAATACGAGGAATGAAGAAGCGGCCATCGCTAGAATCTATGATGAATATATGGATGGACTCTCAACCGGTGTGTATGAACCCAATCAGAAGCTTAAGGAGTTCAACCATAAATTAAGGAAGGCAGGGCTGTCCAAGGTCATCGCTGAAATGCAAAAGCAGTTGGATGACTTCCTTAATACGAATCGCCCATCCTAACGCACATTGGCGTCATGACGGGCGACTGTCCTCTGATGAATATTAATGGTACTCGTAAGCCCCGCGATCAACGATGTTCGCGACAGGTCGGCTGATCCCATCATAGTCTGTACCTGTACCCATGTTGTTGTCGCCTGAGTTAACGGCTGGGGAATTAGATTTTAGATGAAAATCGCGTGCGGCAAGATTTACGAACAAGGGATCCGCTACGATATTGTTCCATCCTGTGACCTTTACTGCTCCATTAAAGAAAATATTGTGATCGAATTTCACGGTAGGCATGGTGCCTCCGGTAAAATCGTCAGCACTGTTAACCGTCTCATTGTTGGAGTAAAAAATATTGTTCGCGACATAAACGTTGGACGAGCCCCCTGCACCAATCTCACCCCAGTTCAAATAAGGGCTCTTGGAGTTTGCATAGGTCGTATTATAACTAACCGTAACCTCTTTGCTCTTGAAGATGTTGATGCCCGCACCGCCGTTCTCATACACAAGATTATTGTTAATGAGAGTCTTGCCAACGTAATTATTCTCCACATTGGTGTCGATAGCAATGCCGTTGCCGTCGGAGTACTTGTTCTCGTCTACCCACTTATAGTTGGTGATATTGTCATATACCTTATTGTTGTAAATAAAGGTTTTGTATGATGTATTCGAGTCGATGCTGCGAGGAGCTCGAACGCTTATGCCGCTTGGTCCCCACCCGCTGAACCAGCAATTAGAATAGACCGTATTGTAGGAAATGTCGAAGTAATCGCCTTCGGCCACTGCAATCCCCGCGCCTGGGGCGTGGTGTACCGTGTTATAGCGTATATTGATGTGATGAGGAATGTTGTTTCCATCACGTTCAACACTAATCCCGTTCGTGTTGAATTTGGCTTGGTACGCAAGTGTGCCTTGATCTTCGTACTGTTTGGCTTCTGTGTTGGACAGGTAGAGGTTCCAACCGAAAATCTCAAAGCCTTCAATGTTGATATAGGAGGCGCCTTTGACCATAATATGGTTCCATGCTCCTTGGCCTACGCGGATGACGGGTTTGTGTCCCGGGTAAGCTTTGTACGTAATGTAAGCGTTGGGTGCTCCTGAACGCGTGATGTCAAGCGGGGGTTTTCCCGCGCCGTCCCAATAGGTGCCATTCATAACATAGACGGTATCTCCGGGGTTCGTTTTGTTTGCGGCCGTTTGTATATACTGCAACGGCTTGTCTGGACTGGTACCGCTGTTTGCATCACTGCCAGTAGGACTCACATAGTAGCTTACGGGAGGGGCGGCTTGGGCGGATACGGGAATTAGCCCGATTGCCAGTAAGCCTGACAAGAGAAGACGCAGTGCTAGTGGGTAGTGTATCAGCTTTCGAACGTTCATTAACATTAGCCTCCTTTAATATGAATAAGCTTCTTAACATTAATTCCTCCTTTCGATATTACTGTAAGCGTTTTCAATAATCTTGTAAATAAAAGATTCTCTGAATTCGTACAAAAAACTATAAACTTGAACGAGTGCTATAAAGTGGCGTAGTCATATTTTATGGGCTGAGTGAATCCAGCCCATAACTATGGAACGGAACTCGAATGGTCTAACGCCCGCCAAGCTGCTGCTCAGCCATCTGAACGAGCTTCCGCGTAATATACCCGCCCAGGGAACCGGCGTCGCGCGTCGTGAAGTTGCCGTAGTAGCCGTCTTGCGGAATCTGAATGCCGAGCTCTTGCGCGGCTTCGTACTTGAGCTGCTCCAGAGCCGCTCTAGCCTCGGGTACAAGCAGTTGATTAGAGTTGTTGTTCGCCATCTGTCCTACACCTCCTAGTTCTGTGAAGCTAGTATGTGGATCTTGTCTCCACGTTATACATGATTTACCTTCTGAAGGAGGAAGCCGTCCATGCTACAATGAGTTCACTAATTGTATATACGGAGGATATAGCATAGATGATAGCATATGATTCGGGTCCGATGCTGCCGATCTCTTGTGATGAGCTGAAGGAGCATACGGGGTTCCTCTATGAGCCCCATCTCAGGGGCAAGCGGCTGTTCGTCTCCTTGTTCAGAGGCCAGGTGCGCATCACGACTAGCTTGGGCAACGAGGTGACAAGCCTCCTTCCTGAATTGCATCATGTTCCCGTTCCATACGGCTGTGACGTCATCCTTGACGGCGAAGCCGTGCTGCTGAACCAGGCTGCGGGACTGCCTGACTATGAAGGATTAATGGAGCGGTTCCGGCTCCATAAGCCAGCCAAGATTCGGGAAGCGATGAAGCATCAGCGAATCGTCTATTATGCCTTCGACCTGCTGTACGCTAACGGGCAGGACTTGAGAGAGGAGCCGCTGGCGTCTCGGAAGGAGCAATTGATGCAGCTGCTGACTGCGAACGGGACTTATGAGCGGATGCCTTGGGCAGAGTCGAGAGGCCCCGAGTTGTTCGAGGCAGCGAAGCAGCACGGTCTCGACGGAATTATAGCTAAGCGGAAGGATAGCTCGTATGCCAGCGGACTCTCGGATAGCTGGGTCCGATTCAGGCACCGTCAGGAGACGATCGTTGAGCTGGCCGGATGGCGCAAGCGCTCCTTCGCATGGAAGGCAGAGCTCGGCGGCGAGCATGCTGGCCTGCTGGAACCGCCATTCACGAGTGGGTCTCACCAGTATCAGAAGCAGCAGCATGAGGAGCATTTGCAGCTTGCAGCCGGGATGATTCGCAGTGAAGATCGACATTATGTATATTTGCAGCCAGGTCTGCGAGCTCGTATCCGATATGATCGACAGCTGTCTTCAGGACTGCTCATTAAGCCTAAGTTCATGGAATATGTGACTTAGGTTTTTTGTTTTTTTATGAAAAAAAAGTGTGATTAAGTTCGTAAATGTATGTTATGATAAAACAAACAATAACGAACTACATAGGAGGCTATTATTAAGATGGATATTCGCCACGCAACGAACCCAACAGACTTCAAGACGTACACGACGGAGAGATTGAGACAGGACTTCCTCATCGAGAGCCTGTTCGTACCAGGTGAGCTGTCCATGACGTACACGCATTACGACCGGATGGTGGTAGGTGGAGCGGTGCCTGTGAAGGAGCCGATTACCTTGGAAGCGGCTGAGCTGAAGACCGAGTACTTCCTGGAGCGTCGGGAGATTGCGTTCCTGAACGTAGGGGGCGGCGAGGCTGTCATCACGGTGGATGGCGAGACTTATGAGCTGAATAAGCTGGATGTTCTCTATGTAGGCAAGGGCAAGCAGGATGTGAAGCTGGGCAGCAAGGATGCTTCGAACCCGGCTAGGCTGTACTTCTGTTCCGCACTTGCTCATGCAGAGCTGCCTACTCGCAAGGTGTCCATTGAGGAAGCGAATCCGAATGAGCTTGGCTCGCTTGAGACGTCGAATGCACGTACGCTGTACAAGTACATTCATGCGGACGGCATTCAGAGCTGCCAGCTGATGCTGGGCGTCACTTGCCTGAAGACAGGCAGCGTCTGGAACACGATGCCGGCCCACGTGCATGACCGCCGTATGGAGGCCTATCTCTACTTCGACATGCAGCCGGACACACGCATTATTCATCTGATGGGGGAGCCTTCCGAGACTCGTCATCTGGTGGTATCCAATGAGCAGGCGATTATCTCTCCGCCATGGTCCGTTCATTCCGGCGCAGGGACGAGCAACTATTCCTTCGTATGGTCTATGGCTGGCGAGAACTACACGTTCACAGACATGGATGCTGTGAAGATGGGCGAGCTGAAGTAGGATGCTTGCCATTGATCGGCATCGCAGAGTCATCGAGCAGCTCGAGGAGAAGGGCAGCATTAAGGTGTCCGAGCTTAGCGAGCAATTCGGCGTGACGGAGAAGACGATTCGCGAGGATCTGGAGCGGCTGGAGGAGAAGGGGCTGCTGAAGCGCATCCACGGCGGAGCTATACTTGTACAAGAAGGGGAGAATAGTCTGCTGCCGCTGCAGCTGCCCAACAGCAAGTATCCCGATGCGAAGAGTGCTATCGCTGATTATGCAGCCTCGTGTATCGAGGAGAATGACATTATTGCTCTGGATGCGGGCAGCACGACGCTTGAGATTGCGAAGCGGCTGAAGAACATGCCGCTGACGGTGCTCACGAACGATCTGCTCATTATCCGTGAGCTGACGTCGAAGGAGCAGATTCGATTAGTCGTCCCCGGCGGCTATCGGCAGCATAATTTGCTTGTTGGCACTGAGGCGCATGATTGGATTCGCAAGCTGAATGTGCATAAGCTTTTTCTGTCGACGACGGGCATTCATTTGGAGTATGGACTGACGATTTTCAACGAGGACTCCCTAGAACTGAAGAAGGTCTATATGGCTTGTGCCAAGAAGATCTATTGCGTCGCGGACCACAGCAAGTTCGACCGGGGGGCGCTACTCACCTTCGCCGAGCTGGGAGAAGTGGATACGTTCATTACGGATGCAGCCCTGCCCGCTGATACGGTGAAGCGTTATGAGGAGCAGGGAGCCAAGATGGTCATCGCGGGTGCAGCAGAGAGGATGAGATAGGATGAGTATATTTGAACTAACAGGCAAGACGGCAGTCGTAACGGGAGCAGGCCGCGGTCTAGGCGCCGCAATTGCTATAGGATTAGCCAAGGCAGGGGCGGATGTGGCGCTTGTCACCAACCAGACACCAGCAGATGAGGCAGCGGAAGGAATTCGCGCCCTGGGGCGCAAGGCGATTACGATACAGGCGAATGTATCCGACCGAAGCGAGCTGCCGGCTATTATCGATCAGACGCTTACCGAGCTCGGCGGACTGGACATTCTCGTGAACAATGCAGGCATCATTCGCCGCACCCCAGCGGCGGAGCATGCTTATGAGGATTGGCAGGCGGTGCTGGACGTGAACTTGAACGCGGTATTCGTACTGTGTCAGCTTGCTGGCAAGCATATGATTGAGCAGGGTTCTGGCAAAATCATCAACATCGCCTCCATGCTCTCCTTCCAAGGAGGCATTAACGTTCCGGGCTATACCGCTAGCAAGCATGCGGTGGCCGGCTTGACGAAGGCGCTCGGCAATGAGTGGGCGCCGAAGGGCGTTCAGGTGAATGCGATTGCGCCAGGCTATATGAGCACGGACAACACAGAAGCGCTTCGCGGTGATCCTGTGCGCAGCAAGCAGATACTTGACCGAATTCCAGCTGGCCGCTGGGGGACTTCGGAGGATCTTGTAGGTCCTTCCATATTCTTGGCATCCGCGGCTTCCGACTATATGAACGGACATATCCTATGCGTGGACGGCGGCTGGATGAATCGATAAGTCAGGAAGCTGGAAGTAGAGTAAGGCCCCGGAAGGTGAGGATATCCTCGTCTTCCGGGGCCTTTAATGCGCTTGGCACATGTTGGTCGCTAGTCAATTCCTGAGCGAGTGGGATCACCCAATCATAATCTTCCCTTCAGGATGTCGGTACAGCTCCTTACGCGTCGTTGGGGCGAGAGTGTACGCTAGGGTGAGTGGTCCTAGCCGTCCGATGAACATCATCGTAATAATCAAGACCTTACCGGCGTCTGTTAGATTAGGCGTCAGTCCCATGGACATGCCGGTCGTCCCGAAGGCAGAAGTAACCTCGAACAGCAAGGGCAGCAGAGTGCGGTCCTCGAAGGTGCTCATAATCATCGTCGCCGATACGATGACGAACACGGCTATTACGGTAATGGTTATCGCCTTGTAGATGCGATCCTGCGCGAGGCGGTGGCGTAGAATGACAATATCATTCTTCCCTCTGGCCATGGCAACGACAGCCCATACGAGGATGACGAAGGTCGTCAGCTTAATGCCGCCGCCAGTCGAACCTGGAGCTGCGCCGATGAACATGAGGATGATGATGAAGAACTGAGTTGATTGCCGGAGCTGCGCCACATCCAGCGTTGATATCCCGCCCGAGCGAGGGGAGATAGAATGTAAGGAAGCGCTGTACAGCTTGCCTTCCAGACCTAATGGTCCGAGTGTATTCGGATTAGTGAATTCCATCAGCAGAATAACGATTGTCCCGATTGTGAACAGCCCTGCAGAAGCGAGCAAGACGACCTTCGAGTGCAAGGTCAGCCGCTTATTAAGCCGGAAGCTCCACACATCCGCCAGGACGACGAATCCAATACCTCCAAGGAAGATAAGGACAATGGCTGTCAGGTTCACGATGGGATCATTCACATGTGAAGCAAGGGAGCTGAATGGTCCGGCAACACCGCCCATAATGTCGAAGCCTGCATTCGTGAACATCGATACACTGTGGAAAATCCCAAAATAAATCGCTTGTCCAAGCGGCATGTCCAGCGCCCACCGTATACTGAGAATGAGCGCACCTGCAAGCTCAATGATCAGTGCATAGATTAATGTTCTGCGTATCAGCTTCACAATGCCTTCAAGCGAGGCTTGATTCGTTGATTCTAACAGAATCAACCGCTCCTTGAACGAGATTCGCTTGCGGAAGACTAGAGCTATCAGAGTCGCCATCGTCATGAAGCCTAAGCCGCCAATCTGAATGAGAGCAAGGATGACAAGCTGGCCGAACAGAGTGAAGGTTGTGCCCGGATCCACAACAGCTAGTCCCGTTACACACACTGATGAAGTAGACATGAAGAGCGCATCCAGGAAGGACAGACCTGCTCCCGATTCGGTTGCATGAGGCATCATAAGAAGGAAGGTGCCAGTTAATATAATAATGACGAAGCCGAGAGACAGAGTCTGCGGCGGCGACAGGCGTTGCCATAATGACTTGCGCTGCTTCATACTGCATAGCTCCTTGCTGAATGAGTTCATTAGCCGTACAGTTCATATTAACAATTATGCAGGCGCATTGCCAATCTATGGATGGTGTTGAAGGTAGTGCTGTCGTTGTTCTACACTAGGAGAAGACATGAGCACATGAGAGGACAAGAGGACATGAGAGGACAAGTATTAGTCATATTGCAGGGGGTGTAAGTAGGTGACCTACGATCAGATTATGGAGCAGCTGCAAGCGATGGGTTCGGAGCAGACGAAGAAGACCTACATGAATCACGGAGCTCGGGAGCCGTTCTTCGGGGTGCGTATTGGGGATATGAAGAAATTAGTGAAGCATGTTCGCAAGGATAGGCTCCTAGCTCAGCAGCTATTCGACTCCGGGAACCATGATGCGATGTACTTAGCAGGGTTATCCATTGATCCAAAGGGGATGACGAAGGATCAGCTGAGGAAGTGGGCGAGCTCCGCATATTGGTACATGCAAGCAGAATATACAGTTGCAGGAGTAGCGGCGGAGAGTCCGTATGCTGTGGAATTAGCGAAGGAATGGATGCAATCGTCAGATGAGATGACAGCTACATGCGGCTGGAGCACCTATGCGGGATACATCTCCATTACACCAGATGAAGAGCTGGACCTAGCTGAGATCCGGCAGCTGCTGGAGCAGGTGAGGAACACAATCCACACGGAGTTGAACCGGGTTCGCTACACGATGAATGGCTTCGTCATTACGGTTGGGGGAAGCGTCGCAGAGCTGCATGAGCTGGCGGTTAGCGTAGCGGAGGATATTGGCAAGGTCCATGTGGATGTAGGCAGCACCGCATGCAAGGTGCCTCTCGCCAGCCAATACATCGCGAAGATTGAACAAGCTGGCAAGCTTGGCGTGAAGAAGAAGACTTGCATCTGTTAGGGGAAGGGGAGGAGAGAGTAAGCACGGCTTACATGGGCATACCCCTCTCCTCTGCTTCGGCCAAGAGCCAGCTAACCGCACGGCTTCCCGTCTATGTAATAGCTGTCTTCCCGGTAGACGCGGAAGGCGACTTCGGCCTCTTCCACTTCAATCTGGCGAAGGTGGCTGGCAATCGCTGCTGCGAATCTATCGCGGATGGCTTGACCTCGATCGAACCAGCCAACCTCCACGAAGGGATAGGACTCCTCTTCATTACCCCCATAGACGGAATTAGTGTGCAGGCAATCGATCGTGAAGTTGTCTGTTCCGCAGCTGCAGATGTCCGCGAGTTCTTCTACTAACGAGCTGCTGATCGTTCTTAGCTTCAGCAGCGATATTCCTCTAACGAGTAAGTTAGGCATGGGTAATTTCCCCTCTCTACGAAGATAGTTCTATTATGAAGGACTGCGGCCCCTGATGGTAATATTAATTTTCTACACCTAAGTGATCCATCTCCTTCCACCCTTCGTGTTATTAGCTGTAGGTGTTCACACAGGCCTAGCAGCCTAATAACGATGAGGAGTGATTAGAAGATTATGAGACAACTTAAAAAATTAATCGTACCTGTACTTAGCTTATCACTGGTCCTGCCAACGATGGCGAGTGCTGCGCCAGCACCGGTAAAGCCAGCCGCTCCAACGGTCAATACGCCGGCTGCCGATCTGAGGGCTGGACTCGATTATCTGCTCTCCGAACATTTCGTGCTGGCGGTTAACGCCATGACGAAGGCATACGACGGAGCGAAGGATGCCGATCTCGCATTCAAGGCATTAGATCAGAACGCGCTGGATATGACGCCGGCTATTGCTTCTATCTACGGCAAGGCGGGTGCTGCTGAGTTCGAGAGGATATTCAGAGAGCATAATAATTACACAGATGACTTGGTCATGGCAACGAAGATGAAGGATCAGGCGAAGCTGGATGAGGTAGCGGATGAGGTTGAGGAGTTCGTCGTGGAATTCGCCGACTTCCTGGATACCGCCACAGAAGGCAAGCTTCCGCAGGAAGCAGCTGAGGATGCGCTTCGACTCCATGAACAGCAAGTGCAAGAGACGTTCGAGCAATATATTGCAGGTGACTATAAGGGTGCATACGAGACTTACCGTGAAGGATTCTCACTGATGTTCGTCATTAGTAAGGCGCTGAGCTCTGCGATTGTGGAGCAGATGCCAGAGAAGTTCGGCCATAGCAAGGCGGACACTAAGGCTGCTGATCTTAGATCCACTCTGAACAGCTTGGCTGCCGAGCATGTGGCATTGACCGTGCCTCAGATGCAGAAGCAGTTCGAAGGAGCGAAGGATTACCAAGCTCTGATTGATGCGGAGAAGGCACATACAGCTGACTTCAAGGAAGCCATCAAGTCCATCTATGGGCAGGCTGGAGCGGATCAGTTCGAGAAGATCTGGGTAGAGAATCACATCATGGCTCAGAGTGACATTGCGATTGCAGCTATGAAGGGTGACATGGCAGCCCGTGCTGAAGTGAACAAGCGTGTGGAGAGCTTCGTTAAGGAGTTCGGCTCCTTCCTAGGTGCGGCAACCGAGCAGAATCTTCCTGCTGCCGCTGCGCAAGATGCAATACGTACACACGAGAACCAAGTGGCTGCAGCGTTCGATCATTATGCAGCAGGCGACTATGAGAAGTCTTATATGAGCTTCCGCGAAGCCTATAAGTTCGTGTTCGGTATAGGCCAAGCGCTGGGCGGGGCGATCGTGACCCAATTCAGCGAAGAGTTCCAAGAGGAAGCGTCTCCACATGACATGACGAAGATCTGGTTGAAAATCGGCAGCAAAGACCTCAGCGTGGACGGTAAGGTGACGAAGATGGATACGGCTCCGTTCATCTGGAGCGGTACCGCGTTCGTACCACTTCGTTACCTCAGCGAAGGAATAGGTGCCGAAGTGAAGTGGGATGAGAAAACGAGGACGATCTGGGTCATGGCTGGCGAAGACACGCTGACATTCTGGCTAGGCAAGGACTACATGGAAGTGAACGGAGAGAAGCGTGATATTGGTACCAAGCTGTTCGCTCGTGATGGCCGCACCGCTATCCCGCTCCGCTTCATCGCCGAGCTGCTTGGCTGGGACGTGAAGTGGAACGACGCAGAATGGTCGATTACACTGACGAAGTCGATGATGGAATAAAGTCACATTGATAGGAGGAGGATTCCTCCTGTATGGCATAGAGCCGGATGTTTCCGGCTCTATTTGTGTTTAGGAGCCGTTAGTAGTCATGGAATTAAAGGGAAATAGACTAAAGTAAACGCCGTATGTACGGTCCTACCCGTATTGAGGGTGAAGTAGATCTTCTGTTCCATCTAACAATGATGATTGTGTTACAATCGGAATAACAGAACGACAGACGAAGACGGGGATGATTTTTACGATGGCGGAGAAGGAAGAATTAACTAGGTTCGGCGTGTCCATACCGGTGCCGCTCATTGAGCAGTTCGATCGCAGCATTGCTGAGCAAGGCTATACGAACCGTTCAGAGGCGATTCGGGATCTCGTGCGCAAATCATTGATTGACGATGCGAAGCTCCAAGGGGACAAGCAGGTGGCTGGCACGGTTGTACTTGTCTATGACCACCATGCGAGCGAGCTGTCTTCCTCGCTGATGGAGCTTCAGCATCAATACCATCACGATATTATATCGACGATGCATGTTCATCTCAATCATGACCAATGCCTGGAGATTCTTGTAGTCAGAGGTCAGTTGGCGAGGCTGCGAACGCTGCATCAGCAGATTCAAGTGCTGAAGGGGGTACTATATGCTGAGCTCTCGGTCACCTATGTGGTTGAGGAGGCAACAGGGAACCAGCACAGTCACCCGCCTGTTAATGGCAAATAATCTAGTTGGACAGTGCGCTCCGCCGCATGACATGGCCGATCAGCGGATCCATCCAGCGGCGATTAATTGCTCCAGGCGTGCCCGGGCATCGCTCACTCGGATGGGCAGCGTCGCCTCATCCTTCCACAGCCCGGTGAACACTTCAGCGACAGTTGGCAGCTCCAGATTCGCTGCTTCCATGAGCCCGCTGTGCTGCGTGAACAGCTGTTGCGGCGTCATCGCCGCCAGGCACTGGCCATCTGCCATGACCACCACGTGTTCAGCCCACTCGGCGACGAATTGCATATCATGCGTAGCGACGATGACCGTCTGGCCTCGCTCCCCTAGCAGCTCCATAATCTCCCGCATGCGCCGCTTGCCGGCAGGATCAAGGAAGGCCATCGGCTCGTCGAAGATGACGACATCCGTATGCATGGCGAGTACGCCGGCGACAGCAGCCTGCTTCTTCTGACCGAAGCTCAGCTCGGCCGGGTTCAGGTCAGCCAGATCAGCAATGCCAAGCAAGTCAATACTAGCCTGCACCCTAGCCTGCACCTCTTCATTCTGCAGACCCTGCTGCTGAGGACCGAACGCGATATCCTCCGCTACGGTCAGCGCAATTAATTGATCGTCGGGGTCCTGGAACACGACACCAACCCGGCCAGGCATCTGCCTTCTCCTCTCCTTCGTCAATTCCTCTCCCAGGTACGACACCTTCCCGCTCCCACACCCATACAGCCCATTCATATGAAAAATCAGCGTAGACTTCCCGGCCCCGTTCGGACCGATAATCGCGGTTCGTGCGCCTACGGGAATCTGAAAGGACAGCCCATTCAAGGCAGGGAGCCTGTCCTTGCGATACTGATAGCAGACCTCATCAAATTCAAACAAAGACGTCATACATCAAACCTACTCTCTATATGATCTGAAGCAGCAGCAATACATACACGGGGACAACAAGCAGCAGCATAAGCAGCCAATCCCTCCAAGCAGCAGGGGCAAGCTCCCCGGTTACCATCTGCCCGCGGTAGCCCCGCGCCAGCATGCCTGAGTAGACCCGATCTGATCTATGCAGGGAACGAGCAAGTAGACTGCCCAGCAAGCTGGACAGCATTCGATAATAGGAGATAGAGTAGAAGCTGCGAACGTGCATCCCTCTGCTCCGCAGCGCGCGCAGCAGTCGGAATGCTTCATCACGAATGACCTCCATATAACGGAGAGTGAATAAGATAAGCTCGGACAGCAGGGCTGGCAGCTTAAGTCTGATGAGCGACTGGACGAATACAGATAAGGGCAGTCCGTGCAGCATGAGGGTAATCATCATTAGGGAGAACAATAATCGGCAGCTATAACGCAAGCCTTGCTCGACCCCGCTGACGGACAACGTCAGTGGACCCGCTTCCATATAATAAGGCGCACCGCCATACAAGCTGAAAAAAATAACAGAAAACAAAAAGAACGGAGCAAGGAGACGAACTCTCCTCCAAAAGCTAGAAAAAGGCACTCGGAATGCTGCCAGCCAAAGTGCACCCCAAGCAAGCAAATAAAGAAGCGTTCCCACTCCCTCGATGGAAACGCCTGCTGCAATGGCAAGTATAGCCCCTGCTATCCGAAGGGGAGGATGAGTAATAATCGTACTGGTCATTCCTTATTCCTTCTTATTCCGTCTTGCCATCCACTTGCCTAAGCCAAGGAATAACAAGAAGGTAGCCAGTACGCCAAGGATGCCAGCTAGGCTTCCAGAGAGCGCGGAGCTTAGTCCCGGAATGGTATAATCGGGAAGCGGGGAATGGAGATAGGCTGCTGCAGACTCGATGTACCCTACCTCTTCGCCTGCCTTCTCGTAGCCGTCCGGGTGAGAAGATGCGTACAGCGAGAGCACGCCGGCGATTAACAAGGCAGCTGCGAGCCAAGGCCAGATTTTACGACTCATAGGTTAAGGTCTCCTTATGCGGAATGTGAGAGAATGAACGAAGGGCGAACGGCAGGACGACAGCTGTGATGAGACCCTCTCCAACTCCGATGAAGGAATGCCAGAACAACAGGGCGGAAGCAGCATGAGCGAAGGAGGCTGCGCCGGATAAGGCGAGCTGAGCCGCAGCTGCAACCGACACAACAACGACAGAGGTCCACCCGGCTGCGAATGCGCTCACCGACCGGTTAAGCTTCACTCGCTGCAGCAAGTGATGAGTCATGGCTGCAATAGCTGGGGATAGAATAGCCATATTCAACAGATTCACGCCAAGCGCAGTTATGCCTCCATCCTGGAACAGGAGAGCCTGAATCATGACGACGGTCGTCATGATCAGCGTAGCCGGCCAGAATCCGAATAGAATAGCGGCGAGCGCGCCTCCCATGAGATGTCCCGAGGCTGCAGCTCCTAGTATAGGGAAGTTAATCATCTGCGCGGCAAAAATAAAAGCAGCCATAACGCCCATCACCGGTACAGCACGATGCTCAAGCTGTGCGGTCGTATGCTTGACGCTTCGAGCCAGCACAGCAGCGCTTAGCGCAGCGGCAGGGAGCCATACCTTGGCATCGAGAATGCCATCAGGAATATGCATGTTGTTCTCGTCCTCTTTTCTACATATAAGATATGTAAGCTTAATTCACATCTTATCATTGTGCTACGAATGTGTAAATAAGTAGCACGAACTAACAGGACTAAAAGAGGGGAGGATTCAGATGACGAATCTATTACAGCTTGAACAAGTGATGAAGCGGAAGAAGGACAGTGATGAGCAGCTGTTCGCTGGGGTGACAGCAGTCCTTCAGCAGAAGGAGAGAGTAGCGCTCCTAGGCGCATCGGGGCAAGGGAAGAGTACGCTTCTTCGCCTCATAGCACGGCTCATTCCGCTGGACAGCGGAACCATCTCGCTTCATGGCAAGCCCATGAATGAATGGAGGCCGAATGACTGGCGCCGCAAGGTGGCTTATGTGGCTCAGCAGCCTGTTATGCTGCAAGGTACGGTGGAGGCTAATCTAAGAATGGCCAGTGTGCTGCATGGCATCCCCTACAATGAAGAACGGGCACAATCGCTTATCGCTGCAGCAGGCTTAGGCAAGCTTGACCTCAGCAAGCCAGCCAGCGAGCTGTCGGGAGGAGAGAAGCAGCGGGTGGCGCTTATCCGCACCTTAATGCTGGAGCCTGAGGTGCTGCTGCTCGATGAGGTGACCTCTTCACTGGATCCCGGCTCCAAGACAGCCGTGGAGAGCTGCTTGAACGATTGGCTCAAGGAGCATCAAGCTTCCGCGATCTGGATTACGCATGATCTTGAGCAGGCACGCACGGTGAGCGAACAGGTCTGGTTCCTTGGCGAAGGGGCGCTGCTGGAGCAGACAGCTTCGAGCGATTTTTTCCAAGGGCCGAGGTCCGAAGCAGGAAGAGCATTCCTACACAATCTGCACAGGGAAGGGGGAGGGGCAGCATCTCCAATCTCGCCTTAGCGTGTACTCTTATATTCGTAGCCGTCACTGCCGTGCTGTCGCTTAAGCAGAAGCTTGGGCTGGAGAAGGAGATTGCCATTGGAACCGTCCGCTCCGCCGTGCAGCTGCTATTCATCGGCTACGTCTTGCATGCCGTATTCTCAGCGCAGAAGCCGATCATTATTGTACTAATCGTGGCATGCATGATTGCTGTAGCTGCTTGGAATGCAGGCGGTAAGGCTAGACAGCTGAGGGGCATTCGAGTTCGGATCGCTGCTGCGCTGTTATGCACCGAAGCGATTACGATGGCTCTGCTTCTGGGACTTCGAATGATTGAGCCGGAAGCCCAGCATATTATCCCGATCAGCGGAATCATTATTGGCAGCTCGATGATTGTATGCGGACTGTATCTGAATCAGATGAGGCGGGAGATGGATACCGCACGCGGGGAGATTGAGGCGCTGCTAGCTCTGGGAGCTACTGCGAAGCAGGCGATGAAGAGATCGATTAGAAGAGGCGTTCGAGGAAGTATGATCCCGACCTTGGATGCGATGAAGACTGTCGGACTCGTCCAGCTTCCAGGGATGATGACGGGGATGATCGTAGCAGGTGCAGACCCGATCGAAGCGGTCAGGTACCAGATGCTCATCATGTTCCTGCTCGCTTCGTCAGCTGCCCTTACAGCGATGCTGCTTAGCTCCATCAGCTATAAGCTGTGGTTCAATGAGGAGCTTCAGCTCATCGAGCTGCCCGATAAGGATTGATGTTATTTCCTTCCTTTTGTCATACAACGACACATGTTATTCTGTACTTAGATTGTAGTAACGCCCGGAGGAGCCCAAGCCATTGATACGTACATTAGCGATAACGACTGACTTGATACTTAAGCAGGACCTGCCTCTGGAGCAGCTGACTGGACCGGATATCGATTGGTACTGGGTAGACTTCAATGCTCCTACTGAGGAGGAGGCTAAGCTGCTCAGCAGCCACTTCCACTTCCATCCGCTTGCGATTGAGGACTGTCTCCATGTGCTGCAGCGTCCCAAGGTCGATCATTATGAAGATATGCACTTCTTCGTGCTGCATGCAATCTCAGAGTCGACGCTGAAGGCCGCAGAGGTTGATATGTTCGTTGGTCCGAGCTATGTCGTCACATTCCACTATAATGAGCTGCAGGAGATGGATGAAGCATGGTCGCGCATCTGTGACAATGAGATTCTTCGCATTAACGGGCCCATCTACTGTGCTTACTTGGTCATGGACAAGCTGGTGGACCAATACTTCCCGAGCGTGCATTACCTGGAGGACCAGCTGAGCGAGATTGACAGCAATGAAGCGAATCTGCCGATCGAGGAGCTCATGAACCAAGTGTTCGAGATTAGGTCGAAGCTGCTCAAGCTGCGCCGAACGATTGTGCCGATGAGAGATCTGCTCTACCGAGTCGTCAACTCTCAGAGAATCGAAGGCTTGAAGGAGCATCATCTCTACTACACCGATATCTATGACCACCTGCTGAAGCTATCCGAGATGATTGAGCAGAACCGGGACATGACATCAGACATGCGCGACAGCTACCTGTCCATTAACTCCAATCGAATGAATCGCATTATGAAAACCTTAACCGTCATCACAACCATCTTCATGCCGCTAACCTTCATAGCCGGAATATACGGCATGAACTTCGTCTACATGCCTGAACTGACTTGGAAGGGGGGTTACTTCATCGTCATTGGAATTATGGCCATGATTGGTCTCATCATGTTCCTACTGTTCCGCAAGAAGGGCTGGTTCAAGTAGAACTAGAAGAATGAGGCATAGAATAGGGAAGACTCGAATAACCCCTTCTCATCATAGTCCGTTGTCCACGGAGGTTGATGTGCAGGGGTTACGATATGAGATAAAGCTTGGTCATAGAGCTGCCATTGCAGCTCGTGCCTGCATTCACAGTTCAGAGAATGCTCAGGCACACAGCCATACACACCTATCCCCTTCATTAAGCATCCACACCACATCATCCAGTCTCCTGGTCTGTCTTGATGAAGAACAGGAAGCTCACTCCAGCAGGTTCCTTCAGTGGTGGTCACCTTCAGAACAGCTCGGAAGCCTTGGTTGTTTAAGCAATGAGAAGGAACGACATAGCATTCAATGTGCGTAATGCGCAGTGGTTCATAACGAGAGTCAGGGACAGGCAGGGGTTCTGGTGAGGGCATAGCTAATCTGAACGTCATAACATCATCTCTCCTTTAGGGGTTCATCGCTTACGAGGTTAGCTGTCGGATTCGGGCCAGAGAGTCGCCCTACTGGAGACTAGCTCCAGATTCACCCCATGAACGATTACATCTCTATCGTTCGAGTTGGTTCCCCCGCTTCATTTGGTAAGAATTCAGCGATTTCAATTTCGTATGGACTTCGCCGTATATCATACTGCTGACCGCTAGGTTTGTCTAACCTCCCAATAACGGCCTTACCCGCTGTGAAGCCATATTTTTGGAATGATGCCTTTGGCAAGAAGCTAACGCAGCTAATTCTCAAAATAACTCGTTTATGCTCCGATTTTCTATGAATTCGAGAAGTCTGATTTCTCACTATTTTTTTGAACCTGCCTATTTTTATATTACTTATGAAATCGAGAGAAAAACCTATGAATTAGTAAGCATTCTAGAGTTTAAGAGTAGTGTAAGCGCTAGTTATGGACGGATTCAGCTGAAAATATGGCTAATATCCCCTCTATTCCTCCTAGACAGGTGAATCGCTTCAGGAGTAAGATTCGATTCATGGTTGACTCGGCTGGAACGATGTGAGAGTCGAACTAGTCTAGGCTGGAGTGTTCGTTCCGATTGGACACCATGGAGTCCGGTTGGAAGCAGGGTGTCTCTCACCACCCGAATTCGCAGGCTAACCTATTTTACGAATTTGCTAACAAAGTCTTTATCGCTTAATCCTGCAGGTTCAGTGCAGGAGCGGGGGAACCAACGAGCAGCAATCTTGTCATGAGATGCTGTTCATGGGGTGAATCGCTTGGCTTGCCGCCAAGCGTAGGGCGACTCTCACGCCCGAATCCGTCAGCTAACCTCGTAAGCGTACTCGGGAGAGGCAACATACATCGCGATTCTTCGCCGCAGCAGCTTTGCTGTGCCTTGAAGAAGCCGCGGGAGATGTTCCTCTATTCTCCTGCGGCTTCTTTTGTGTTGCCTTCTAACCATAGGAGGAATATCCGTTGGAGAGAGAATCCATCGTTGTAGCCGGATTCAATGAAGCCTGCAAGTATATCTTCGAGAGCAGCCTCGCCTTGAGCTGCAGATATATTCAATGCTGCAGGTCATGGACGTCGAAGCCCATTTATGTCATTACAGAGAGCTTTAATCCTAGAGCCATCTATCGGGGGCTTGGAGCAGATCATATTATTTTCACACGAACGGGCGAGGTTGGATTCTTGCTGAATGAATCTGAATCGGAATAACCCATAGAATAGGGAGGTCATTCTTATGATGGATGTGTACATGATAGGAACCTTGATCGTTAGCTTCATCCTAGTAGCAGGATTCCTGCATTGGTGCGGCAAGGTGGTAGAGGATGGAGGGGACACGCGATGATCTTCGTACTTGTAGTGACGGGATTGCTGTTCATCTACCTCGTCTACGCCTTAATTCATCCAGAGAAGTTCTAGAGCATAGGAACACTTGCGAAGCGGCCTTCAAGGCTTGTCATTACGATTAGGAGGAATATAGAATGGATGTCCTGCAGATTGCGATTGTTATCGCGATAATTATACTGCTGGTGAAGCCGGTGGGAACCTACGTGTATCACGTGTTCTCCAATGAGCAGAGCAAGCAAGATCGAGTATTCGGAGGAACGGAGAGAGTCATCTATCGCCTGCTTGGACTGAAGAGCAGAGCGGGGATGGGATGGAAGAAGTACGCGCTCAGCTTCGTCATAACCAACATTGTGCTGACCGCTGTCAGTTACTTGATTCTAAGGCTGCAGAACGCATTGCCTTACAACCCGAATGATATCGGTAATATGGAATCAACGTTGACCTTCAATACAGTCATCTCCTTCATGACGAACACGAACCTGCAGCATTACAGCGGTGAATCTGCGCTGACTTACTTCTCGCAGATGGCGGTCATCATGATGATGATGTTCACCTCCGCAGCAACCGGGTTCTCGGTAGCTATAGCCTTCGTAAGGGGAATTACGAGCAAGGGCAAGACAATCGGCAACTTCTTCGAGGACTTCGTGAAGGCACATACACGAATCTTCCTGCCGATCTCCTTCATCCTTACACTTGTCCTCGTGGCGCTGCAAGTTCCACAGACGCTAGATCCGACGCTTACGGTCAAGACGCTTGAGGGAGCGGTGCAGCAGATCGCAATAGGTCCCGTCGCCTCGCTTGAATCCATTAAGCATCTAGGGACGAATGGCGGCGGCTTCTTCGGAGTGAACTCCGCGCATCCATTCGAGAACCCAAGTCCGCTGACGAACGTGCTGGAGATTCTAGCGATGTGGACGCTGCCGGCAGCTCTCCCCTATACGTTCGGCTTGTTCGCTAAGAATAAGAAGCAGGGCTGGGTTATTTTCTCCGCGATGATGATCTTGTTCCTGGTGTTCCTGACTACGGTCTACACGGCTGAGAAGGCGGGCAGCCCGGTCATGAACGCTCTTGGCGTGGACGCTTCCCAGGGCAGTATGGAAGGCAAGGAAGTCCGATTCGGCATTGCACAGTCATCATTGTTCACAGCGGTCACGACCGCAGCGACGACGGGAACGGTTAACAATATGCATGATACCTTGACCCCTCTAGGCGGGATGGTTCCGATGGCGGAGATGATGCTGAACGTCGTGTTCGGCGGCAAGGGTGTCGGATTAATCAATATGCTCATGTATGCCATCCTCGGCGTGTTCATCTGCGGATTGATGGTGGGGCGAACCCCTGAATTCTTAGGACGCAAGATTGAGCCCCGAGAGATGAAGCTGATCGCCATCGCGATACTGGCTCATCCGTTCATTATCCTGGCGCCGACCGCGCTTGCCTTAATGACGGATGTGGGCACGGCGGCCATTACGAATCCAGGCTATCATGGCATCTCGCAGGTACTGTACGAGTATACGTCCTCCGCAGCCAATAATGGATCCGGCTTCGAGGGACTTGGAGACAATACGCCGTTCTGGAATATTACGACGGGACTAGTAATGCTCTTCGGCCGTTATATCTCCATGATTGCCATGCTCGGTGTAGCGGGCTCGCTCGCTTCGAAGCAATGGGTGCCTGAGACGATCGGTACGTTCCGCACGGACAATAAGCTGTTCACTGGTCTCCTGATCGGTACAGTACTCTTAATTGGCGCATTAACATTCTTGCCGGCGATTGTGCTTGGCCCAATTGCTGAACATTTGACACTCCGATAACGGACGGATGAGGTGAAGGATCAATGAGTTCTCCTAGACATAAGAAAAGCATGCTCTCCTCTGATCTGGTGGGCAGTGCGTTAAAAGATAGCTTCATAAAATTAAATCCAATCACGATGATGAAAAACCCGGTTATGTTCGTCGTTGAAGTAGGCACGGTAATCGTGCTGTTCATGACGATCTTCCCTGGATACTTCGATTCGGAGGACCGAATCGGCTTCAACCTGACGGTCTTCCTCATCCTGCTCTTCACCGTCCTCTTCGCTAACTTCGCTGAAGCATTGGCCGAGGGGCGCGGGAAGGCGCAGGCGGATTCCCTGAAGCAATCGAAGAAGGACATGAGCGCGAATAAAGTAACAAGCGCAGGAATTAAGGTCGTCTCCTCCACTGAGCTGCGCAAGGGTGACGTCGTTGTTGTGGCTGCTGGTGAGATGATTCCTGGGGACGGCGAAGTCATCGAAGGACTCGCTTCCGTAGACGAATCCGCTATTACCGGAGAATCCGCACCGGTCATTAAGGAAGCTGGAGGAGACTTCAGCTCAGTAACCGGTGGGACGAAGGTTGTCAGCGACCTCATCAAGGTGAAGATTACGAGTGAGCCGGGCGAGTCGTTCATTGATCGGATGATCTCGCTGGTCGAAGGGGCTAAGCGTCAGAAGACACCGAATGAGCTGGCCTTGAATACGCTGCTCACTTCCTTAACGCTAATCTTCGTTATCGTCGTCGTGACGCTCGGGCCGATTGCCGGCTTCGTGAACGTAGAGCTCGAGATTCCAGTGCTCATCGCTCTGCTCGTCTGTCTAATTCCTACAACGATTGGCGGATTGCTGTCCGCGATTGGAATTGCCGGGATGGACCGTGTCACCCAGTTCAACGTGCTGGCGATGTCCGGTAAGGCTGTTGAAGCCGCTGGTGATATTAACACGATGATATTGGATAAGACAGGTACGATTACATTCGGTAACCGGATGGCCAGCTATATGATTCCTGTCGGAGCAAGCGGACGCGAGACATTAGCCGCTTGGGCTGCGGTCAGCTCTCAGAAGGATGAGACGCCGGAAGGCCGCTCCGTGCTGGAATGGCTGAAGAAGAACAGTCTGAGCTATGATACGGCCCTCGGCGAGGGAGGGGAATTCATTCCCTTCCAAGCAGAGACTAGAATGAGCGGTATTGATCTAGCCGATGGTCGCAAGGTGCGCAAGGGCGCCGTCGATGCGGTACGCAAGTGGGTACAGGAGCAGGGCGGCAGCGTTCCGGGGGATCTGGAGCAGAAGTCGAACACGATTGCGACAGAGGGAGGTACTCCTCTAGCTGTTGCTGTAGATAAGGAGATCTTCGGGCTTATCTACCTGAAGGACACCGTTAAGCCAGGTATGCCGGAGCGATTCGAGCAGCTTCGCCGGATGGGTATCAAGACCATCATGTGTACTGGCGATAATCCGCTGACGGCAGCGACAATCGCCAAGGAAGCAGGAGTCGATGAATTCGTAGCGGAGAGCAAGCCGGAAGACAAGATTGCTCTTATACGCAGAGAGCAAGCGGAAGGCAAGCTGGTCGCTATGACCGGTGACGGCACGAATGATGCGCCGGCACTCGCACAAGCGGACGTAGGGCTCGCGATGAACAGCGGGACGATTGCAGCGAAGGAAGCGGCCAATATGGTCGATCTGGATTCGGATCCGTCGAAGATTATCGAGGTGGTCGCGATCGGGAAGCAGCTGCTCATGACGCGTGGAGCACTGACGACCTTCTCCATCGCCAATGACATTGCGAAGTACTTCGCGATTATCCCGGCCATGTTCATGATTGCCATTCCTGAGATGGATGCCTTGAACATTATGAATCTGGGATCGCCATTGTCGGCGGTGCTGTCGGCTCTGATCTTCAACGCCATCATTATCCCGCTGCTCATTCCGCTGGCGATGAAGGGCGTAGCCTACAAGCCGATGAGCGCGAATCGGCTCCTGAGCCGGAACTTGCTCCTATATGGCCTTGGGGGTGTCATCGCTCCATTCATCGGGATTAAGGTAATTGATCTCGCCGTCCACTTATGGATCTGATGCCATTCCATACGGATTCGATGATAGGAAGCGAATAGGAATCTAATGAACCGTAACTAACGAAGGGAAGAGATACGATGAATTCTACGTATGAGGATAAGGAGCCGTCAGGCTTATCAATATTATGGGTAGCAGTCCGGGCAAGTCTCGTCTTCATCATTGTGTGCGGCCTTATCTATCCCCTGGTCTCTACCGGAGCAGCTCAGCTGCTCTTCCCGAGCCAGGCGAACGGAAGCTTGCTGGAGAATGCAGCTGGTGAAGTGACAGGATCTGAGCTGATTGGGCAGCCGTTCACTTCACAGGAGTACTTCCAAGGGCGGGTATCCAGTATCGAGTACAACGGTGCGGGCTCGGGATCGAATAACTTCGCTCCCTCTAATCCGGCGCTGCTAGAGAGAACGAAGGCTTCTATTGACGAGTGGAAGAAGAACAATCCGGATGTTGTTATTGACAAGCTGCCGCTGGCACTCATTACGAACTCGGGATCAGGTCTAGATCCGCATATTACACCGGAATCGGCCGCCGTTCAGATTCCCCGTATCAGCAAGCTGACGGGAGTTGCGCAGGAGCAGCTTGAAGCGCTGGTTACTAAGCATACGGAAGGCCGGGATCTTGGTCTGTTCGGGGATAAGCGAGTGAACGTATTGAAGCTGAACCTTGCTCTTACCGAGCTGAGAGCGAAGTAAGACGGTTACCCTGCGTGTCTCGTGCACGCAGGGTATTATGCTGTTCAGGTTGCCTTGAGGGGGAGGAGGAGCTAGGATGGACATCCCTTATCGGCGTAAGTCGCCGGAAGAGATTCTACTGACGATATCTAAGCTGCACCTGGGCAAGCTTAAGGTGCTCATTGGCGCGGTCAGCGGCTCAGGTAAGACCTATCATATGCTGCAGGAAGGGCAGCAGCTGAAGCAGCAAGGCATAGATGTTGTCCTATGCGCAGTAACTACACTGCAGCGGCCCGAGACGGTGCGACAGGCTTCGGAGCTGGAGCGGGTTCCGATCATTCACTGGATGAAGGACGGAGCGGAGCAGAAGGATCTCAATCTGGAGGCTCTGCTGCTTCGCGATCCTGAAGTGGTGCTTGTTGACGGTCTTGCCCACCGCAACCGTCCAGGAGCGCAGCATGCGACGAGGCTGGAAGATATCCGCTTCCTCATGGCGCGGGGAATCTCCATCATCACGACCATTAACGTCTATGAGCTGGAAGGCGCTGATGAGATGGCTCAGCGATTGACAGGCATTCATGCTGACCAGACGGTTCCAGCTGACACGCTTGAACTTGCGGATGAAGTCAGATTAATTGACGTATCTCCAGAGACGATGCTGAAGAGACTGGAGGAGGGGGTGCTTGGCAGCGAGATGAATCCGGCTCTATCGAGGCGAGGTAATCTGGGAGTGCTGAGGGAGATCGCCTTAAGGCTCGTCGCCGAGGGAGTGAACGACTCCTTGGAGAAGCTGAGGGAAGAGCAAGGCCTCTCGGGGCCAGCAGGGGTTGCAGAGAGAATCCTCGTCTCTGCACAATACCACTGGAACGGCTCCCTGTATGTACGCAGAGGCCAGCAGATTGCCAGGAGATTGAATGGTGATATTGTTGTGCTTACCTTCGTGCATCCGAAGAAGCCGCTAAGCCGCGAACAGTTAACCTTCAAGCGCTCCATCGTGAAGCTCACTCAGAAGGTCGGGGCTGAGTTCGCAGAGGTTCCGCTTGCGAGGCGCAGAGCGATTCCATCACTGCTGGCGAAGTACGCCGCAGAGGAGCAGATTACCCGTGTGGTCATGGGGCACTCCAAGCAGAGCTGGCTGCAGCAGCTGCGCCAAGGCTCTATTGTGGATAGCTTGCTGCACAAGCTTCATGGGGTGGACCTATTCCTAATGGCTGACCGGGCGGAGCATGAGGGCGAGCGAATCCTGCCGGTGATGCAGAGGGAGCTTAACGAGCCTGGACAGTTCCGCCGGCTAAGCTCCGAGGAGCTGGCGGAGAAGGTGGACACGCTTCGCAGAGGCACCTTCAAGGTATACATAGGTGCTTCGCCTGGCGTAGGCAAGACTTACACGATGCTGCGTGAAGGTAATGTGCTGCTTCGCAAGGGCGTCGATGTAGTCATTGGATTATTGGAGACGCATGGACGCAAGGAGACGGCAGAGCAGGTAGGGAGCCTGCCCCTGATTGCGAGGAAGCAGATTGATTATATGGGGACGAAGCTCGAGGAGATGGATACGGATGCGATACTGGCACGTAATCCCGATGTTGTCCTTGTAGATGAGCTGGCCCATACCAATGTGCCCACGAGTGATCGAAGGAAGAGGTACGAGGATGTTATTCGTATATTAGAGAGCGGAATCTCTGTCATCTCTACTATTAATGTGCAGCATCTTGAGAGCTTGAATGATGCGGTCGAGCAGCTGACGGGAGTGCGCGTGAGAGAGACGGTGCCGGATGCCATCCTCAAGCTGGCAGATGAAGTCGAGCTCATAGACGTGACCCCGCAGATGCTGCAAGAGCGTATGCGTGACGGGAAGATCTACGCGATGGATAAGGTGGAGCAAGCACTCGGTGCCTTCTTCACCACAGGTAATCTCATCGCTCTTCGTGAGCTGGCGCTGCGCGAGATCGCTGACGATGTTGACGAGCGGCTGGAGGCGTGGGATCGCAACCACTCTCTGCGAGGTCCGCTTCGCAGGCGGGAGGTCATCTATGTTGCGGTTGCTCTGCAGTCCGACGGAGACCGGCTCATCCGGCGCGGGTTCCGCATTGCTCATCGGCTCAAGGCCGATTGGCATGTCTGTTATGTTCATTATGGAGGGCAGCTGACCGATCAGGAGAAGGTGAGCTTGGCTGCCTTAACCTCGCTAACTGAGCGGCTGGGGGGCATCTTCGAGTGCCGGGATGCGAACAATCGCAAGGGGATGCACAGAGCGCTGCTGGCCGGGGCTAATGCGGTGAAGGCGACACAGCTCATTATCGGCCACTCGCGCCGCTCCCTCTGGTATACGCTGCTCAAGGGAGACTTGACGCGCAAGCTGCTTCGTTCAGGCAGACACATGGATGTACTCGTCGTTGCAGACCGAGTGTTGAACAAGCAATGACGAACCATATCGTGAATGGCCAATGGTGAAGAGCACCCTCGCGGGTGCTCTGATCGTCATGCAGGCGCCTCTCTTTTTCATATGGGGTTCGGATTTAAGTGATGAACCCATACTTTTCATTTTTCGCTTGCATAAGCTATGGTGTGCATGAATCCTCTTTATGAAGACCCCTGTCTAGGACTGTCCAGGAGGTCTTTTTTTTTTCATGGGGGAATCTTATTAGAATAACCACGCGACCCAGTAGGATAGGACAACCAGGGTGAAGATAACCGTAACCGGGATGACGAAGAAGGTCACTCTCACATACTGGCCAAGCGTAATCTTGACGCCGCCCTTCCTCACAATGTGAATCCACATGAGGGTTGCCAGCGTTCCTATAGGAAGTAAGAGCGAGCCGATGTCACTGCCTATGACACTGGCTAGGTAAGAGATCTTCAGCGTTAGAGGATCTAGTCCCATATTCATTAAGGCAAGTGTTCCTACCATCAGAGCGGGATGGTTGTTGAATAGATTAGATAAGACACTGAGCAGCACGCCCATCATGACGCTGGCACTCAGCAAGCTTCCTGAGACGATCGGCTGGAGCAGCTGAATAAGCCATTCCGTCAGTCCAATGTTGTTCAGTCCGTAGATAATGACATACATACTGAAGGCGAAGATGAGGATATACCATGGGGTCTTCTTCAGCATGTCGGCGGGCGATATGCGCAGATAGTACCATCGCCACCCAAGCAACAGCGCCGAGCCTATAACCGCTGTTAAGGATACAGGGAAGTGGATGTAGGATGCGACGAACAAGCTGATTCTTACGGCAAATACGAAGATGAGAATATTGCGCATGAAGGTGTGACGATGCTCCTCCGTCGCAATCTCCCGAAGAGGATGGCTTCCAGGCTTCAGGCTCCACTGCTTCACTTCGGGCAGCTTACGGGGAATCTGTCGGTAGAAAGCAAGGAATAAGAGGAAGGCCAGCAGGATAAGTCCTAGTGAAGCGGGAACGAACATCATAGCGGAATGCATATACAGGTCCATGTGGACGATTTTAAGTGCGATGAGATTAACGATGTTGCTAACGCCAATGGGTGCGCTGGATGCTGTAGCAATCAAGGCTCCGGACATGAGGTAGGGTATTTTTTGATGGTTTTTGAGTCCCATATTTTTGAGCAGAAGCAGCAGGATAGGCGTTGTAATGAGGATGCTGCCATCATTGTTCACGAACAGGGTCATGAGGAAGCAGAACAGGTTCGTCAGCCAGAACAGCCTTATGCCTGAGCCTCTTGCCTTCCTGGTAAGAAGCTCTGCGGACCATATGAAGAATCCGAAGCTCTCGAGTACAATTGCCATGACGATGGTGGCGATGATCGTGACCGCTGCGCCGCTGATCGTCTGCGTAATATCCCCAAGATCGGCTAAGGTGACACTGCCGCTGAGGAGCACTAGCACGGCGCCGATTGTTGCTGGGATAGCTTCATTAATCTGCGGTCGCCAGAAGATGAAGCCGATTGTCATGAGGAAGGAACAGATGGTGATGATTATCATAAGATCATGCATGCTTTAACCTCTTTTCAAGGAACGAAGTTTTTCTCTCTGTGATGTTGCTCTCCTTGCCCTGGTTCATGGATCTGTCTAGCTGTTAGTCTTTTATTTTCAGCCTCCTTCTCTATTATTTTTCAGTAGTTATGTAATGTATGTATACGTACAGGGCATATGGTTTGCACTGGTCTATATCCCTATTTCTATTAAAATCTGCTAGTATCAATTGATGGTGTGTGTCATGTAGTGATACCTATCGACGATGGACAATAGACTAGACTGACCGGACAAAAAAAAGCGGCTCTGCCCCTCTATGAGGAGCAAAGCCGCTTATTAATCATGATTACTCTATAGGATCCAACCACTCCGATGACCAAGTCTGAATCGCCTCAATGACCGGCCCGAGGGCATGACCCTTCTCCGTTAAGGAATACTCAATCCGGACGGGTGTCTCCGGGTAGACATGGCGGATCACAATTCCGTCAAGCTCAAGCTCCTTGAATCGCTCGGATAGCAGTCTGCCGCTGATCGGCAGTGCCGATTGCACATGGCAGAATCGCTGAGGCCCACTGAGGAGCTGGGATATAATTAAGCCGGTCCACCGCTTGCTGAGTATGTCCATCCCCCTCTGGAAGCGGGGACATAATCCGATTGGCTCCATGTTGATCACCTCTCTTACATAAGCCGATTATAGACTTAATAATCATTTAATACAAGCACACTTATTGAATGTGATGAACTTGACGTGCATATATAACAAATATATAATTAGTTACTATTAGTAAGTGTTAATTCAAAAAATGCGATTGAGGAGTGAGAGGCATGTCTCCATTATTTCTAGCTCACGGCTCACCTATGCTGGCTATCGAGCAGAATGAATATAGCTCATTTCTACAACAGACCGGGGCAGCGCTGCGACCAGATGCGATCGTTATTGTCACCGCACACTGGGAGACCGAGGAGGTTGCTATTACTTCTACGGATGGGGTGTACGAGACCATCTACGACTTCCGTGGCTTCCCAGACGAGCTCTACCAAGTGAAGTACGAGGCCAGAGGCTCGGTCCAGCTTGCCGGACAGGTAGCAGAGCTGCTGCAGGAAGCAGGAATTCCATCTACCTTAGATGGCAACCGCGGCCTTGATCATGGCTCGTGGACGCTGCTGAAGCATCTGTTCCCTATGGCTGACATTCCTGTCGTACAGATGTCTGTTAATCCGGAGCGTTCAGCTGAAGCTCATTACCTTATTGGAGCAGCGCTGCGCAGCTTAAGTGCAAGTAATATTCTCCTAATCGGCAGCGGTGTGACCGTGCACAATCTCCGTATGGTGAACTGGGGGCAGGTGGAGCCAGAGCCGTGGGCTGTTCAGTTCGATGATTGGCTGATCGATAAGCTTGCGAAGCGCAATCTATACGACTTGCTTAGCTACGAATCGCTTGCACCGCATGCCAAGGCCGCCGTTCCGCGCTCCGAGCACTTCTTGCCGTTATATGTAGCCTTAGGCGCGGGTAATCCTGAGCAGATTCCTGAGGTTATCTATCGCGGGTACGCCTTCGGTACTCTCAGCCACTTATCCCTTAAGTTCTAAGCCTTCCCTGAGGAAGCTGCATCATTACATCACCGTACTAGAGGAGGCCGCCAATATGAACAATAACCGAATAGCATCTATTATAGAGAAGAAGCTTCAAGTTGTAGCTGGACAGGAGCAGGATCTATACGTGATTGGCCCAGTTGTCTTGCCTGTCGAGCTTGATGGGGAGACGGTCGTATTCCAGTGGTACAGCTGGATGAGCAAGGATAAGAACGAAGAGCAGCTATCATCAGCGGAGGATCTGGTGAAGCAGCTGAGCCGATTCCGATACGCTGATCTTCAGCAGTCCAGCGTGCTCGTCTATGGGGACTTCCAGGGCGATGCCGAGGCGTTAATTCGCATGCACAGCATCTGCCATACTGGAGATATATTCGGGAGCGAGCGCTGCGACTGTGGATTCCAGCTGAAGCAGTCCATGCGAATGATTGCCGAGCATGGTGCGGGCGCGTTATTCTATCTTGCCAATCACGAGGGAAGAGGTATTGGGCTGTTCAGCAAGGCTATGGCTTATCTGCTGCAGGAGGAGGGGCTCGATACCGTTGATGCGAATCTGGAGCTGGGCTTCCCGGATGATTCCAGAGATTACAGCGAGGCCATTGCGGTGCTGCGGATGCTTCGTTCAGCTCCTGTTGCGCTCATTACGAACAATCCCCGCAAGGTAGAGGCCCTTAAGCATGCCGGGATGACGATCTCCAGGAGAGTTCCGCTCTGGGGCAAGGCTTCTATCTATAATGAAAAATATCTGAACACCAAAGTCGGCCGTTCCGGTCATTATGAGGCGGAGCAGAATACGGTTCTTCAGTCCTAATTGTTCCTAATATGGGAACAATCCTATTCTTAATTACGTCTAGAGGGTACAAATCATCGATAGACTAGACGAATGAGAAGGGAATGATGGGAATGAGATCTGCTAGGCGTGAAGGCAGAGGATGGACATTATTACTCCTTGTACTGACTTGCGTAACGCTGCTTGCGGCAGCGGGCTGCGGAGGAGGAAGCGGGGAGGCGGAGTCAATTGGGTCTGCGACGGAGCCTGTTGGAGCTTCAGCTTCGCCTGCTGCCTCCAAGTCTCCGGACCAGGAGACCGACTTCCTGGAGAAGTTCCGATCTGTGGCTGCTGGCGCTAAGCAGGCTTCGGAGCTCATGTCCTTCCTGGAAGATCATATTGGTGATACGAATGAGGATACAGCGGACACGATGATTCGAGAGCTGAATGCCTACTACAAGGCAGATCTGAAGAAGCTCGAAGAGGCTTATACAGATCAAGGAATACAAGATAAGCTAGTGAAGCTGAAGTGGCCAATTACCGAGGACGCAGTGGACAGCATCTCGGATGAAGCAGCGAAGAAGCTGGTGAAGGCAACGTTTGAGGGTGGGTATAAGCTGGAGATGGCGGAAGGCTATATTTTCCCAATCGTCGATTATTCACGCTTGAAGGCGTTCAGCAGTCATCTATCGGGTGCAATGAATGAATATATTGCTGTGAAGGCTGTTGAGTCCGATAAGCCTGCTGCGAAGGATGCTGCGCTTGTCATTGCTTGGGATGAGCTGGCCAGTCGCGCTCAGATTGCTGAGGCATTCGTCAAGAAGCATCCTGATTCGCCGGAGAGAGAAGAGATAGAGCTCCTCTACGTAGAACGATACCTCTCTATGTATATCTATGGTCTGAATAATACGCCAATCTTCGATTATGAGACGTTCGTACTCCTTCCAGAGGTGAAGATGAGCTATGAGAAGACGGTGCAGGCGAGTCCGGGCAGCGTGACGGGAACTATAGTGAAGGATTACCTAAGCGTGCTTGCCGGTACGAAGGAGCAGGTATACGAGAATAAGAATGGACGGCAGATCGATATTCCTGCTGTGAAGGACTTCCATGAACGGTTCCAAGCGGAAGCGAAGGAACGGCTGCAGTCCAGGTGAGGGTGCCCCAAAAAACGACAAATTTATTTTGCGTTCTGTTCCTGGATCAAGTATGATGAGTTAAAAACTGAACTCATGTTCATCTAAAGGAGCAATAACGCATGAATTCGAAGACGAGCCACTGCAAAATTGTTGACTGTACGATCCGCGACGGCGGACTAGTGAATAACTGGGACTTCAGTGTTGAATTCGTTCAGCACCTCTATAATAGCCTGAATGAAGCCGGCGTCGATTACATGGAGATTGGCTATAAGAACTCTCCTAAGCTGCTTAAGGGCGCAGATTCCGCTGGTCCTTGGCGCTTCCTGAATGACGACTTCCTGCGCAAGGTCATTCCGAACAAAGGCAATACGAAGCTGTCTGCTCTGGTGGATGTAGGCCGTGTCGACGAGAACGACATTCTGCCTCGCAGTGAGAGCATGCTCGATCTGATCCGAGTAGCTTGCTATATTCAAGATGTAGACAAGGCGCTGGAGCTCGTTCAAGTGTTCCATGACCGTGGTTACGAGACGACTATTAACATCATGGCACTGTCCAATGTCATGGAGAACCAATTGCTCGAAGCATTCGAGCTCATCAACAACAGCGTCGTTGATGTCGTGTACGTCGTGGACTCCTACGGCAGCATGAAGCCGAATGATATGGAATATCTCGTGAACAAGTTCAAGAAGCATCTGCCTAACAAGCGTCTAGGCGCTCATACACACAACAATATGCAGCTTGCCTTCGCGAACACCATTATCGCAGCTGAGCATGGCGTGGAGCTGCTTGATTCCTCCGTATACGGAATGGGCCGCGCAGCGGGCAACTGCACGACTGAACTGCTCGTCGCTCATCTTCAGAACACGAAGTACAATGTACGCCCTGTCATTGATATGATTGAGAAGTACATGATTCCTCTTCGCGAGAAGGAAGAGTGGGGCTACATTATCCCTTACATGATTACAGGTATGCTCGATGAGCATCCTCGCTCAGCGATGGCGCTGCGCGACTCCGCTGACAAGGACAACTGCGTCGAATTCTACGACAAGCTGACAACCCCTGAGGTTGCTCATAGCAAGTAATCTATCCTTACCACAAGAACGGCTCCGCTTCCCGATAATGGGATGCAGAGCCGTTTTTTTTAATCTACTCTTCGTTATAGCTCTCTAACAGATCAATCATTGGTTTATTCCCTATAAGAAGAGCTTGCTCGTACGGTGATCTGTCGTGCACGTATTCAACTTCGTGCATGTCTGCCCCAGCTTCAAGCAACAGCTTGGTTATATCAAGAGAGAGCGAGGATACCGCAGTGAACAGAATGTCGACATCTACCTCCGCTCCATATTGAAGCAATGCCTCTATCATATCAACTTGGGGAACACTTACATCTTCTTCCCCATCCTGATTAAAGTCACCGTATATCATCGTATTCGCTAATTCTAGTGCTGTGACATATCTTCCATTGTAACAAGTACATTCATTAGGATCGGCACCATACTGCAACAACAATTCGACCATTGCAGAATTTCTGAGACTATCTGAGCTTATGGTTGTAATAGCTGCGATAATCGGAGGAATGCCATCATACCGACCTGTAGAATCTGCTGAAGCACCTGCTTCCAGCAGCAGCTTAACTATTCCGAGCCTGCCCTGTTGAATAGGCTTCAGCACTAACGGTTCTATGGCTTTTTCTTCAATTTTTTGCAAGTCTGGTTTATATGTTAGTAAGGTGCTAAGTACATTGGTATCCGTCTCTTCATTTGACTTGGAATAGCCCTTGCGATTAACGAGATGGGAGTGAGTGATGAGCTCAATAATTGACCCTCTCGAACCCGTCGTATTGATATCGGCTCCATGTTGAAGGAAGAGAGAGATGATTTTAATATTTTTTGTCAACACACTGGTATAGAAGGTGGCTCCTTTGTTGAATCGTGGGTTGGCCCCTTTTTCTAACAATGATTTGACCAGAGTATCATTCTCATCAAGCACGGCTTCATGAAGTTCTCCGGCTAATTTCTTTTGACCAGACTCATAGACCGGATCTAAGATATAGACGTTACGAGCTGCTCCGTCCCAGCTTACTTTCGCTTGAAGTGCTTCACCTACGAATCGAAGCGGGACAAGTGTACGGTTATTTTTGGTCAACGATTTTTGGGCTAGTTTTACTTGCTTGCCATTGATCGTCGCTGTATCCGTGCCAATCGTATGATGAATCATTATTTTGTCTTTTGTTGCTGTAATTTGTTTGCCTTCAACCTTAAGTACGGCACCGAGACTCTCAAATATCGCTCGCAGAGGAACCATAATAGAGCCATTCAGATTGATAGGTGGTTGGTCGTATTTCTGTTGAACGTCATTGATGATAACGCCGATTACACTGGAGTCCTGTGTTGAGCTAACCGGCTCCGCAGCGGCGCTTGTTAAGCCTGGGATTGTGAAGAACATGCTGACGATGATGAGTAACACGATGTTGATTCTCAAAGGTTGATCCTCCTTATAGTGAGTCTCTAAGACTCTGATCCTAAGGAGGTTATCGGAATGGCTCAGGAAAATAATGAGAGATGTAGATTGAAAACCAAATTATAAGCCAAGCAGGACGCCGTCGCCTCGAAGGGCTGCTGCACGGTGAGCCGGATTCGGGTGGAGATAAGCTACTCCGCTCAGAATCTGACCTTGGTCGGTCTCCGAAGTGATCTCTACTCGAATATCCTCGCTATGAGCGAACTGCTCCAGCAGCTCCTTCTGTTCCACGCCATTCACATCGATGTACCATAGACGGTCGCCATACTCGGTGACGACGACGAGCTCAGCAGAAGTGAAGAGCAGAGTGGTCTGCTCATTGCGATAGGTAATAACTATAGATTGAAGCCTGAATGTATGCATGCATAAGCCTCCTGGGATTGTTAAGGAATTTGGGATATATCCATCGATTGTAAAGTTCTCCATCCGCCATTGCAACCTATCTCCGCCTATTTACGTCTTATGGTAAAAATAGACAAAGGGGTTGGTCCTGTTGATCCTGTTGAACAAGAGGAAGGCTTGTGTAGGCATAAGTATCGTGCTGGCTATCGCTCTGCTTGCCGGAGGATGTTCGTCTGGGAATGATCACGCGCAATCTAATGAAGGCACTAATTCCGCAGATAGGGCGGAGCAAGAGAGCACGGGCAGCCCGTCTTCCACAGAGAACGATCGATCATCTGAACCTATGCCTCACAACACGAACAAGAGACTTGTCATCAAGGAGCAGATTGAAGCGGGCCAATTAACGGCAGGTGAATGGAATGACCTCGCGCAGTGGGATGACTGGGAGACGATGCTGAACAACCAGCAAGCGGGGGAGTATCAGCAGGCTTGGTCTTATTATGATTTTCGCAAGATGACGGTGTCTGTAACGGGTGGAGGGCGGCCGATAGCAGATGCTGCTGTACAGGCAGTTGATGAACAAGGCAAGGTGCTGTGGAGGAGCAGGACGAATGCAGGAGGTCTGGCCTATCTGTACCCGAATCTGTTCCATACGGAGTCTGGCCAAGAGTTGCAAGGCGAAGATTATCTCATAGAAGTAACAGCAGGGCAGCAGCAGAAGCGATTCGAGAATGTGGAGTTGAATAGCGAACGAGTGCTTGCAGTGGAATTCCAGGACGCCGTGCCGATGCCGGATCAAGTGGATCTGATGTTCGTTGTCGACACGACCGGATCGATGAAGGATGAGCTGGATTACTTAGAGGCGGAGTTGAAGGATGTCGTGACGCAGATCGGCAGTCGTGCGGGAGGCCAGCTCGACATACGAGTCAGCCCTAACTTCTACCGGGATCGGCATGATGACTATATCGTGAAGCCGTATCCGTTCACGAAGGATATTGACAAGGCCGTCCGCCAGATTGCCCAGCAGGAAGCGCAGGGCGGCGGTGACTTCCCGGAAGCGGTGGATGAAGCGCTCCATAACGCCATTCATGACCATGAGTGGAGCAAGGAAGCGAGAGCCCGCCTCCTCTTCCTCGTGCTGGATGCGCCGCCTCACAAGGAAGATCAAGTACGCGAGCGGATGCAGAAGCTAACATCCGATGCAGCGGCCGAAGGCATCCGCATCATTCCCGTTGTATCCAGCGGCATCGATGAGGAGACGGAGTATCTGATGCGATTCGAAGCAATTGCGACAGGTGGAAGCTACCTCTTCCTGACCGACCACAGCGGCATCGGCAATGACCATCTGGAGCCGGATGTAGGGGAATACGAAGTGAAGCCGCTTAACGATCTGCTCGTTGATGTCATTGAGAGATATATCCAGCCTTAAGGTGCGGAGCGTACATCAGCATCAGCACCCGCAAGCCGCTCGCATCATGAGTGGAATGCGGGTGCCTGTTAATCGTCTAGGATATTAGGGTAATAAGCAGGGATAATAAGGCAAGGGTTGTCCATAAGCCATTGTCAAGCGTTATGCAATCAATGAGCATTAGGAGGTAATACAATGACTACACCATTCTTCGAAGCGGTCCAGCACAGACGATCCATCTATGGCATCAGCAAGGAAGAAGTTACCTCGCAGCAGCGTATTGTTGAATTGGTAGAGGCCGCAGTGAAGCACACACCCTCCGCCTTCAATTCCCAGAGCGCCCGCATGGTCATCCTGTTCGGAGAGCATCACGACAAGCTGTGGGATCTGACCAAGGAAGAGCTTCGCAAGCGGGTCAATGACAGCGAGAAGTTCAAGTCGACCGAGGAGAAGATGAGCTCCTTCCGAGCAGGTACAGGTACGGTGTTATTCTATGAGGATACGGCTGTTATCCAATCGCTGCAGGAGAAGTTCGCTTCCTACGCTGACAAGTTCCCGGACTGGTCCCACCATTCCTCAGGCATGCATCAGTATGTCATATGGACGGGGCTCGAGGAGGAGGGACTTGGTGCTTCGCTGCAGCATTATAATCCAATTATTGACGATGCGGTTCGCGAGGAATGGAAGCTTCCAGCAACCTGGAAGCTGATTGCACAGATGCCATTCGGCAAGCCAACCGCACCTCCAGGGGAGAAGCAATTCCAGCCGCTTGAGGCACGGATTAAGGTGTTCAAGTAATCTGCATGTGCTGTAATTATACAGGCCCACTTCTGCACCATCTGCGAAGTGGGCCTTAGTTCTGTCTATAGCATGGCAAGGGTATAATTTCCATACGGTTATGACATGATAAGATCGGATATTACGGAACAGCTGGAAGCGGGAGGGATACGAATGTCCATTATTGATTCGTTGTATCGCTTCGTGCTGAAGCAAGAGAAGAAGAGCGATCTGGCAAGTCAACTGCCTAAGACGGATTGGAACCGAGGTTCTACCTTGGAGGAGACACTCAGAGAGTTCAGCGACTGTGACGATCTCGTCCATCGGACTCTGCCAGAGCTCCAGATGGACATCGTCTATCTCATCCATCTTGTCGGCTCTGACAATCTCTATCACGAGATTACTGTTCCATTCACGGACCTGGAGCAGGATGAAGCGATTACTCGGCTTCAGTATGCCCCCTTCAAGGAAGCTTCCAGCTTGGGGAGCATTATCATGGGCATGCTGGAAGGTGATGCTGCTCTATTCGTCCGAGGCAGGGCTTACTTAATTAGTTTATCCAAGCCTCCTAATCGTTCCATCCAGCAATCGGAGACGGAGACGGTCATTACCGGTCCCCATGATGCGTTCGTAGAGACAGCTACGGTCAATCTATCTCTCATACGCAGACGGGTGAGAAGCTCCCATCTGAAGATTGTTAAGCTTCAAGTCGGAGAGGTAACGAAGACAGACGTATACATTCTGTATATTCAGGATCTGGTTAACCCTGAATACGTTAACGAGATGCGGAGTCGAATTAGCAATATAGAGATTGATGCTGTTCATGATGGCAATATGCTCGCTCAATATATCGATGACCATCCCAATGCGATCTTCCCTCTGTATCAGACAACCGAGCGTATTGATTCAACCGTGTCTAAGCTAGTTGGAGGAAGAGTGTTGGTCATCATGGACGGAAGTCCTTCGGCGATAACGGCACCATCGTCTTTTTTTGAATTCTTCACCTCACCGGATGATTATTACCAGAGATGGATGCTGGGATCGGCTATTAGATTGCTTCGGTTCCTGGCCTTCATCATTACGATATCGTTCACTGCACTCTATGTATCGCTGACGACCTTCCATTATGAGATGATACCGGAGTCTCTGCTGCTGACATTAACTCAATCAAGGAGCGAAGTGCCCTTCCCGCCGTTGTACGAAGCATTGTTCCTGGAGATTACGATTGAATTGCTTAGAGAGGCCGGCGCAAGACTACCATCCAAGATTGGTCAGACCATCGGTATCGTCGGAGGGATTGTCATTGGGCAAGCAGCTGTTCAGGCGAGCTTGACGAGCAATGTGCTCATTATCGCAGTAGCCTCCTCTGCTATAGCCTCCTTCGTCATTCCAAGCTATGTGATGAGTGCCTCCATTAGGCTGATGCGATTCGGCCTTATTCTATTAGCGGGATTACTGGGGAACTTCGGCTTAATGGCAGGTGTTGCGTTCCTTATCATTCACCTCGCTGGCCTGACCAGTCTGGGAAGTTCGTATATGACTCCCATCGCACCTCAGAACTTCCAGGATTGGAAGGATGTATTCATTCGCGCTCCCTTCTCTATGCTGAAGACGAGGGCTTCCATCACCATGACACCTAATCGTGTACGTAACAAAATGAGGAAGTAGAGGGATGTCATGAAGGAGAAGCTGTATCACACCCATGTCACTATTCTCATCTTCATGGTTCAGGTCGGCGTTGGCCTGTTCACATTGCCGAGAACGCTCGCAGATACCTTCGGCTATAACGGCTGGCTTGCTGTCCTGATTGTAAGTGCGGCAGTCTTCGTCAATATCGCGTTGATTGGCATCGTTTATAAGCTCGGACAAGGGAAGTCTGTTTTCGATATTATGGAGAGCAGCTTTCCTAAGTTTGTCACCTATCCTGTGTATATTGGTTTGATTGGGGTATGGGCATTGCTTGGCTGTATGGTCGCTAAGCTGTATACACTTATTTTTCAGACGATGGCTTACCCAACCACCCATCCCATGCTGCTTAAGCTGGTGATGGATATTCTAATCTTCCTCCTTGTCATTCAAGGCATTTATAACCTATCGAAGGCTGCGACTCTATTTTTTTGGTGTGTCATCTTCCTTGTAATGCTTTTGTTTTTTTTCACCGATGAGTTCCAAGTGTCGAATCTAACCCCGTTCATCATGCAGGACAGCAGGTCGCTCGGAGTCGGCTTTCTTAAGGCTTACAGCGCCTTCCTCGGGTATGAGATTGCGTTGTTCCTCATGCCTTATATGGATAAGGACAAGAAGCTTGGTCGTGCAATGGTCCTGTCTAATCTATGGATAACGGGATGTTACCTTGCGGTATGCATCACGGCCTTCGGAATATACAGCCTGGAGCAGCTAAGAAGAATTAATTACCCTCTGTTGGACCTCTTAGGGCTCATACAGTTCCCGTTCATTGAACGAGTAGAGAATATGCTGTTCGGTCTCTTCCTGTTCTCAATAATAGTGACAGTAGCCGGATACACATGGATGGCGCTGGATACGCTTGAGCGGATGGTTCCTCGAATGTCCCGCAAGTGGCTTGCCGCTCTGATGATCTCCTTCATGTACATCGTCGCCTATATACCGGATACATTAATCAAGGTGAATTATTGGGGGGAACTGCTGTCTGTGATAGAGACTGCTATCGCCTTCGGGTTGCCTATCTTGTTAATTACTCTTCTACTTATCCAGAGGAGGAGGGGGCGTACACATGCATAAGGCGTGGATCGGAACAATCGTGACGGCTGCTCTGCTGGCTCTGCTGCTGACTGGCTGCGGGGATCAGCGAGTGCTGGAGAAGCTGGGATTCATCCATACGGTAAGCTATGATCTAATAGAGAAGGAGGAGGGCCCAGAGGACGATGATCTCCAGGTTACCATTAGACTCAGGAAGTCAGATCCGTATACCGATCAGGTGAAAAACGAGACAATCTCCGTCTCTGCGCATACCGTCAAGCAGGCTAAGATTAAGCAGAACCAGCAGTCTGAGGGCAAGCTCGTCAGCGGTCAGATTAGGAATGTCCTGTTCGGTATAAGCATGGCGAGGAAGGGAATCTGGCCTATTATTAATACTGTATTGAGAGACCCCTATCTGTCCCCGAGAGTGAAGGTAACCGTGGTTGATGGAGATGCTCATTCGCTGACTAACAAGGAATATCCACAGCATCTGCCTACAGGGCAGTACATTGTAAGGCTGCTCGAAAAGGAAGCGAAGAGCCACACGGTTCCAAGAACGACGCTGCATGAGTTCGTGCGCGACTATCATGACGATGGTGTCGATCCGATTGCTCCAATCATTAAGGAGTCCGACAATCATATCGCGGTTACTGGAATTGCTCTGTTCCAGGATGACGTATACAAGGGTCGATTGAATGCAACGGAAGCGATGGTCTTCGCATTCCTCAAGAGCAGCTTCAGCCGGGGCGGACTGAACCTGGTTGTCTCTAGTGGAGACATGCAATCTATTACGTCTGACTATTCCAAGAGTAGGAGGACGGTACAGGTTACGCGAGGAATAGACGGACATTCGTATCATGTCTCAATATTCGTGAAGGCGGTAACTTCCATTACGGAATATACCGGAGAGAAGAGTACGGTGATTGAGAATGACAGGATTGAGAGGGAGCTGGCTGCCAGGTTAACGAAGCAGGGGGCAGAGGTCATACATAAGCTGCAGCAGTCTCAAGTAGACAGTCTTGGCATCGGCAAGTATGTACGGAATAGCATGACCTACTCGGAATGGTCAGCGCTCGATTGGAGATCCGTCTACCCGACGGTGCAGATCGATTGCAAGTTCAAGGTGACGATCAAGGATTACGGCAGGTTGCAGTAGGCGAAGTGCAAGGATAGAAGATGAGCATATCCGCACAAAAAAAACGAGCCATGCAAGATCTGGACAAAAAACGGTGAATCCTTCACACTAGATTCATGAAGATTATGGAAGCTGAAGGTGTGGATAGGTCATGGTGAATGATGGGGAAGGTGCAGGGGAACAGACTCGGCTCAGTTGGTGCAGCTATCCGTTAGGCGACTCTGCAATCGTCCTGCTGGTCGAGGGCGCTGCTAAGGAAGAGAGGTCAAGGAGGACGGCGAATCTCGCCGCTTATCTCGCTTCGGTCCGCAGAGGCTGGATGCTGGACATTGTACCCGCCTACGATACGGTTACCGTTGTCTATTCAGTAGATGAAGTTGATAGGATGATGAGTGCGTCGATTCACTTAGAAGGTGAACGAGGGACTGTTGCAGAAGAGGGTGATGGCGGAGCATCTGAAGTTGGAAGCAGATTATATGACTATGTTGAGCAGCAGCTGAATCAGCTGATTCAGGCTCATGTTGTAGAGGTAGAGCCAGCAGCTCGAACGGTCGTCATTCCGGTCCAATATGGTGGAGATAGAGGGCCTGATCTGGCTGAAGCAGCTGTGAATAGCTGCCTTACTGAGGAGCAGTTCATTGCCTTGCATACCGGAGCAGCGTATCGTGTTGCCATGATTGGATTCATGCCAGGATTCCCTTACCTGGAAGGGCTGCCGCACGAGCTGGAGCAGCCGCGCCTCTCCGAACCTAGATTGCGGGTTGCTGCAGGCTCGGTGGGCATTGCAGGAGGTCAGACCGGTGTCTATCCGCTGGACTCTCCAGGCGGCTGGCAGATTATCGGACATACTACGCTGCAGCTGTTCGACCCTGCTAGAGCAGAACCTTGCTTGCTGCGAGCAGGCGATTGTGTGAGATTCGAGCAAGTGAGCTTAGTGAGCAGCAGCGGAGCAGGGGGTGGGAACGGAGCTGGAAGTAAGCTTGTAGCAGGAGTACGGGGAGAGCTTGAGGGCGGAGGGCCGGATTGTGGAGCAGGACGAGATCGCGGAGTAGAGCCTGAGGGTGGAGCAGGGCCGGGTCGTGGAGTAGAGCTTGATAGCGTAGCAGAGCCTGATGTGGGTGGAGCAGAACGTATTAGCGGAGCAGAATGTAGTGCGGGCCTTCTCGTCACGAGGCCTGGTATGCTGACCACGGTACAGGATCGAGGCAGGAATCGAAGAGCGGATGGCGTCTCAGGCGGGGGAGCAATGGACGGTTGGGCTGCCAGTGTCGCCAACATCCTTGTGGGCAATTCCGAACATATGGCGCTGCTTGAAGTGACGCTTGCCGGCCCCGCACTCCTAGCTGAGAAGGATATGCTGATCGCCGTATCCGGCGCATATATGGCGCCTTCGCTTAATGGAGAGGAGCTGCCAATGTGGCGGCCAGTCTTAGTTAAGCGAGGAGATGTCATCGACTTCGGTCGATCACTTAGCGGATGCAGGGCTTACTTAGCCGTTGCAGGCGGCATTGATGTGCCGGCCGTGCTAGGCAGCCGGAGCACTGACCTGCGCGCCGGCCTGGGCGGCTATGAAGGCCGGCGCTTGCTTGCAGGCGACCCGTTGCCTTGCCCCGGGGCCGCCCCAGGCAGCTGGGCCGCGCGCTGGATCGCAGCGCTGGGCGAGAATGCAGGCCGCCGCCATCCGGCAACGGCGGCCTGGTATGCACCGCCGCCGAGCCATATATACGGCGGCGGCAGCGAGCAGGACGGCATCATCTCGCTCCGCGTGATGCCGGGGAGGGAGCACGGGCAATTCAGCGAAGCTGCCCGTGAGAGGCTCTGCCGGGAGCGATACAAGGTCGCTCCCGCCTCAGACCGGATGGGGTGCCGGCTGGACGGCCCCCCGCTGGCGAGATTGACCCGTGCGGAGCTGCTGTCGCACGGGGTCGTTCCAGGCGCCGTGCAGGTTCCACCCGGCGGCGCCCCGATTATACTTGCCGCCGACTGTCAGACGACCGGCGGCTACCCCATCATCGCGCATGTCGCGTCCGTCGACATGCCGCGGCTTGCACAGGCAAGACCGGGCGATACGATCCGGTTCTCCCCCGTGTCTCTGGGCACGGCGCAGCGCCTCCTCGCGGAGCGGGAGCGCGAGCTGCGGCTTCTGGCCGCAGGGGTCCGCTGCCGCCAGCCCGCCCATCATTAGAGCGGCAGGACATGTCGGATGCCGCTCCAACGCTGCGGCGGCCAGCGGCCGCCAAGCCGCTGCAGGCTGATATGCAGCCCTGCACAGCCCTTAACGCGGAGCAACGGTCGGGTCAACACACATTAGCACCTTAGTCGCATGAAGCAGAGGAGTGAGAGACTATGACGACTAGAACGATAGATTTGAACTGTGATTATGGCGAGGGGTACGGGTCGTATCGGTTCGGGCAGGAGGAGCAGCTGCTGCGGTACGTGACTAGTGTCAATATCGCCTGCGGCTTCCATGCCGGTGACCCTCATACGATGAGAGAAGCAGTAGGCATGGCGGTGGATGCAGGAGCTGCCATTGGAGCGCATCCCGGACTTCCGGATCGGATTGGCTTCGGACGAAGAGAGCTCGCTGTGACTCCTGATGAAGTGTATGATTACATGCTGTATCAGATCGGCTCGCTGGCTGCCTTTGTTCATGCGGCAGGAGCCGAGCTGCGTCATGTGAAGCCGCATGGAGCGCTCTATCATATGGCGAACAAGGACGTCAGCATTGCGGAAGCTATCGTTAGAGCGGTGCAGTCCTCGGGCAGCAACCTCCGCGTGTATGCCCAATCTGGCAGCTTGCTCCTTCGCACTGCACAAGACTTCGGTCTGCCATGCTTATCCGAGGTGTTCGCTGATCGGGCGTATGAGCGAAGCGGCAGTCTTGCTCCGCGATCTCAGCCTAACGCCGTCATTCATGAGCCTGCGCAAGCCGCTGCTCGTGCCTTGTCCCTGGCAGCAGACGGCCTCGCGCATACCGCTTCGAATGAGCCTGTTCCGGTTAAGGCGGACACCATATGCCTGCACGGTGATCAACCCCATGCTGCCGAGATCGCCGCAGCGATTAGAGAGAAGCTGACCAGTGCCGGTATGACGATTACCGCTCCGAACTAATCTATCTATATGAGGTGAGACTGATGCACACCCAGCCTGCCATTCGAGTATTCATCTACGGATCTCTGCTGCCCGGACACCACAACCATCATGTCGTATCCCCATATATTCAACACTATGAGCAAGGCCGGATTCGAGGGAGATTAGTAGACTTCGGTCCATACCCAGCAGCTGTCAGAGACGAGGCCGCGAGGAGACAAGCCTATACGATAAGAGGGTTGTGGATTACCGTTAGCCGACAAGGTCTGGCTGCTATGGATGTCCTGGAGGGCTTCCAAGGGATCGAGGAGCCTAGCGACTACGACCGAATCTGGACGGTAGATCATGACAACGCTAGTCTTAGCGGCTGGACGTATGTGTGGTCTGGCGATCGCAGCTATCCAGCCATACCTGGTGACTATTGGCCGGATTACCTCATCCAGGTGCGCCAATCCCCATAATGGGCTAGGATATGGGCTGCGTTCGCTTCTCGATATTCTTGCGGCGTAAGGCCGTAATATTTTTTTGAACAACTTATGCTTATAAGTCTGATGCTGATAACCAAGCTGTATCGAGATATTAATAATCATCAATTAAGAAGTGAATGAGTCGTACATATCGGTTGGCGGTAAATAAATGAAAAGAGAGCCCGGCATGGACAATCTGTCCGTGCCGGGCTCCTTCGTTCTAGGGTTAATGGCTGAACTTGTCATCCTTAGCCGAATCATGGGCATACGCGATTAACGTAATGGGGGTGCCAATCTGCTCCGACAGCTCCTGCTCGAGCCTGGATATTGCGCCCAAGGCTTCCTCCCTGCCATTCAGCTGAGCGATCGTGTAGCTCTCATTGTCCGTCGTCATCGTCATCGTCCTCCTTCCCTGAACCGAATTGTGCGTGCTACCTATCATGATGCTCGTTCAGCTAGGTGACTATACTAAGGGCAGCTCGGTCAGCAACTGCTCCTCTGTCAAGGGAGACACTACTCTGGAGCATCCCCGTCAGTTGTTCTTCCCCTCGGAGTCTAGTACACTTGAAGCTGAATCCTAAGTAAGGGAAGTGGAACGGTCTTGCAAGCGCATCGTATGCATAGGTCTGTCAGCTGGATGATCCTGCTGTCAGCCTTAATCCTTATGCTAGGTCTCTTAATTGTTCATCCTGCAGAGGCTTCCGCAGTACCCTTCGACCGACATGAGCAAGTAGGCCACACCGGCCATCATGCTGGCGATGAAGGAGGGTTAACGGTTCAAGCCTTCCTGATATATGCGTCAAGAGTAGTCTATTATATGGCCTTATTAATTGCATCCGGCTTCCTGTTATGGTCCGCGCTGCTTAAGACGGAACGTGCTGTCATACATGCTCTGCTTAACCGCTTCAGCCTACAAGCAGCTCGAGCCTTGCTGCTCTCATCGCTGCTCTACGTCTTCCTGCATGCTCAGGAGCTGATGCAAGGCAGACCGCTTAGTGAATGGCTGCCCATCTTCACGCAGACGAATATCGGCCTCTCCTGGTCAGCCTTGCTTGTACTGTCGCTCTCTCTCTTCCTCATCCTAAGAGGAGACAGCCTCTTCAAGGCGCTGTGGGCGATGCTGCTGCTTGCCGCCGAGAGCTGGAACGGCCACGCTATCGCTGCGAAGAATAGTGTGCCAGCCATCGTGCTGGACTATGTGCATCTGCTCGCCTCGTCCATCTGGGTAGGCGGACTCTTGCTGCTGCTCGTGCTCTGGTACCAGGATCGCAAGGAAGCAGGGCGCTTCGCGGAGACCTTCACAGGAACAGCGCTGCTGTCGATGGCTGTCCTCATCCTGTCAGGCATCGGACTGGTCCTCCTATTCCTGCCCAGCTTGTCTTACCTGACTTATACGTTATGGGGGACCTTGCTGCTTGTGAAAATATCGCTCCTCCTCCTCGTTCTCCTCACCGGCTTCCTGCTTCGGCGCCGTGTGAAGAGGAGCGACCTGCCAAACGGGAAGCTATTGAGGCTGGACGTCACCTTAATGGCTGTAATCCTGGTAATCGTCGGGGTCTTCACCTTCCTGACCCCTATACCGGCGAATGAGCCGCTCTATCATCACAAGATGGGGGATACGATGCACCTCACCTTAGAGATCTCGCCTAATCAAGCCGGACGCAACGAGGCAGACATTAGGGTATGGCTCCCGGAACAGCAGGTGCCGGTCCGTGTTGAGCTGATGCTCTATTCGGAGGATAGCGAAGGACTTGCTCCGATTGTTGTGCAGCCGAAGCTCGTTCAGGATGACAAGAGCGACCCTTACGAATCATTCCCCGGCTTCACGATGACCAGCTACGAGGCGGAAGTTCGGATACCTAGTCCTGGAAAATGGAGGGCGGAGCTCATTATCGTGGATGAAGCAGGCGTGAAGACGACGGAGACGGTTCTATTCCGCAATTATTAAGGACGTAGAGGAGGCCTGACAGTCATGCCCTATAAGTGGTTGAAGTGGCTCATCCTCTGGATTCCGACCGTCACCATCGGCCTGTGGGAGTACGTGCGGCATACGTTCCTGCTCTCCTATATCTCGATGGATCTTGGCAATGTGCTCGCGCCGCTGCTTGTCTTCCTCGTGACGATTACGCTGCTGCGGGCGCTCTTCGCCAGACTGGAGGAATCGCAGGCCGCGCTGCAGCGAGAGCGGCTGCTCAAGGCAGCGCTGGAGGAGCGGGAACAGCTCGCTCGCCAGCTGCATGACGGCATCTCGCAGTCGCTGTTCCTGCTGTCGGTTAAGCTGGACAAGCTGGACAGAGCCGAATCGAGTGAGGATGTACGCAAGACGACGGAGCATATCCGGGGAACCGTGAGACATGTGTACGAGGATGTCCGGCAATCCATTGCCAATCTGCAGCTAGCTCCGGTATCGGCAGACGTATCGTGGGTGAAGGCTCTTCATTCATTAAGGGATGAGCTTGTTCAGTCAAGCGGACTCGAAGTGAAGCTGGATTGGCAGCTGCCCGATGGCGAGCTTACCAGCAAGGAGAAGATTGAGCTGCTTGCGATTCTGAGGGAAGCGCTCATGAATGTTCAGAAGCACGCCCGCGCCACTTGGGCAAGCGTTAGCTGCGAGCCTGGAGGACAAGCAGCAGGAGGGTTCATCTGCCGCATTGAGGACGATGGAATCGGGCTGCCTGCAGATGGGCCTCCTGCTAAGGGGAGGTATGGCATTCGAATGATGCATGACCGGGCGAAGCAGATGGGCTGGACGTTCGACATATCCTGTACACCAATGGGGACAGCTGTCGTCGTCGCAAGGAAGGGGAATTAAGATTCTGATGGATAGAACGTTAGAACAACGGATTAGAGTCATGCTCGTTGATGATCATCCTCACGGCAGGGAAGGGATGCGCGAGATTGTTGAATCCGACGCTTCCTTCGAGATTACGGCTGAAGCCGCAAGCGGGGAGGAGGCTCTGGAGCGAGCAGGTGAGCTCATGCCAGATCTCATCCTCATGGATATTAATATGCCTGGAATAGGCGGGCTCGAAGCGACCCAGCAGCTCAAGCTGCTCTACCCTGCTCTCAAGATCGTGATGGTGACGGTGTCTGACGACATCACTCATCTATTCGAGGCGATTAAGCGCGGAGCGCAGGGCTATCTCCTTAAGAACCTGGCTCCATCTGCCTGGATGGAGTATCTGCGAGCGGTTGCGGTCGACGAAGCACCGTTCACCAAGGAGCTGGCTTATCGGCTGCTGCAAGAGTTCACGGGAGGACCGGATCAGACTCGGGCAGCGGGCTGGGCTCAGCCCATTCGCCAGCCTGCCGGTACGGCAACTGCTCTCACCGAGCGGGAGAAGGAAGTGCTGGAGCGTGTAGCTTATGGAGAATCGAACAAGGCGATTGCCGCTGCATTCGGATTGTCCGAGCATACGATCAAGAATCATCTGAAGAACATCCTTCAGAAGCTTCATCTGGATAATCGGGTTCAGCTGACGCGATATGCGCTCGAGCAAGGGCTCGTGGATCGTTAGCAATTCTGCGCGACTGGACAGGAATGGGCGGCGCTTCTTGCAACTATAGATGCCTTTGCATATAATAGAGGCAAGTATATGATGAATAGCTCGAATAATGCATAGATGGAGAAGAGTAAGCAGTACCGCCAGCACAGGGAGAAGGCGCCGCAGATTGAGAGCGTCTTTGCATGGGGCAGGCTGCCGAAGTTCACTCCGGAGCAGACTCTTGAACCGCAGGGAGCATGATGTGCCTTGTGCAAGTAGGGAAGTCCGGTTCCCGCCGTTATGGGACTGAAGGGATTGCTTATGCTTCCATGCATAGACAGTCCGAATTAGGGTGGTACCACGGTTCTTTCGTCCCTTACGGGGAGAGAGGGCCTTTTTTTTATTTGTGTGCAGATATGATGGAGGCGATGGATATGAAGGAGAGATTACAGGGATTGCAGGTTGAAGCTCTTCAGGAGCTTGGTCAGGTTGCAAGTCCCGGCGAGTTGAATGATCTGCGCGTCAAGTACTTGGGCAAGAAGGGGGCCTTAACCGAGATTCTGCGCGGGATGGGTTCGTTAAGTGCAGAAGAGCGTCCCGTGATTGGGCAAGTCGGCAATGAGGTGAGAGGCGCAATCGAAGCGGTTATTGCAGAGAAGCAGGAGGCATTCGACCGCTTGGAGACGGAGAATCGGCTGCGTTCCGAGACAATCGACGTGTCGCTGCCCGGCAAGGCGCTGCCGACGGGGGCCATCCATCCTCTGAACAAGGTGGCACAGGAGATTGAGGATGTGTTCATCGGGCTTGGTTATACGATTGCGGAAGGGCCTGAGGTGGAGACCGATTACTTCAACTTCGAGGCGCTGAATCTTCCTCAGAATCACCCTGCGCGAGATATGCAGGATTCGTTCTATATTACGGATGATATTCTGATGCGCACGCATACGTCGCCGGTACAGGTTCGCACGATGAAGCAGATGAACGGCAAGACCCCGGTGAAGGTCATCTGCCCGGGCAAGGTATATCGCCGCGACGATGATGATGCTACGCACTCCTTCCAGTTCAATCAGATTGAAGGTCTGGTCATTGCGCCTAACATTCGCATGAGCGATCTGAAGGGAACCTTGCTGCAGTTCGTGCAGCAGATGTTCGGTTCCCAAGCGCAGATTCGTCTGCGTCCAAGCTTCTTCCCCTTCACAGAGCCAAGCGCAGAGGTGGATGTCACCTGTGTGCAGTGCGGCGGCCACGGCTGCCGGATGTGCAAGCATACCGGCTGGCTGGAGATTCTCGGCTGCGGCATGGTTCACCCGCGCGTCCTCGAGATGGGCGGCTACGACCCGAATGAAGTGAGCGGCTTCGCCTTCGGTATGGGCGTAGAGAGGATTGCTCTCTTGAAGTATGGCATTGATGATATCCGCCACTTCTACACGAATGACCTGAGGTTCTTAAGCCAGTTCGAGCGAATGTAACGAGGATGAGGAAGAGGAAGGAAGGGAATTAACCATGAAGGTATCTTATAAGTGGCTTAATGAATATATCGATGTCGCAGGCTTCTCTGCCGAGGAGCTGGCTGAGCGAATGACACGCGGCGGAATCGAGATTGACGTCGTCGAGTCAAGGAACAAGGGAGTAACCGGTGTAGTGGTCGGTTATGTGAAGTCTAAGGAGAAGCACCCCGATGCAGATAAGCTGAACGTCTGCAAGGTCGACGTAGGGACTGGGGAAGAGCTGCAGATCGTCTGCGGCGCGAAGAATGTCGATGCTGGACAGCGTGTGCCTGTAGCTGTAATCGGTTCGATCCTGCCTGGCGACTTCAAGATTAAGCGTGCGAAGCTGCGCGGCGTGGAATCGCAAGGAATGATCTGCTCGGCGAAGGAGCTGGGCCTGAATGAGAAGCTGCTGCCGAAGGAGCAGCAGGAAGGCATACTGGTGCTGCCTGAGTCAACACCGATTGGCCGGCCGATCGGTGAAGTGCTTGGCATTGACGATGAAGTGCTGGAGCTGGATCTTACGCCTAACCGGTCTGACTGCCTTAGCATGATTGGCGTGGCTTATGAGATTGGCGCGCTAACGGGCCAGCCGGTTCGTCTGCCCGAGGTGAGCGTTAATGATGCGGTAGACAAGACTTCGGAGCTCATCTCGGTAACGATTCACGCGCAAGAGCATTGCTCCCATTATTCGGCAAGATATATTAAGGGAGTCAAGATTACCGAATCTCCTCTATGGCTGCAGAACCGATTGATGGCTGCCGGCATTCGTCCAATCAACAATGTGGTAGATGTGACCAACTTCGTCATGCTGGAGTATGGCCAGCCGCTTCATGCCTTCGATGCAGACCGTATTGCCGGCGGCCGAATTGAGGTTCGTCTGGCGAAGCCTGGTGAGACGATGGTCACCTTGGATGATCAAGAGCGCCGCTTGGAGCCGCATATGCTGCTCATTACCGATGGCGAGAAGCCGCTTGCTCTGGCTGGTGTGATGGGCGGAGCAACATCCGAGGTAACGGCTGAGACCGTCAACATCCTGCTTGAATCCGCGAAGTTCGACGGCGGAACGGTCCGCAAGACCTCTCGTCAGCTCGGTCTGCGTTCCGAATCCAGTATTCGCTTCGAGAAGGAAGTGGATCCGGCTCGTGTCATTCCTGCACTGAACCGAGCTGCGGCATTGATTGCTGAACTGGGCAGCGGACTAGTGACTGACGGAATCGTCGAAGCCGTCGTGAGCGAAGCGAAGCCGCAGCAGGTGAAGGTATCCCTGGAGCGAATCAATCGTTACCTTGGGACGGAGCTGTCCCGTCTGGAGGTTCAGACGATCTTCGGCCGTCTCGGCTTCGGCTATGCGATGGAGAACGGTGATGTGTTCAATGTAGAAGTACCGACTCGCCGCGGGGATATTACGCGCGATGTAGACTTAATTGAAGAGGTAGCCCGACTGTTCGGATACGATAATATTCCGACTACGGCTATCGAGGGAGAGATTATTCCCGGCTCGCTGTCAGGGCCGCAGGCGATACGTCGCGAACTTAGGAAGCGTCTATCGGATGCCGGGCTTCATGAGGTGATCTCTTACTCCTTCACAGGTCCGAAGCAGACCGAATTGTTCAAGGACTTGGCCGAAGGGGCGAAGCCTATTCGACTGGCGATGCCGATGAGCGAGGACCGCAGCGTGCTGCGGACGACCCTCATCGCTCAGCTACTTGATGTAGCCGCCTATAACCGTAATCGCAAGAATGAGGATGCAGCTCTATTCGAGCTCGGAAGTGTATACCACACGGATGAGGAGACATTGACCCGATTGCCGCAAGAGAAGCATCGTCTGGCTGTATTGCTGACGGGGAACCGGAGATCCGCGATGTGGAATCGCAAGGCGGAAGCGGTCGACTTCTATGATGCGAAGGGTGTGCTTGAGACGGTGTTCAGCATTCTTGGTGTCAGCGGCGAAGTGACCTATGAAGCCGCTCAGCCGGAGCACTTCCACCCAGGCCGTACGGCAGCGGTGAAGCTGGAGTCTGGCAGAGGACCGCAGGTCATCGGATATGTAGGCCAGCTGCATCCCGAGCTGCAGAATCAGTATGACCTCGCGGATACGTATGTCCTTGAGATTAGTCTGGATGAACTGTATGATACGGCTACTTCAGACATCGTGTACAAGACGCTTCCGCGTTACCCAGCGATGCAGCGGGATATTGCAGTCGTACTTGACCGCGGAGTAGAAGCGGGCAAGCTGACAGCTGCTGCATGGATGGCGGCAGGCGAACTGCTTGAGTCTGTTAACGTGTTCGATGTGTATACCGGTGAGAGGCTTGGTGCCGATAAGAAGAGCGTCGCCTTATCCCTTGTATACCGCCATGGGGAGCGGACTCTGACCGATGAGGAAGTGACGGAGCTTCATAGTAAGGTTGTTGCACAATTGGAACAATCTTTTGACGCAGAATTGCGCAAGTAGGCAGGAAACCTCCAAGATCGCATCGAAATAGTTCCTTGTGAACTTTCGATGCGATTTTTTTACTGGAAAAAATAGATACTGCACTGGATTGATCCCTCTCACATAACCATCACCTTAGAGAATTGACTTAGACAATAGGAGGAACCCCCTTATGGATGCTGAACGCACAGTGGTTACCGTTGACATATATGGACATCAGTACAAATTAACTGGACATACGAATGTGGATTACATAAGGCGTGTAGCAGCGCTGGTGGATGAGAATATGGGCAAGCTGGCGAAGGGCTATCCGAGACTTGATATGCCTAAGCTGGCTGTGCTGGCTGCTGTACAGATTACGGAGGAAGTATTCCGCTTGCGGCGTGATGCAGCAAGACTGCCGGAAGAAGAAGCGAAGAATGCGGCAATGACCAAGGAGCTTGAGGATGCGGTGAAGCTGGTAGCTGAGCTGCGTGAGCGAATGGTTGAGCAGCAAGAGCTTGCAGATGCGAAGCTGGCGGAGGAGCAAGCAGCTGCCGCAGAGCAGCTGAGAGCCGTGCAGCAAGCAGGAACCGAGCAGATACAGAAGCTGAAGCATTCGGCATCCGAGCAGTTGGAAGCGGTTAGAATAGCAGCGGAGCAGAAGCTGAAGGACTTGCAGCAGCAGAAGCAGCAGGCGCTCCAGCAGGCGAAGGCCGATCAGGAAGCTGTACGGAGTGAGGTCGAGGCGAGCAAGGCCGCTGCGCTGAAGCAAGCAGAGGAGGAAGCTGAGCTGCTGCTCGCTACGGCCGAGGAAGATTGGGAGAGCAAGTGGGCGGCGAGGGAGCAAGAGTGGCGAGCAGACGCCGAGGCTGCAGCTGCAGAGTCGGTGCGATTGCTGGAGGAGCGGGAGCAGAATTGGAAGGCTGACAGCGCTCAGCTTGAGCAGTCGTTCCGCTCTGAGCTGGAGCGCCGCAGAAGCGGATGGATCGGCGAGCGAGAGCGGCTGCAAGGGGAACTGGCGGAGCTGCAGGCACAGCTGGAGCAGGAGAAGGCAGCAAGTGAATTGCGCCAGCAGCAGGCGGATGAGCAGCTGATGGCGGCGATGGAGCAGGAGGAAGTGCTTCGCGCTTCCTATGCCCAATTGGAACAGGACGGCATCCAGCGCGATTCCCAGCTGGAGGAAGTACAGGTTCAGCTCCGTGAGCTGCAGGAGCAATATGGCGAAGCTCAAGGCAAGGTGCAGCAGTTGGAGGAGAAGCTTGCATCGGCACGTCAGCAGGCGACTGCGGCGGAGAGGCAAGCCGTACAGGTGCAGAGTGAGCAGCAAGAGCTTCAGCAGCTGTATGAGGAGCAAGAGCAGCAGCTGCGTGAGCAGTTGAACGGATTGAACGCGCGTCTGGCACTAGCTGATGAGCATGATCAAGAGCAGCTGACTCAGTTGGAAGCTGCTGCTGGGGAAGCTCGCCAGCTGCAAGAGCAGCTCGAAGTAGCGGCTCTGCGGGAGCAAGAGTTGGTGGACCAGCTGGAGGAAGCAGCTGGACATGGGCAGGAGCTCAGGGAGCAACTGGAGCTCGTGTCAGCGGAGCGGACGGAGCTGTTAGAGGGGCTGCGCCGCAGTTCTGAGCAAGGGCAACAGCTTCGAGAGCAGCTTCATGCTGCTGAGCAGCGGGAACGCGAGCTTGGTGATCAGCATGAAGGCATCAGGGCGCGTGAACGTCAGCTGGAAGAGCAGCACGAAGGGCTCAGGGCTAGGGTACGAGAATTGGAAGAGCAGCTCTCTGTAATGGAGGCCCGGGGACATGAGCTGGATGAGCAGCTGGAGGCGGCTACCATCAAGGAGTGGGAGCTTGCCGAGCGGCTGGAGGGTGCCGAAGCATACAGCCGCGAGCTGCGTGAGCAGCTGCAAGCCGCCGGTGCTCGTGAGCGCGAGCTGAGTGAACAGCTGGAAGGTGCTGGAGCTCGTGAACGTGAGCTGAGAGAGCAGCTGGAAGGAGCTGGCACATACGGGCGTGAGCTTGGTGAGCAGCTGGAAGCAGCGCGGAATCGCGAGCGCGAGCTAAGCGAGCAGCTGGAAGGTGCCGATGCACACGGACGCCAGCTGGAAGAGCAGCTGGAAGCAGTGCGGAATCGAGAGCGTGAGCTAAGCCAGCAGCTGGAAGCAGCACGGAATCGAGAGCGCGAGCTGAGTGAACAGCTGGAAGGTGCCGATGCACACGGACGCCAGCTGGAAGAGCAGCTGGAAGCAGTGCGGAATCGAGAGCGTGAGCTTAGCGAGCAGCTGGAAGGTGCCGGTACAAACGGACACCAGCTGGAAGAGCAGCTGGAAGCAGCGCGGAATCGAGAGCGAGAGCTTAGCGAGCAGCTGGAAGCAGCACGGAATCGAGAGCGAGAGCTTCGTGAACAGCTGGAAGGTGCCGATGCACACGGACGCCAGCTGGAAGAGCAGTTGGAGGCAGCGCGGAATCGAGAGCGAGAGCTTAGCGAGCAGCTGGAAGGTGCTGGCGCATACGGGCGCGAGCTTGGCGAGCAGCTGGAGGAAGCGCGGAATCGAGAGCGTGAGCTTAGCGAGCAGCTGGAAGGTGCCGGCACACGCGGACGCCAGCTGGAAGAGCAGTTGGAGTCAGCGCGGAATCGAGAGCGTGAGATAAGCGAGCAACTCGACGCAGCAACCATGAAGGAATGGGAGCTTGCTGAGCAGCTTGAAGCTTCCAAGGTCGACGAGCATAAGCAAGCAGAATCGCTGCAAGAGGCTAGAGTATGGATTCAGCAGCTAGAGAATCAGCTATCTGCAGCCCGTTCAGAGAAGGATGAGCAATCTATGCAGCTTGAAGAAGCACTTGCTCGCGCTTCTGAGCTTCAAGTTCAACTTGATGCGTCGAGAAGCTCCGAGCTTGAGCTAAGCAATAGATTCGAAGAAGCTCGGTCTACAGAATTGAAGCTGCAGGATCAGTTGGCCTTGACTAAGGAAGAAGAGAGCAGGCTGCATAACCAGCTTCATGATGCGGAGATTAAGGCAAGACAGCTGGAGGAGCAATTGAACAACTCCTCAGCCAAGGAACGTGAACTAGCCCAGCAGCTTAGCCTTATGGCAGCTAAGGAGAGAGACCTTACAGGCCAACTGAAGGGGATTGTCTCCAAGGACCGCGGACAAGTCGAGCAGATTAAGATGATGTCTGCTAAGGAGCGTGAGTACCAAGAGCAGCTTCATGCTCTTGCCGCGCAGAAGCAAGAGCTGAAGGAGCAATTGAAGGAAGCGGGAGAGCGCGAGCGTTCGGCAGCGGAGAGACTGCGCGATGCGGCTCATCGTGAGCAGGACCTAGCTGCCCAGCTTGCCACGATAACGACGGAGGAACGCGACCGTTCGGAGCAGTTGGAAGTGACAGCTGCCAGAGAGAGATTAGTTGCTCAGCAGCTGCAATCTCTGTCCGAACGCGAGCAGCAGCAAGCGCAAGTGTTGCAAGCCGAGCGGCAGCGAGCTGAAGAGGCCGAACAGGCTATTAGACAACTCGAAGCAGAGCAAGCTGAGCGGGAGCTTCACCAGCGAGCGCTGCAGGAGCAGTTAGGCCAGGCACTGGAAGAAGCAGCGGCGGCTGGAGAACGCACCGTCGTGCTTGATGATCGGACGGAGCAGCTGGAGCTGGAGCGCAACGAGACAGCACATGCTCTGCACCAGCTGAGGGAAGAGCTTAGGCAGCTGCAAGACATCCATGATAAGCTAAGAATTGAATACTCTAAGCTTCAGACAGAATATAACGAGTGGATCGAGCTGATAGAGCAGAGTTAATCGGTCCCTTATAACAGACATATCCCCTGCACAGCACCTATTTTCTAGGGGCTGTTGCAGGGGATCTTTTTAATACTATTAAGGATGAGTTAGAAGGACTGGTCTTAGTTGTAGGTGACAATTGTTCCAGTTGGACCGCTCTGGGGAAGGCTTGCAAGCCTCACTAGATCAGGGGTAACCACCGCAGGATCCTTGCCCGTCGCATGCATCTCCGTACGAATCGTGCCTGGATTGTACAGGTTCACCAGGATGCCATGCTCATGCTCCTCATCCGCTAGCGTCCGAGTGAGTGACTCAAGACCGGCCTTGGCTGCGCTGTATGCGGCATATCCGCCTGCGCCATTCCATGACAAGCCCGATGTAATATTAATAATTCGTCCATATCTAGCACGACGCATATGGGGAAGGACTGCCTTACATAGGATGAAAGGCCCCGTCAGATTAACAGCAATCTGTTGCTGCCAATCCACCAAGCTTAATTCCGCAACCGTTCCGGGCTCGAACACGGCTGCATTGTTCACGACGATATCCAGATGGCCGAAGGTGTCGACCACTGTCGATACCGCTTGCAGGAGCTGCGCTTCGTCAGACACATCCGCTGACAAGACTAGGGCATCCAGCCCCGTCTCTTGTAACATTAGTTCTCTAGTCTCCTCGAGCTTGCTTCTACGCCGACCGATGAGTGCAACTTGAGCGCCTTCCCTAGCATATGACAGTGCGGCTGCACGCCCGAGTCCAGTGCCTGCCCCAGTAATAATGGCCACTTTTCCAGCTAATATGCCCATTCATTCAGCCCCTTCATTCCAATCATGTTGTTATTCATCTTATCAAGGGGAGGAACGTATGGGAATAGATGCGGCCATCAGATTTTTTTGGATAGAGGTTAAGATATCTTTATATTTGTGTGATGTATGTGACAATCCACCGAGCCGAACTGGTATGACGTTTGTTCTCCCTTAGCCGAACTCTATCTATCAGCCAGATTGTGTGGGTAGCTGCCATGGGCGTCATGTTGAATTCCGCCACTATTGTATTGCGGAAGTAGCAAGTTGAGGTCAAACGCATCGGAATGTGATGCTGCAGCGTGCGGAAGTAGCAAGTTGGATGCTGTAGCATCACAATGTGATGCTGCAGCGTGCGGAAGTAGCAGATTGGATGCTGTAGCATCAGAATGTGATGCTGCGGCGTGCGGAAGCAGCAAGTTGGATGCTGTAGCATCGGAATGTGATGCTGCATGTTGCGGAAGTATCTAGTTGAAGGCAATAGCATCACAATGTGATGCTGCAGCGTGCGGAAGTACCAAGTGAGAGGCTGTAGCATCGGAATGTGATGCTGCAGCGTGCGGAAGTAGCAAGTTGGGGCTGTAGCATCACAATGTGATGCTGCAGGGTGCGGAAGTACCAAGTTAGAGGTGTAGCATCGGAATGTGATGCTGCAGCGTGCGGAAGTAGCAAGTTGGATGCTGTAGCATCACAATGTGATGCTGCAGGGTGCGGAAGTACCAAGTTAGAGGTGTAGCATCGGAATGTGATGCTGCAGCGTGCGGAAGTAGCAAGTTGGATGCTGTAGCATCACAATGTGATGCTGCAGGGCGCTGGGGCAGCAAGTTGGTGGCAGTAGCATCGGAATGTGATGCTGCAGCGTAAGGAGCACCCGCATCGGTTAGAGCAGCGGCAGCTTCTTAACATAGAGAAGACCGGCACCTCTACGCGGCCGGTCTTATAAGCCTTCTATTCAACAATCAGCTTAGCCTTCATCTTGGAGTGGCCAGTGCCGCAAGGTACGGTGCAATACAGCTCGTACTCGCCAGCATCGTTAATCGTTACGGTCTCTGTCTTGCCGTTAGCTACCTCAATATCTGTGCCGCGAACCGCGATGCCATGAATGCCTTCGGTGGATTCCAACGACAGGTTAACGGCCTCGCCCTTCTTGATTCGATATTCCGCCTCATCGAACTTCCAATTGGCAGCCTTGACGACGAGTTCACCGGCTGTAGTGCCTGCCGTGGTGCCCCCGTTATTGTCTTCAGGTACAGTCGTCTGGTTGTCATTCTCCTTCGTGCCTCCGCATGCTGCGATGACGAGCACTAAGGTGAGCACTGCCGCGAATATCATCCACTTGCGCATGAACTTATCCCCTTCCAGCTATAATTACTCTTGTTCAAGAGCTTGGTTCCATTATATCCCACGGGTGCCGAGCATGCAGTGACCGCAGAGTGACAAACTCGTGAACTTCATGTGAAGAGTATGTCCATCATTACCCTATCTATACCCGCATGAAAACCCTTGAACCGGCCCTTCGCCGCAGGTAGCGAAGCCCGCCGAAGCAAGGGTCATACCAGTCTATCCTGACAGCTTCAGCGCCATGCTACTGCAGAATGCGATATCCCTGCATGGCCACGAACATTGCGCTCTTACTCAACTGCTATTCCCAGTCCATCACAAGTCCCTTGTCAAGCTCGCTCTCTGCGACCAGCTTCATAAGGTGTGCTGACCGGCATGAACAGATCGATGATGCCGATGACTAGTGCAGCTAATATGGCACCGAGCAGTGTAGCAGATACTCCGCCCACGATGAATTGGGCGATCCAGATGACAGCAGCGCTTGCAAGGAAGCCTACTATGCCCCTGCCGAAGGGGGTTACCGTACGGCCGAATATGCCTTCAATAATCCAGCCCAGAACAGCAATGACGAGTGCCAGGAATAGCGCACTCCAGAAGCCGCCTACACTGAATCCGGGTACGAGGAAGCCAACGAGCATTAAGACGAGAGCGGCAACAATAAATCGGACGACATGTCCTAGAAATTTCATTCAGCATAACCCTCCTTAGGTAATGACAACCTGCCTCATCCATTAGTATTCGCGACCCTGCGTTGGAACATGTATGGAAGCATAAGTCATCTCGTGCAACAGGCCATGCGTTCAGCTATAATAAGGGAAGCGAGAGGAGTGTTATTCGTTGTGGATAGCAAAATCATATCAACCTTAGAGTTCACGAAGATTGTACATAAATTAACGCAGCATGCAGCGACATCGCTCGGCAAGGTCAGGGCTGAGAAGCTCAGCCCGAACTCTGAGCTGGAGGATGTGAAGCTGCTCCTGCAAGCAACGGATGAGGCCTATAAGGCTGACCGGCTGAAGGGCAGCCCCCCATTCGGAGGCGTAGCCGATATTACGTCATCCCTGCATCGAGCGAGAATCGGGGGAACCTTGAATCCTGCCGAGCTGCTCGAGGTCGCTTCGACCGTTCGGGGAGGCCGCAGGGTCAAGCGTCATATTACTCAGCTGCATGAGGATGATGCGATGCCGCTGCTATATAGCCTGGCCGAACAATTATCAGAGCATAAGCCGCTCGAGGACCTTATCTTCTCCTGTATTGACGAGCAAGCAGAGGTAATGGACAGTGCAAGCTCGGAGCTTGCTTCCATTCGAAGAGAGCTGCGGGGCGGCGAGTCGCGCATTCGAGAGAAGCTCGAGCAGATGATCAGATCCTCTTCCGTACAGAAGATGCTCCAAGAGACGATTATTACACTCCGTAATGACCGGTATGTCATTCCCGTCAAGCAAGAGTATCGTTCGCACTTCGGCGGTATTATTCATGATCAATCCGGCTCAGGAGCTACCTTGTTCATCGAACCGGAGACGATTGTCGTCATGAACAATAAGCTTCGCGAGCTGCGCGCGGCAGAGATGAGAGAGATTGAGAAGATTCTTCAGAAGCTTACGGCAGCTGCAGCGGAACATACCGAGAATCTGCTCTATGATCTTGACTTGCTCGGGGAGCTTGACTTCGACTTCGCGAAGGCGAGGCTTGCCCATACGATGCGCGCCACGATGCCACGTATGAATGACAGAGGCTTCCTTAAGCTGAAGCGCGGCCGTCATCCGCTCATTCCCGCTGAACATGTAGTCCCGCTTGACGTCGAGCTGGGCAATGATTACTCAGCGATTATCGTTACCGGTCCGAATACTGGAGGCAAGACCGTATCGCTGAAGACGATTGGCTTGCTAAGCCTGATGGCCATGTCCGGACTGTTCGTACCGGCGGAAGAAGGCAGCCAGCTATGTGTGTTCGATGCGATCTATGCGGATATCGGGGACGAGCAGAGCATTGAGCAGAGCCTGAGCACCTTCTCCTCCCATCTGAAGAACATTATCCGAATTCTTGGATCGATGACGGCGAAGAGCTTGGTGCTGCTCGATGAGCTCGGTGCAGGAACAGATCCAGCCGAAGGCTCGGCGCTTGCCATTGCCATACTTGAGCACATTCACCGGCTGGACAGCCGAATTGTAGCTACTACCCATTACAGTGAACTGAAGGCTTACGCCTATAATCGCAAGGGAGTCATCAATGCCAGCATGGAGTTCGACGTTGCTACGCTTAGCCCGACGTATCGCTTGCTTGTTGGTGTGCCGGGACGAAGCAACGCCTTCGCTATTGCAGAGCGGCTGGGGCTGAATGCTTCCATCATTGAGCATGCCCGCGGAGAGGTTAGTGAAGAAGATCAGCGCGTAGAGAATATGATTGCTTCACTCGAAGAGAACCGTCTGACAGCTGAGAACGAACGCAACACAGCAGAGTCGCTCCGCAAGGAAGTGGAAGCTCTCCGTGCACAGCATGAAGCAGAGCGTCTGCGGTTCGATGAGCAGCGTGACAAGCTGCTGGAGAAGGCGCGTGAAGAAGCCCGGGAGGCCGTTGCGAAGGCGAAGCGGGATGCGGAAGACATTATATCCGATCTTCGCAAGCTGGCTATGGAAGAAGGGGCATCTGTCAAGGAGCATCGCTTAATTGAGGCTCGCCGCAAGCTCGATGAAGCTGCACCGGCTGCGGAGAAGAAGAAGAGGCCCGCAGCAGGCAAGGGTGGAGCTAGACCGGCCAGCATTGAGGCTGGCGATGAAGTGATGGTGTACAGCTTGAACCAGCGGGGGACGGTCGTCGAACGATCAGGATCAGACGCAACCGTACAGCTAGGCATCATGAAGATGAAGGTGGCCATCGATGACCTTGAGCTGCTGAAGTCGAACGACTCGAAGCCTCAGCAGCCTAAGCTGGCTGCGAGCTTGAAGCGTACGAAGGAAGAGAATGTGCGGATGGAGCTTGATCTAAGAGGTGCGAACCTCGAAGAAGCCATTATGGAGGTCGATCAATTCCTTGACGAGTCCTTCCTCTCCGGTCTAGGCCAAGTATTCATTATCCATGGCAAGGGGACCGGCATACTCCGAACGGGTATCCAGCAGTATCTAAGGAAGCATAGCTTGGTCAAGGCCTTCCGGTTAGGCAATTACGGTGAGGGCGGCAATGGAGTGACCGTTGCTGAACTGAAGTAATACCATTCTGTAGAACTAGAGGTGGGCGATCCCATGGACAATGAAGTGGATTCCTTGCTAAGCAACGCCTATTCGGCTTCCCTGATCTATGTGTCAGTAACCGTGCTGGCCTTGATCGTCTTTTTGTCCTGCTTCGAGCTGGTTGCGAAGTACAAGACATGGGATGAGATTAAGAAGGGGAATGTCGCAGCTGCCATGGCAACAGGCGGCAAGATATTCGGAATATGCAATCTGTTTCGATTCTCCATTGAAGCCAATGACTCTGTTTATCAGAGCTTGATTTGGGGGGGATTTGGCTTTGTTATTTTGCTAGCTGCCTACTTCCTGTTCGAATTCCTAACACCAGTCTTCCGAATCGATGACGAGATTGCAAGGGATAACCGCGCGGTCGGCTTCATCGCTATGATCATATCTATCGCCTTGTCCTACGTCATTGGAGCGACGGTAACCTTATAATGAATGAACTTATCAGCAGCAGGAGGCTTGATCGGCTATGAAGTACTTGTGGGGAATCTTGCTGGCCCTAGCTTGTCTATTCATCATACTTGGAGTCATCTATCTAACTTAACTATCTGTGGAAGCGAGGAATATTGGAATGGAAGAACAGAACGAAGTCATCTGCCCGTGGTGCCTGACGGAGATTATATGGGATGAGGAGATCGGACCGGAGAAGCATTGCCCGCATTGTGAGAATGAGCTGAGCGGCTATCGGACGGTACAGATCGGAATTGGCCAGGATAGCGCTGAAGCTGAGGAAGAGGATTGGGAAGATACCCGGGATGAGGATGTAGAGGAAGAGGAAGAGGACTTGGACTGGGAGGATCGTCATTCCGACAATGGCTTCCGTCAGACCGATCGATCCTGGCTCGCCGTAGAGGAGAAGATGGAACGAATATTGGATGGGCAAGAGGAAGTGCCGGAATGCCCTGCATGCCGAGAGTATATGCTGGAGGCTGGCAAGCAATCCATGGGGCCGGAGCAATTCAAGGCCGCTGTCCCTCCATCGATGGGTGTGCCTGTCGTAGCCGTTCCATTCGAAGTGACTTGGTATGTGTGCCCTGCCTGCTTCCAGACGAGCTCTATGCTAAGCGCGGACGGCAGAGACCATATGATTAAGCTGCTTAGTCCTAAGGAATAACCGTTGCTCTGCTGGATCCAAGTTCAGGAATAAGCATGTTTGTACAGCCAACAGGGTACCTTACAGGGAAGTACAGACTGGGGGGACATGGGCTGTGGAACAGGGCAAGCATTCGGTTCAGTCTCGTTGGCTCGAGACGATGGGAAGCAAGCAGCAAGGGATGCGGAGAGAGGGAGAGAGTGGCAGGGGTGCTGGTGCTCTAGGGTCGCAGGCGATTCTGCTGCTAGCCGTGCAGGCGTTATTCGGTACGGCGCATGCGCTCTCTGGCACCTTCCTTGCGGTCTACTTGTGGAAGGCAAGCGGGTCCTACATGCTGATAGGCTGGTTCACCTTCGGACAATACATAACGAGCGGACTAACGTTCTGGCTTGCCGGCAAGTGGGTGAAGGAGCACAATAAGATGAACAGCCTTCGGCTTGGCATTGTATTGTCAGGTGTTTTCTACTGCTTGGTGCTGCTTCTCGGCACGACGGCGAAGCAATATGGCGTTCCGCTTGGCATACTGAACGGTATGGCTGGAGGCTTTTTTTGGATTGCCTTCAATGTGATCTACTTCGAGATTACGGAGCCGGATAACCGGGATCGATTCAACGGCTGGGCGGGACTGTTAAGCTCCTTCGCCGGTATTGCTGCGCCATGGATATCTGGCTTGCTGATTACGTCGATGAAGGGCGAGCGGGGATATCAGTTGATTTTCACCATATCGCTTGTTATCTTCGGGTTGACCGTCATTCTCAGCTTCTGGCTCAGGAAGCGGAAGAGCGAGGGGCAGTACCAGTGGCTCCATGGTCTTCACCAATTGCGGGAGAAGGGGAACAGCTGGCGAAGGGTATTGCCGGCCATCGTCGCCCAAGGGGTGCGGGAAGGCGTCTTCATGTTCCTCGTAGGCTTGATTGTATACATTGCAACGGAGGATGAACGGAAGCTTGGAGCCTTCTCTCTCATTACCTCATCGGTTGCGCTTGTCAGCTTCTGGCTGGCAGGCAAGCGGCTGAGGCCAAGCAATCGGAACCCTTCGATGCTGATTGGGACGATCATGATTACGCTATTCATCCTGCCGCTATTCTATGAGATGAACTACATGACTCTGCTTGTATTCGGTATCGGTACTGCCTTGTTCATGCCGCTCTATATTATCCCGATGACCACACGAATCTTCGACCTGATTGGGCAGTCTGAACAGAGCGTCAGGGAGCGTGAGGAGTTCATCGTCTTACGGGAGGCGGGACTGACGACTGGCCGAGTGATTGGCTTGTGTGCTTACCTGATCGTACTCCCGATCAATGATTCGAAGACAGCCATCACCTGGCTTATGCTCGGAGTCGGACTCGTTCCGATTGCCGCATGGTGGTTGATGAGCCCATACTTGAAGTCTACCAAGGTATAGAAGGAGAGAGCGATGACCAGAATCGTGCGAGCCGTGACCGAGCTCATAGGAGATACACCTGCCGTCAGGCTGAACCGGCTTGCAGAGCCGGGAAGCGCTGAAGTGCTCGTGAAGCTGGAGCGGTTCAATCCAAGCGGAAGTGTGAAGGATCGAGCCGCATCCTCGCTGCTCGCTAGTGCGGAGCAGCACGGATGGATTCGTGAAGGGGATACGATTATCGAGCCGACTAGCGGGAATACCGGTATCGGGCTTGCGATGAATGCGGCAGCTAAGGGGTATAAGCTAATTCTAGTCATGCCCGACAATATGACGGTAGAGCGAATCTCTCTGCTTCGCGCATATGGCGCGGAGGTTGTCCTTACGCCAGCTGCTGAACGGATGCCGGGTGCCATTCGCATGGCGAAGGAGATCCAACAATCCATTCCCGGCAGCTATATTCCGAATCAATTCGAGAATGAGGCGAACCCGCACATCCACCGTATCACTACGGCTAAGGAGATTATTGAACAGACCGAAGGACGGCTGGATGCCTTCGTGGCAACCGCTGGAACCGGAGGGACGATTACCGGCACCGGAGAGGCTCTGAAGGAGGCTCTGCCCGGGCTGTATGTAGCAGTCGTAGAACCATTAGGTTCTCCAGTATTATCAGGCGGACAACCGGGTCCTCACAAGCTGGTTGGCACGAGTCCCGGCTTCATTCCTGCCATACTCAATACATCGGTGTACGATGAGATCATTGCGGTATCCGATGAAGACGCACTGGCCACGATGAGACAGCTCGCTAGACTGGAAGGGCTGCTGCTCGGACCTTCCTCCGGCGCATCGGTCTGGGCTGCCATGCAGATCGCGAGGCGGCTCGGAGAGGGAAGACGAGTGCTCTGTATCGCCCCAGACAGCGGTGAGCGGTATCTTAGCATGGGGCTATTCTAGCCCTTATTCGGCTTCCACTCTTGAAGGGCCGTCTTCAGAATATCTCTGCGCTCACTAATATATTGACGCATGAAGGCTGGCTCCGAAGCGAAGGTCGCATAGGAGCTTCCCCGCGTGTGATCATGTCTAATGGCTGAATCAATATGGCTATGCATCTGCTGAATGACCGGTACCAGCTCATCCGTGGTGAATGCGTCACGGAGCAGGCTGGTCATCACCTTCTTATATTGCTGGCGATAGGCCGAATAGGACAGCACAGCTTGAGTCAGATGATTGTACCCTTCTAACCGAACAAGATTACTTCCACAAGGCTTGCCGTAACAATTACGCCCCCATGTACCTTCGTAATCCCAAGGCAGAATACGATACTTCCCTGTCCCTCCATGCTCATAGAGCGCATAATTCTGATCGAACCCATCATAATTACCGGTAAGTACAGCTCCTGCAAGCCACAGCAGATATTGATCAATGTCCAGCCGTCGAGCCAGGTAGGGCTGCAGCTTCTGCCTGGGCAGCTTATGAATGGATGCAAGGAAGGTGCGAAGTCTCGTCTTCGTGCCAGCACCCCCGCTTACCACTTCATAGCCGTCGAATAGGTCGGTCTTCGCACTCTTAGTTATGGGATCAATAAGGGAGAAGTTCGCGCTGTCATTCACGGCATATATAATGGACTTCCAGCTTCGTCCCCTCTCTCTGAAGAACAGCTCGTCAACCGACTCAATCTCCAGATATACCCCTTGCGGCTCCCCATTAATAATTAGCCAGAAGTGCTTCGTCTTCGGAGCCAGTACCCCAATCTTGTTGAAAAAATAAAACGAAAGCGCATTGCGCATCATGGATGGGTCATCATATTCAGCATTCCAATGCAGGATTCGGCCGCCGTTAATCCTCACTTCATAAGACTTCTTCCGATAACCTCGCGTATGGCCGCCCCGATAGCCGAACTGGGCCTTATAGGAGCTGCCTTCCAGCTCAAGCTGCACTGGCTTCATCTGCTTGCTCCATGCATCCTGCTGCAGCTCACGAAGATCTGCTGCCGCGATTCGAATGCTGCGAATAGGCAATGCTTCCCCGGACATATAACCATCCCCTTGGGCAAAAAGGTAAGCCTATCGCATGCGATAGGCTTCTATACACCTTATTCCGCCCGTGACGGATTGGTCACTGTGGCTGCTGCTTCCCAAGCCAGAATTCCCATTGCCAGCCCTTGTCGGGATGGCCTTCATTGCCGCCATTGTGATCGGCGTGCGAATGGTTGCCGCCAGTGCGGTCGCCGCCAGTACGTCCGCCGCGAGTGCGGTCACCGCCAGTGCGTCCGCCGCCAGTGCGGTCACCGCCAGTACGTCCGCCGCGAGTGCGGTCACCGCCAGTGCGTCCGCCGCGAGTGCGGTCACCGCCAGTGCGGCCACCATGAGTGCGGTCACCGCCAGTGCGACCACCGTGAGTGCGGTCACCGCCAGTGCGACCACCGTGAGTGCGGTCACCGCCAGTGCGACCACCGTGAGTGCGGTCACCGCCAGTGCGACCACCGTGAGTGCGGTCACCGCCAGTGCGACCACCATGTGTGCGGTCACCGCCAGTCCGGTCACCGCCAGTACGTCCGCCGCGTGTACGGTCGCCTTTTGATCCTTTGCTTTTGCCAGGCATATATATCTCCTCCTATGAATTGAGATATAACAACCTATGTATCTACTCTATTAATCGCAACAGGTGAATAGCTGAATCTTCAATAAATAGATATTAATCTAGTACCCCTTCTCTCTAGGATACATATAAATATATTACATATCGCCTCCCATGATAGATCGACCTGATGCTTGAAGAGATTAGTAGAATCCGAGTGGGGAGCTAGTATAACGAATATATCGGAGGGATTAACGAATGAATTATTGGTGCAATTCTTATGTTGGCGGACAGGGTCAGTCTCATCACAAGAAGGATGACAAGCACGGGTACTTGAACCGCTTAGTAGGCAAGAATGTCAAGATCAACCGCGGCGGACCAGAGTCGCTGCAAGGCAAGCTGCTTGCTGTAGAGAGTGACTATCTTGTACTAAGCACTAAGGAAGGTATCGTCTATATTACGACTAGCCATGTGAAGAGCATTACAGAGCTGGACAATAATAAGAGCGGCGGATTCACTCCCGATTATATCGTAGCTTCCAACTTCAAGGGCGTGCTTCGCGCACTTAATCAGAAGTTCGTGCAGATTAACTGGGGCGGACCTGAGAAGGTAGAAGGGTTCTTAGCTGAAGTAGGGAATGATGCTGTGCTTCTAGTTGTAGGCGGCAAGGAAGTTGCACAGATTCAGATTATGCATATCAAGACGATTAAGGTAGCAGGCAAGGGCGACAACAAATCCGGCGGCAACAAAGACAACAACAGCGGCAACAAATCCGGCGGCAACAAGTCCGGCGGCAACAAATCAGGCGGTAACAACCGTACTGGCGGAAGCAACACTGGCGGCAATCGTACCGGAGGCAACCGCACAGGCGGCAATCGTACGGGCGGTGCACGCACTGGCGGTAACCGTACCGGGGGCAGCCGTACTGGCGGCCGCACCGGCGGCAGAAATCGCTAATCTCCTCTCAATCTCAGCCCGCAAAGGTTAGCAGCCCTCTCTCCGGTTAGATGGCTAGTGATCGGGCTCGGCTCTGCTGCCGAGCCCGATCCTATGTCTATTCGCAGCTAGAGGTTGTTGAATAAGACGCTTAACGTCGGTGCCCTAAGGAGGTTGATCGCATGAAAACCCGTCATCCGCTGCTGAACCGGCAAGTTGAACTGGAGATTTCGGGCAAGTTCACGCCGCTGCGTGGCAAGCTGATTGAATTTGGCCAGGATATACTCGTTCTTCATAACGGTTCCCAGTTTCTATATATTCCGCTTATCCATCTGCAGCAGCTGCGTCTATCTATGAACGAAGAGGAAGATTATATCGTACCGGAGCTGCCTTTTGAGCCCTATAATGAACCAATCTCCTATCGTAAAATATTAATGAACGCCAAAGGCATGTTCTCTGAAATCTATATTACGGGCAATCAATCCATTCATGGTTATTTAACAACGGTAATGAATGATTTCTTCGTCTTCTACTCTCCTGTCTATCATTCCGTTATTATTTCCCTTCAGCACTTGAAGTATTTGATTCCTTATAGCCCGAACGTTACTCCCTATGCCTTAACGCCCGAACAGTTCCCGCTTAAGCCTTCTCCGCTTACTCTTGCCCGCACCTTCGATGCACAGCTCCGCAAGTTAGTTGGAGAGTTCGTCGTTCTTGACCTAGGCGAGAATTCCAACAAGATCGGTGTATTGAAGAGTGTCGATCAGAGCATGATTGAATTAGCGAATGCAAGCAGCTCATCTGTGTTCCTTCATTTTGACCATGTGAAGACTGTTCATCTCCCATAATGCTGCAAGCTGGAGCATTCCATTCCAATCCTTTCCTTAGAAGTAAGGAGAGGTTTTTTTTTCTATGTATGGATTGGTATTCATGCACATAATCGGCTTGCTGTCCGGTCATAATACGTAGGCAAATAGAATGGAAAGCTTAGGCTTCAGAGGTTAATCATGCTTAAGCTCGCTGAGGAGGACATAGTAAAATATGCTGCAACCGATAACGGCCAAGGAACTGGAATACATCGTGGATTCCATGTCTAATGAAGATCTGCTCTCTAAGCAATGCGCGGTAGTCGCTTCCGCTGCAAGCAATCCCACCTTGCGCAGCGTGTGCTCGCAGATGGTGCAGGTGCACCAACAGCACTATCAGACCTTAATGAATTCCTTACACCAGCACCAGCAGCTGGCTCCTAGCCAGCCGCAGAGTTAGAGGAGGATAACCCATGTATCAGCAGCAAGGACAATCCATCATGCCGGAGAAGGATATGGCTTATACGGTACTCGCAGACTTGAAGCGTGTCGTAAGAGAGTATGCGACAGCAGCAACCGAATCGAGTTGTCCGGACATTCGTCAGATGTTCAACAGCTTGACCCATAGCACGCTTCAGCTTCAAGGGCAGCTGTATCAAGCGATGCAATCCCAGCAGATGTACGATACGGCATCTCCAGCTCTCAAGCAGGAGATTACGAAGCAGATGAATCAATACCAGAAGACACAGCAAGAGACACAGCAGTTCTTAAGCCAGCGCTTAGGCCAACAAGGCGGACAAGCCCATCCTATGCATCAAGGGCAAGTCATGCCTCCAGCCTATCAGCAGCAACAGCAGCCGCTTCACCAGACTCCAACCCCTAACTACTATATGTAGCCATGTAGCCAATTTGAGCCTGTAGGGCGGTTAGCGCCTTGCAGGCTCTTTTTGTGTGGAACGCCAGCAATTCCTTTGCAGGAAGGAGGAATTCGTTGTAATATTAACTTTATAATAATGGAGCATGAGGCATATGGAAGGGGTAAGATCATGACGGAACTGCAATTGAGAGTGCTGGAGCTGCTGAAGGAAGATGCCAGACGGGACGCGGAGCTTATTGCCACGCTGCTGGACGCATCGGTCGAAGAGGTGCAGCAAGCGATCAAGGATATGGAGAACGATCATATCATTGTGAAGTATGCAACGGTTGTGAACTGGAGCAAGGTCGCGGATGAGAAGGTTACGGCGCTGATCGAGGTTCAGATTACACCGGAGCGCGGCCGCGGCTTCGAAGGGATTGCAGAGAGAATCTATCTCTATCCGGAAGTGAAGTCCGTCTACCTGATGTCTGGCGCTTATGATCTGCTCGTAGAGGTCGAAGGCAAGAATCTTAAGGAAGTGGCCTCATTCGTATCGAATAAGCTGTCTCCGATTGATGCGGTGCTGTCGACGAAGACCTTCTTCATATTGAAAAAATACAAGCAAGACGGCATCATCTTCGAGGAACATGAAGGCGATCAGCGTCTGATGATCTCGCCGTAAAGGGGAATGGCTATGATTAAGGAAGAGGAGAGACAGAAGTCTGAACAGCAGCAGTTAAGATCGATGAAGGACTACTTGTCACCGCTTGCCAGAGGGCTTAAGCCGTCAGGCATTAGACGATTCTTCGATCTCGTAAGCTCACGCAAGGATGTCATTACGCTTGGTGTCGGCGAGCCGGACTTCATCACACCTTGGCATGTAAGGGAAGCAGCCGTCTATGCTCTCGAGATTGGGAAGACGCAATACACCTCTAATGCGGGCATGCCTGAGCTTAGGGAAGCGATAGCAGAGTATCTGGACGGCAGCTTCGCGGTCAACTACAATCCTGCCGATGAAGTGCTGGTTACGGTCGGCGGCTCGGAAGCGATTGACCTCGCGCTTCGTGCACTGATTACGCCAGGGGATGAGATTCTCATACCGGAGCCTTGTTACATCTCTTATTCTCCCATTACGGCACTGAGCGGCGGAGTTGCAGTCGGTATAGAGACATTCGCCAAGGATCAATTCAAGCTGAAGGCAGAATCTCTGCGCGCGGCTATTACACCGAAGTCTAAGGTCCTTATTCTCTGTTATCCAAGCAATCCTACCGGCGGCATTATGAGCTATGAGGACTGGCTTCCCATTACCAAGCTCGTAGAGGAGCATAATCTCATCGTCATCTCAGATGAGATCTACGCGGAGCTAACCTATGGATCGAATCATGTCTCCTTCGCAGCCATGCCGGGCATGAAGGACCGAACGATTCTTGTGAGCGGGTTCTCCAAGGCGTTCGCGATGACCGGATGGCGAATGGGCTATGCTTGCGGTCACTCCGATATCCTGTCTGCGATGCTGAAGATACATCAATATACGGTCATGTGTGCACCAATCATGGGACAATATGCCGCGCTTGAAGCGCTCCGCAACGGAATGGAAGAGAAGGACCGGATGGTGGAAGCGTACAATCAGCGGCGCAGGCTGGTCGTGAAGGGCTTCCGTGATATCGGACTCGATTGTCATGAGCCGGAAGGCGCCTTCTATGCCTTCCCGTCCATTGCTTCAACGGGCCTTACTTCGGAGCAGTTCGCTGAGCGCTTGCTGGAAGAAGCGAACGTGGCTGCCGTTCCGGGCAATGTGTTCGGACTAGGCGGCGAAGGACATCTTCGCTGCTCGTATGCGACCTCCGTGTCTCAGCTCAGTGAAGCGATGGACCGGATCGGCAAGTTCGTCCACAAGGTGAAGCAAGGCTAACGAAGGATAGGGAAGGGTATGATAACCTCGCTCAGGCGGGGTTATTGTTTTTTATCATAACAGTTACAAGGGAACGATACATTATCTGCTGCATACTGCAGATCGAGGAGTGGATCAGGCATGAGATTATATACGAAGACGGGTGACCAAGGCCAGACATCCTTAATTGGCGGCCGCGTGAGCAAGGACGATGCTAGAGTGGAGGCTTACGGCACGATTGATGAGCTGAACTGCTTCGTAGGAGTTGCAGCTTCGGAGGCCGCTCGGCATGAGGAGTTGACCGAGCTTACGGAGCTGCTGCTGGACATTCAGCAGGAGCTGTTCGATTGCGGTTCAGATCTAGCGTATGCCAGACCGGATGCGCCGCTTAAGGTGACGGCAGAGCCGGCAGAGAGGCTGGAGGCAATCATTGACCGCTATATAGCGGAGGCTCCAGAGCTTACCCGGTTCATTCTGCCAGGAGGCAGCTTAGTGTCTTCACATCTCCATGTGTGCCGTACGGTCTGCCGACGTGCAGAGCGCCGTGTAGTGACTATGATGAATGAGCATGCCGTTAGTCCGGATGTTCTTACCTACTTGAACCGACTGTCGGACTTCTTCTTCGCTGCCGCTAGAGTGACCAATGCGAGGCAACAGGTCGCAGACACCGAATACGTTCGCAGTGCTGAAGTATTCCGTAAGAAGAAGACTGGCAAGGAAGGCTAGATTACGCCATGGAGCAATATTATAAGCCAATTACAATCGTCATTGATGAAGGAAGCAGCGGGATGACGGTGAGGACTGTGCTGGAGCGGAAGCTTGGGGTATCAAGGAAGCTGCTATCCCGCGTGAAGCAGACGGAGCAGGGCATTACACTGGGCGGCGAGCGGGTGTACACCTCTCATAAGGTGTCCGCCGGAGATGAGCTGACGATTCGCATGGAGCAGGAGATCTCGGATGATATCAAGCCGGAGAAGATGGACCTAGCAATCGTCTTCGAGGATGACGACCTGCTCATCGTGAATAAGCCTGCCGGGCTGATCGTCCATCCTACTCACGGTCACTATACCGGTACGTTAGCGAACGGGATCGTGCACTACTGGCAGGAGAAGGGCGAACGGGTTCGATTCCGGCCAGTTCACCGGCTTGATGAGGATACTTCAGGGCTTGTATGCATTGCCAAGAACCCCTACATCCATCAGCAGCTATCGGAGCAGCTGCAAGCTGGGCAGATTGACAAGTGGTATTGCGCCTACGTCTATCGCTCACCTTCACCGCTCTCCGGAACAGTGGATGCACCTATCGATAGGAACCCGGACGCTCCTCATGTACGTATGGTCAGGGAGGATGGTTACCCGTCCATCACACACTATACGACTACGGCTGTGTACGGCAAGGAAGGCGATGCTGCCGCATCTAAGGTTAGACTCAAGCTTGCGACCGGACGCACGCATCAGATCCGAGTACATATGCAGCATCTTGGCTGCCCGCTCATTGGAGACAAGATGTATGGGCCCGAGGCTCAGAGCGTTCATAGGCTGCATGGGCTTCAGGCTGTTCCTGCATGGGAGGAGACGGTATCCCGGCAAGCCCTTCATGCGGAGACGCTGGGTCTGACGCATCCGATGACGAAGGAGCGAATGGAATGGACAGCCAGCCTTCCTGAGGAGCTGATTAGACTGGAGCAGATATTAGAGACAACTTAGGAGGATTACGACCATGAATAAGACGAACAAGCCGCTGATTGTATATCAATATCCGAAGTGCAGCACCTGCAGAGCCGCAGTCAAGACACTAGGAGCCATGGGGCGGGAGCTGGATGTCAGACACATTGTCGAAGCTGCTCCTTCTGCTGAAGAGATGACTGAGATCGTGAAGAGCAGCGGGTTGCCGCTTAAGAAGTTTTTCAACACATCTGGGGATGTATACCGGTCACTTGGACTCAAGGACAAGCTGTCCTCCATGTCAGACGAAGAGCAGATCAAGCTGCTAGTGAGTGATGGGATGCTGATGAAGCGGCCGCTCGTTACAGATGGGGAGCAGGTTACTGTCGGCTACAAGGAAGAGGAATATGAGAGGGCGTGGCGCAAGTGACGAAGACGCCTGGGCATAAGGAATGGCGGTCCAGCCGGCTTGCTGAGCTGGGATCGCCCATCTTCGCTGAGGTTGCCGAGTGGAAGCAAGAAGCGATTGCATCGGGGCTGGACGTCATTGATCTGGGCATCGGAAGCCCGGATCAACCGCCCTCGCCAGAGGTTCGCCAAGCATTAAGCGAAGCGGCTCTTCGGACAGACAAGTATGCCTATCCTGGTTCAAGAGGGAGCAGTGCGTTCCGGCAGACAGCAGCGGAATGGATGGCCTTCCGATTCGGCGTTCAGGTGGACCCAGAGCTCGAGATGTTATCGCTGATGGGCTCGCAGGACGGTCTCGCCCATCTCGCTATGGCCATCTGCAATCCTGGAGATGTGGCGCTCATTCCTGATCCCGGCTACCCTATCTATGCCGCCTCTCTGGCCTTGGCCGGAGTGGAGCCGTACTTGCTGCCTCTCACGGAGGGCAATGGCTACCTCCCCGATCTAGCAGCTGTGCCGGATTCGGTATGGCAGCGGGCGAAGTTCTTGCTGCTCAACTATCCGAGCAATCCGTTGTCTGCCACAGCTGATCTGCCCTTCTTCCAGAGCGCGGTGAACCTGGCACGGGAGCATGGTGTGCTGATAGTGAGCGATCTAGCCTATTCCGAGATGAGCTTCGACGGATATGAGCCGCCAAGCATTCTAAGTGTGCCCGGAGCGGTTGATACGGCTGTGGAATTCCATTCCTTATCGAAGAGCTTCAACATGGCGGGCTGCCGAATCGGCTTCTTGGCCGGTAACCGAGCAGCAATTGCCTCCCTGCGTGAGCTTAAGGCATCCATCGACTTCGGCGTGTTCAACGCAGTTCAGGATGCTGGTGTCGTTGCTCTTAAGGAAGCGATGTCGAGCACTGAACGGCCGAAGGTTGGACGATTATACGAAGAGAGGCGTAATATCTTCGTAGAGGCGCTGAGGGCTGAGGGCTGGAACGTGCCGCTTCCGAAGGCGACGATGTTCATCTGGGCACCGCTGCCGCCACTGCAGAGCAAGGAGTCTCGTTCGTGGAGCTCCAGACAGATTGCCCGGGCAATACTCGCAGCAACTGGCGTTGTCGTCATTCCTGGCAGCGCCTTCGGAGCACTTGGTGAAGGATATGTCCGAATAGCTATGGTTGAAGAGGCTGAACGTCTGGTAGAGGCTGCTAAGCGAATTGGTCGTTGGATGAGAGCGCTGCATTAGATAGCAAGATGAGCGGGCTGAACTAGAGTAATGCATAATAGCAATATATAAGGACTCTGAAGTCTAGGGATAGATTGTTCGAAAAAGTTGCTCAATTATAATCGCATCGATGTTATAATTCATATAGCTGTCATCAGATTATTCGCAAGCAGGAGGCTGTTGGATCATGAAATACATCAGTACAAGAGGGAATGTCGAGGGCATAGGATTCATTGATGCCTTCATGATGGGTCTTGGCAATGATGGTGGACTGCTCGTACCGCAGGAGATACCTGTCGTATCCGAGGAGATGTTGAAGGAGTGGCAGGAGCTTAGCTATCAAGAGCTTGTCCTAGCTATCTTCTCTCTCTATACGAATGGGGAGATTCCTGAGGGAGATCTGAAGGATCTCGTCTACGCAAGCTATTCTACCTTCCGTCATCCGGAAGTAACACCTGTACGCAAGCTGAAGGACGACCTGTATCTGCTCGAGTTGTTCCATGGTCCGACCTTCGCCTTCAAGGATATCGCCCTGCAGTTCATGGGCCAGCTGTACAGCTATGTAGCGTCCAAGCAGAATCGGAAGATTAACATACTAGGGGCAACCTCAGGCGACACCGGTGCTTCAGCCATTGAAGGCGTGAAGGGCAAGGAAGGCATTAAGATCTGTATTCTTCACCCGCATGGCAAGGTAAGCAAGGTGCAGGAGCTTCAGATGACGACAGTTGCGGAAGACAATGTGCTTAACCTGTCTGTGGACGGCAACTTCGATGATTGCCAGCGCATGATTAAGGACCTGTTCGCGGATCTTGACTTCAAGTCGACGAACCATCTAGCAGCTATTAATTCGATTAACTTCGTTCGAATTATGGCTCAGACGGTCTACTATTTCTACGCTTACTTCCAATTGGTTAAGCAGGCAGATGGGAAGCAAGCGGAGTTGAAGCAAGTGAACTTCAGCGTGCCAACGGGCAACTTCGGTGATATATTCGCAGGTTACTTGGCTAAGCGTATGGGATTGCCAGTCGGCAAGCTTATTCTAGCTACGAATGAGAACAATATTCTCGAGCGCTTCATCCTAGAAGGGGTATACAAGCCTGGTGACTTCCGGATTACGTACAGCCCATCGATGGACATCCAGGTGGCGAGCAACTTCGAGCGTTACTTGTATTATGTGCTGGGTGAGGATGCTGGGCAGATTCGTGTGCTGATGGAACAGTTCAAGCAAGAGGGTCAGATTGTGCTGACAGGTGACGCGTTAAGCCGTATTCAGGCGGAGTTCGGCGCGCATGGCGTGCAAGGACAGGAGTGCTTGAATACGATTAAGGAGTATGATGAGTCTGCCGGGTATCTGCTTGATCCTCACTCCGCATGCGGGGTAGCGGCTGCAGACAAGTATGCACAACGGGACGAGATTACGGTATCGCTCGCTACAGCTCATCCGGCTAAGTTCAACGAAGCGATTGAGCTGTGCGGCATTGAGCAGTCATTCCCGGAGCAGATCGAAGCTCTGTTCGACAAGCCGCAGCGCCAGACACGGGCAGACGGCTCAATCGAAGGAATCGTTCGCGAGCTAACGGCCTTCTATAACGGGTAGGCTGCGCTAGGCGCTGCAAGGGCGGCTCCCTCAGCGAAGCGCCGGCCAGCTCGGAGCGAAATAGAGGTAAAAAGTACCTCTAATCGAGCCGAGTTGCTGGTTTGGAGCGAAATAGAGGTAAAAAGTACCTCTAATTGAGCCGAGTTGGTGGTTTGGAGAGAAATAGAGGTAAAAAGTACCTCTAATTGAGCCGAGTTGGTGGTTCGGAGAGAAATAGAGGTAAAAAGTACCTCTAATCGAGCCGAGTTGGTGGTTCGGAGCGAAATAGAGGTAAAAAGTACCTCTAATTGAGCCGAGTTGGTGGTTTGGAGAGAAATAGAGGTAAAAAGTACCTCTAATCGAGCCGAGTTGGTGGTTCGGAGCGAAATAGAGGTAAAAAGTACCTCTAATCGAGCCGAGTTGGTGGTTCGGAGTGAAATAGAGGAAGGTTAGTCAGGAGGGAGCGAGCCGGATGCATCGGCTTAGCTCCCTTTTATTGATACTTCACAGTTACTAGTGCTGGAATAATCTGCAACACACCCGCCGCCGATTCATTTTGACAAATTTAAGAGTTGGAGACTGTGAGAGGATCATGATACGATGAATATCTAAGAAATTTTTAGTGTGAGAGTGGAGTGATTGCTAGTGAGTGAACGCAATAACCGGGTATTGCTGGTAGACGGAATGGCGCTGCTGTTCCGAGCCTTCTACGCAACTTCCTATTCGGGCTATATTCGCAAGACAAGTCAAGGCTTGCCTACTAACGCGGTCTATGGATTTATTCAATATTTTTTCGATGCGGTTAATGTGTTCAAGCCAACCCATGTGATCTGCTGCTGGGATATGGGAAGCAGTACATTCCGAACCGAGAGCTACGCGCTCTACAAGCAGAATCGGGCAGAAGCTCCGCTGGAGCTCATTCCTCAGTTCGACCTGGTGAAGGATGTCGTAGCTTCCATGGGGATTCCGAACGTCGGTCTTGCCGGTTACGAAGCAGATGATTGCATCGGCACCTTGTCCCACAAGCATCAGAGTGAATCTGAAGTGTACATTCTAACCGGTGACCATGACATGCTGCAGCTCATTACCGAGCAAGTCAAGGTCGTCATCATGAACAAGGGACGGTCCAACTATACGGTGTATGATCTCGATACTCTGCTGGCAGCGAAGCAGCTGACCCCCTTGCAGATTATTGATCTGAAGGCGTTCATGGGAGATACGTCCGATAATTATCCCGGTGTCAAAGGAATCGGCGAGAAGACCGCGCAGAAGCTGCTTGCCGAGTATGGTTCGATAGAAGGCTGTCTAGACGCAATTGAACAGCTTCCGAAGAGTGTGCGCAGCAAGATTGAGGCGAATCTGGATATGCTGCATCTGTCTAGAGACCTAGCGCGAATTCGGCTGGATGTGCCAATTGCGTGTGAGCTTGATCATAGTCTGTGGAACCTGCAGCGTGAATTAGCAAGGAATAAGTTCAATGAACTTGAATTCGGCGGTCTTGCTAAGCTGCTAGGGGAAGAAGAGACTGTGCAGCTAGAAATGCAGCCGTCCGTGCGGTCAGCGGCGCACCCAGGAGCGCAGCCGCCGGAACAGCCAGGAATAAAGCCGCCCTTGCAGCCAGCCGCACAGTCAGCTGTGCAGCAGGAGGAGTCGTTCTGGCTGCCTATGGCGGAGATTGCTGCGTCGGAGGAATAAGGTCCGAGCTATAGCAAGCAATAACAAGCAATAGCAATAGCCTGTGCTCCCTAGGAGCGCAGGCTGTTCATTCAGATAGGAGATGGCGCTCATGAAGAAGCTATTGAACCAACCCTACTCAAGCTATGACATGGCTGCTAGACTAGTCGACTTGTACATACCAGACTCTAATCCATCGCGTACCGCTCTGTTCTTCATTCACGGAGGAGGCTGGAGCAAGGGGAGCAAGGAGCAGTTCCGCGAGGTTGCAGAGTGGTTCTGTGAGAGAGGCTACTTCTGCACCTCGATGAGCTACCACTTCAGCCAAGACCGCCTATATCCGGGGGCACTTGAGGATGCTAGATTAGCTTACTCCTATGTACAGGGCCTTGCCGAGCAATATGGCTTCGATCCAGCCCGGATGGTCGTGTTAGGCTCATCGGCTGGAGGCTACTTGGCTGCGATGCTGGCTATGCTGAAGTCGGATGATTCAAAAGGCTATACTGATGAGCTTCAGGATGGCTATATTCTCCCCCTAGCCGCAGCGCTATATTGTCCGGTCACAACGCTTAGAACGGGCTCAAGCTTCGTCACCGCCTTCATGGGCGGGTCAGCTGAAGAGCTTCCCGAGCGGTATAGAGGGGCATCCCCAATTGAAGCGGTTCAAGGCGGCGAGCCGCCCTTCCTTATCATTAATGGAGGTGAGGATTCAATTACCCCGCTGTCCCAGATTGAGGCGTTCAGTAACAAGCTGAAGGAAGCAGGCGGACACGCTGAGCTGAAGGTGCTTCCTGGTGTCGGACATGGCTTCTGTTATGGCATAGCGACGCCTGCGCAGCAGCAATCATGCGAGATGGTCCTGCAGTTCATTGCTCAACTGAACGAGGTATAACACAGCAACGGGAGCAGCAATAATTGCTTCCGCCCCTATTCATTCTATTCCAGCTCAGATGCTGAGCATTGCTTGCGATACTCGGATGGGGTAATCCCTATTATTTTGCGGAACATGCGGTGGAAGTGGGTTAATTGATTGTAGCCCACCTGATACGCGATGTTCTCAATTCGCTCATCGGTCTCCTTGAGCAGTCGAAGCGCCTCCTGCAGCCTTGTATCGTTGACGAATTCGATGAAGGACTTGCCGACGATCAGCTTGAACATCGTACTGAAGTAGGAAGGTGACATGGCGGCGACTGCAGCTGCATCCTGCAGCTTGATCTCTTGATGGTAATTCTCTCTCACATAGTCAACCGCCTGGTCGAAGTATCGGCGATTCGTCTGGGCACGATGCCCCTCTGCCTTATGATCAAGGAAGTCGGCATATTCACGACCCGCTATTACGAGCAGCTTCTGCATGCTCGCCTTCACAATCAACGTATAACCATCTGCCTGACGCTTCAGCTCCTCCAGCATCTCAGTAATTAAGACTTCGACGGCGGCTTGTCCCGAGTGGGAGAGATTAAGCTTCGGGAGCATTCGATCATTCATCGCTGCGAAGGGCTGGATGAAGGCGAAGTTAATGAAGCTGTCCATGTTGGTCAGGCCATGCAGGCTGTGATCGAGCAAGTGGGGCATGAAGTCCATATGGACGATCTGAATCTCAGCCTCCTCCAGCAGCTCAACCCGATGCACATAGCCAGGCGGAATAGAGAAGAGGTCACCCTTCACTAATGTAACTGTGCTGTCGCTCACATGGTGGAGGCAGGTGCCGCGAAGCACATAGCAGATCTGGAAGTATTCATGAGCATGAGGTTCATTGCTCCTCAGCTTAGCCTGATCCTTCACCTCAACCTTGAAGGGGAATTCATCCTTCATGAACTCCTGATAACGATAGTAAGTCAAGTTGAGTCATCTCCTCGAGAGGGCTTGGCGGCCTATAGTCCTATTGTATAGTTCATTATAGCAGGATTCGTTCATACGTGACTCGTGCTCAAAGAGCCTGCCTCGCTGAATTTCTTCAGAGGCAGGCTCTTGCTCATGCGATCAATTACTACTTCATACCTACAGCAGACTTCTCATATAAGCGATGTATGCAGGCAGCGACACCTCTGGCTCTTCCAGATTATCAGGGAACCACTTCTTCTCGTATTCCAGGGACAACCAGCCGTCATAGCCTCCCTGCTTCATGAATTGCACAATAGCTGACACCGGAACACTCCCCTCTCCAATCAGAGTGAGCTGCTTGCTGCCTTGATCATCGATGCGAGCATCCTTCACATGGGTGTGCTTAATATAGGGGGATAGCTCTCTGTACGTTACCGCAGGGTCCTCCCCATGCGTGAAGGGATGCTCGAAGTCCCACAGCAAGCCAATTGAGGAGCTGCTCGTCAAGCTCAATATCTCCTGGATGACGCTATAATTGCTAATGTCCCCATGCGTCTCCAATAATACAGTGACCCCAGTTCCTTCAGCATATTGGCCAAGTTCGGTCAACCCAGCGGCGATCCGCCTTATAGTAGCGGCTGCTTCAGCGGGATCAGGAATAGCATCCCCGAATACACGAATATAAGGAACACCGAGCTTGCCAGCCAGGTCGATATAGGCCCTTCCCTCTGCAATAGCTGCATCATAGCGATCGGCATCGTGGAAGGCGGACGAAGTATCCAGGCAGCAGAGCTCCAGCTTCATCTGTCGAAGCTGCTGTATCGTACCCTCTATATGCTCAGGCAGGAAGGGCCGCGCCCGCGGCAGGAACATCTCACCCTCCACGCCCCTCAGCTCAATACCGTCATAGCCCATAGCTGCCGCCTGCTGGAGCGTCGTATCCCAATCCCAATTCGGACAAGCCAGTGTTTGAAAAGCAATCTTCATCTTCGTTCTCTCCCATCTCACTCGTTGTAAGCGTTTATGCCAACAAGCTTACCAACGGATAAGCTTGTTTCCCATCCATTATTTTTGGAACTATAGGCTCTATTTTTGGAAGAGAGCCAAGGTACGCAAAGATCATTAAATAGTCACTAATGATCAAAAAATAGTGCCTTGGGAATGACCGGAAGGACAAGTACAATCTAGATATGAATAATTATCAAAAGCTGAGGGGATGAGCTGAAGTGAGTGAGCAGCGCAAAATTAAAATTGGATTAATCGGACTTGGGGCCATTGGAGCGGGAACCTATATCCCTATTCTGAAGGATGCAGCGGGCGTGGAGGTCGTTGGGGTATGTGATGAAGTGAAGGAGAAGGCAGATACTCATGCGGCCGCTCTAGGTACAACCGCGTATTATCATTATAATGAATTACTGGATGGGTCCGGTCTGGAGGCGGTCATCATTGGCGTACCTCATTATGACCATCCGGCCATGGCCATCGAGGCGTTCGAGAGGGGAATTCATGTGCTGTGCGAGAAGCCGGTGGCCGTGCATGTCAATGATGCCATCGCGATGAATACCGCCTATGAGAAGGCTCGTGCCATCTATCCGGGCTTAATCTTCGGTCTTATGTTCCAAGAGAGAACACTCCCGTTCCATCGTAAGCTGAAGGAGATTGTCGAAGGAGGATCACTAGGCAAGCTAGTTCGAGCAACCTGGGTCAATACGAAGTGGTTCCGTTCACAGCTCTATTATGACAGTGGAGATTGGCGTGCGACGTGGGCAGGGGAGGGTGGCGGCATCCTGACGAATCAGTGTCCGCACAATATGGACCTGTATCAATGGCTGTTCGGAATGCCTGATCAGATAACGGGCTTCGCAAGCATCGGCAAGTACCATCACATTGAGGTGGAGGATGAAGTGACGGCGTACTTCCACCACAAGAACGGCATGATTGGCCACTTCATCGCTACGACGGCGGAGACGCCGGGCACGAATCGGATGGAGATTGTAGGTGAGCACGGCAAGCTCGTGTTCGAGAATAATAGCATTCAACTGCATCGTAACGCAGAGTCCATGCTGTCCTTCATTCATACCTCTCCTACAAAGTTCGGCAATGTAGAGTGTACGCTTGAAGAGATTGCCGTTGACACAGAAGCTCCGCATAATCATCCTTATGTATTCAATCAGTTCATTGAAGCTATTCATAGCGGAGAGGAGCATCTGGTGGCCCATGGCCTTGAGGGGATTAACGGACTGACTCTGGCGAATGCCATCATGCACTCCTCCTTCACGAAGAAGACCGTAGAGCTCCCGCTGGACGGAGACGCCTACGAGCAGGAGCTCCGTGAACGGATTAAGCAATCCAAGTATGTGAAGAACAAGACGGTGCAAGTGGAAGAGGATATGTCGAGTTCATTCAGTTAACGGTAACAGATGAGATGGAGCTGTCCATGGGGTGTGACCACACCTTATGGGCAGTTTTTATTTGTCCACCTGATGCAGGCAGACGATATTGAACAATTCACCATATATTCAGATCAATCATCCATTTACGAGAGATTCTATAAGGATATAATTAGGTGTAAGGGAAGATCAATTCTCCATATTCTGCAGAATAAGTGAGGGGATTATATGAATCAGGAATTCATGAACCGGTTCATCCCTAGAATTAACGGCATCTTCCTGCGAGATGAGCAGTTCTGGAACTGGAATGGTCATGAGGTGATTAGAGAGGTTACCCAGCTGTGCAATATAGGGTATGTCCTAAGCGGGGAAGGGACGATGGAGTTGAATGACACAAGCTATCCGCTGCGGAGTGGCTGCTGCTATCAATTCTCCCCTGCGGGCGTTCGTCTCCGGATGACGAGCAACCCCGCATCGCCTCTCGTCTATATGGCTATTCACTTCGACTATAAGCTGGCCACTTGGGAAGGAAGCTCGCTCTTCACCTCTGAGCCTCATGCCTCCATTCCGCTGCCGCACTGGCTAGAGCTGGACAATACGGCAAGGGCGGAGGAGCTGTTCCGCGGTCTCTATCAGATGTGGAATGAGCAGCAGCAAGGGTATGAGTGGCGTGCCAGACTTGGCCTCATTGCGCTGCTTGGCGAATTGGAGGAGCTGCAAGGGCGGCCTTCCCTATCTGAACGGCAGCTGGAGGAAGCTATTCGCGGTGCGATGCTGCATGTTCATCAGCACTATCGGAATCCAGCTCATCGTGAGGATATGGCGCGTCAGTGCTCGGTGTCGCTCAGCTACTTCTCTACCCTGTTCAAGCAGTATACAGGCTATAGCTATCTGCAATACATTCATAAGATTCGGCTGGAGAAGGCGAAGACGATGCTCCTCAGCAGCAGCTTGCCCATATCAGCTATTGCTGCGGAGGTTGGATACGAGGATCCGTTATACTTCTCCAAGCTATTCTCGCGTGAGGCTGGACTGTCTCCTCGGGAATATCGCAAGGAATAGCTTCATCACATCATAACAGGCAAGCAGATCATCGTTGAGAGGGTGAGAGGAACAGACATGACCAATAACCTAAGCCATTATCCCGTCGTTGTCATTGGAGCTACCTATACCGGATTAGGTCTGGCTAGTGCAGATCCAGAGCGGGTGCTAGTCATTGAACGTTCAGCCAGCATCGGCTACGAATATACAGCAGCATACCAGGCCAGACCGCTCAATGCTGATGCGAATTGGAGTGAGCCAGCCCAGCAATTAATCGCTTCATTCCGAGAGAGAGATACGATAAGTCCGGATGGACGCCTGCATCTGCCGGGAATGTCTCCCATTACCTTCAAGTGGGCGAAGGAGAGAGCGCTTCACCTGAACTTAATGACGGAGGTACTGGCCATTACACCGCAGTCAGGCGGGTTCAAGCTGGTCATCTATAACGCATCAGGCAGACAGGAGCTTACGGCTGAACAGGTCATTGATACGACGTCTACCTGCAGCAGCCGGCCCAGCTATGCTAAGGATTCAGGCTGCATAAGAGCGAAGTGGCTGCATGCCATGCTTCACCCGGGCAGCAGTGAAGCTCCCATTCCTGAGCTTGGTCAGGAGGATGCCAGCAGCATCATTAGGGGAAGGTTCGACAACGAGATGATATACAGATGTCAGCTTGAACTTCATGACAGCTGGCCTGCCGCTCGACAGAAGCTGTACGAAGCTTGGTCACAGCGCTCTGAGCAGTGGAGGGATTGGGGAATAGTCGCTATGGCCGATACATTCGTCTATGAAGTCGAACCAGGAAGATATCAGCTGGAGGATGGCTTGGTGTGGGTCCCGTCCTGTGGATATGATAATCTGCTGACGGCATTCGATACAGGGATTCGATATGGAGAGGAGCTGAAGCAGCATGCCATCCGCTAATCAATATGATGTCATCGTCGCAGGACTTGGAACAGCCGGAGCGATCGCAGCTATTATGGCAGCACGCAAGGGAATGCGTGTACTGGGCATTGACCGCATGCATGGGCTTGGTGGAACAGGGACGCTCGGAGGCGTGCTTGGGTATTATTTTGGCCAGAGGGGCGGATTGTTCGAAGAGGTAGACGATGAAGTGAAGCGCATGTTAGGGGAAGAGCACTTCCTGCCATGTACTTGGCTGCACGGAGACGTGAAGATGATGGTGCTTGAGAAGTATGCTCTGGAGACTGGTGTGGAGCTCGCGCTGGAGAGTACCGTCTTCGAAGTGTTGAGGGAAGGATCTCAAGTGGAAGGGATTCGCTATATTGGGCCAGATGGCATTCATACCGCGTATGCTAAGCTGGTCATTGATTGCACTGGTGATGCTGAGGTTAGCGTGATGGCAGGCAGCGCAGTAGAGAGAGGGCGGGCATCGGATGGGCAAGCGCAGCCGTTCTCCAATGTGGCGCTGACGCTGAAGGGTGGACGTGTCGAGTTCACTTATACCGACTGCGGCTATATCCAGCAAGAGAGCGGAGCGGATTACACAAGAGCAGTCGTTGACTCCTCTCTGATGCCCTTCCATCTGTGGGATACTTATACGGACCAGCCAAGACTGCTTAAGACGGCTCCGCTGCTCGGCATACGGGAAGGAAGATTCGTTCAGGGCGAAGAGAAGGTGACCTTCTCCAGTTATCTGAACGACGAATATACGAACCGGCCGTTATTCTACGCCTACTCGAACCTTGATAATCATAGCAAGGATGTTGCCTTCGAGAGCAGACTGCAGATTGAATGGTCGGTAGCGGCTAGTCTGTGGGGACTTAACTTCGCTGTCCCCATTCCAGCAGGTGCGCTCATTCCGAAGGGAGTAGATGGTCTGCTAGTTGCAGGCCGATGCTTATCCATTGATCATGATATGTCCCCTTGTGTTCGGATGAAGCGGGATATGCAGAAGTCCGGAGAGGCTGCGGGGCTGCTGGCTGCGGAGTCTATCCTTAGAGGTATTCATCCGCGTGAAGTGCCTTATGAAGTGCTGGAGCAGCAGCTGACCGAGAGCGGCTGTCTGGACCGCAACATCGCACAGTTCAAGGAAGCGGTCGGCCATGATGACAGCAAGAATACACCGAAGCAGTGGCTCACACATGCAGCTGAGATTAGGGCAGGGCTCAGTGGCGACAAGCCGGGGATTGCTATCTGGTCGGCGAGGAGGCTGGCAGCGCGGACTGAAGGCAATGGGCAGTCCGAGAGCATGTTGAACCGGTTGAAGGAGTGGGTGAATCAGCAGGAGGATGAACAGCTTAGACGCAATAGTGCCTTAGCGCTGGGGCTAGCGGGCAGCGAGGCTGCACTGCCGGTTCTGCGGCAGATGGTTCGAGAGCGGGATCCTTATATGCCGCGCACTTCGCGCAAGTACAACTCGGTCAGAGGATACGCGGCCTTGTACCTCCTGGGCAGCTTGAAGGACAAGGAGAGTGCAGCCATGATTATCGAGCTGCTGCAGGACCCGGCTTCCTTCGTGTTCGATTCGAAGGATGTGGAGTTCATCGCGAACAATGAGGAATATTACTTCCAATATGTATCAATGGGGGTTATCGCCCTTGAACAGATCGGCGATGCTCATCCGGACATTCGCCCTGTTATTACAGAGGGGCTGCGTCAATTGATAGGGCATCCTGAGTTCGAAGTGTCTGTTACGATGAAGGGCGGGAACAATCTCAAGTACTCCTTGACGGAGCGGGTTCAGAGCTATACGGGGCGTATATTGGAGGGCTGGGAGCATGAAGGGGCATGCGTCGTTAACTGACTAATTCGTTGATAAGGGACATCACTTATGTTATGATACCTGTACTTTAAGAAGAGGAGTTGAAAAGAATAATGTAATTTTTCTTGCTCAGTCGTAAAACAATAAAACGTACCTGTTTTATTTTTTATGGGCAAGAAGGTTACTATTCTTTTCTACTCAATGAATAGATTCCGTTCCAGCTTCAATAGGGAGCTGGATGAACTGTATTTATTTGAGCTGCGGGAAAGTAACTTTCTTGCAGCTCTTATTTGTGTACAGGGAGGACCTATCATGTCACTAATCAGTGTAAGCAATCTGACATTTGCCTATGAGGGCAGTTACGATAATATTTTCGAGAATGTCAGCTTTCAGATGGATACGGATTGGAAGCTCGGATTTACAGGAAGGAACGGCAGAGGGAAAACAACCTTTATGCAGCTGCTGCAAGGCAAACATGAATACAGCGGACATATTTTTGCTAATGTTACGTTTGATTATTTTCCGTATCACGTAGAGAACAAAGAGAATCACACCTTAGATGTCATCAGCAGCCTTCTTCCGGATCTGGTGCAGTGGGAATTGATGCGAGAGCTCTCTCTGCTTCAGGTGGCAGAGGATGTATTAGACCGTCCCTTCGCTTCTCTCTCCAATGGAGAGCAGACGAAGGTGCTGCTGGCCGCCTTGTTCCTGAAGGAAAATGCCTTCCTGTTGATCGATGAACCAACCAATCATCTCGACTTAGAGGCTAGAAAGCTGGTAAGCAGCTATCTGAGATCGAAGCGCGGGTTCATCCTCGTGTCGCATGACAGAGCATTCCTGGATCATTGTGTGGATCATATTCTATCTATCAACAAGACTAATATAGAGATTCAGCAAGGCAACTTCTCCAGCTGGTGGGAGAATAAGCATCGGCAGGACCAATATGAGCTGGCAGAGAATGAGAAGCTTAAGAAGGACATGAAGCGGCTCTCAGAGGCTGCCAGACGGACGGGCCGCTGGTCAGATGAAGTGGAGAGTACCAAGAACGGGACTAGGAATTCAGGCTCCAAGGTAGATAAGGGCTATATCGGTCACAAGGCTGCTAAAATGATGAAACGCTCGAAAGCCATTGAGCAGAGGCAGCAGACAGCAATGAGGGAGAAGTCCAAGCTTCTCAAAAATATCGAGAACAGCAGTCCCCTGGCCATCACTCAGTTAGACTATCATAAAAGCCACTTAGCGGAGCTGCATCATGTATCGATATACTACGGCGAGAAGATGGTGTGCAAGGATCTGAACATGACCATTGAGCGGGGCGATCGTATTGCCTTATCTGGACGCAACGGGTCTGGCAAATCAAGCCTCATGAAGCTGATCTGCGGTGAGGATATCCCTTACAAGGGAACCTTCATTAAGGATATCCAGCTGAGAATCTCCTATGTGCCCCAAGACACCTCCCATCTGCGAGGAGATTTATCCGACTATGCTGCGGAACAAGGCATTGATGAGAGCCTGTTCAAGGCTATACTAAGGAAACTTGATTTTTCCAGAACCCAATTGGATAAAGATATGTCCTCTTATAGCGGAGGGCAGAAGAAGAAGGTGCTCCTTGCCAAAAGTCTAAGTGAGAAAGCACATTTGCATGTATGGGATGAACCGCTTAATTTCATTGATATTATCTCTCGCATGCAGATTGAGGAGCTGCTGCTAGAGCATGAGCCAACCATCCTCTTCGTAGAGCATGACCGTGAATTCCGCACGAACATCGCTACCAAGATTATTGAACTGTAAGATAGAATGATTGTGTCATTCATTGAGGGACACCATAGAGGCTGCCATTCTGAACATCGAGGTTGACGTTCAGGCTGGCAACCTTGCTTCAAGCTGCTCGATTATTAAGACAATAGGAACGGCTTCATATACCCAATCGTATACTGAATGCCCTTCTGTCCGAGCTCGCCCTTCCACACCTGCGAGTGAGGCTCAATACTTAGACCGCCCTCATAGCCCGATCCATACAGGACGGCGATGAACGTTGGCCAATCCGTCTGATCAAGCCCGGCAGGGGGATCATCGAACCGCTTGCCGTCAATGATGACGGAGCCCTTGAGATGGACATGCAAGAAGCGGCTTCCCCAATCTCTTGCTTCCTTCAAGTAATCCTGACCGGCATAACGTGCATGCGAAGGATCATACTTGATGCCAAGCTTAGGCAGATGACCGTGAATGAGCGACCAGGCTTGATTGTCGACGACGAAGCTGTTCCAATGACAGTTATACGTTGCGATACGGACACCCTTCTGCTCCCCGTAAGCGATTAACAGGTTGAAAAAATGAATGGCGGAGGTTACGTTCTCATAATACGACCGTTCCTCCACATAATTGCAACCGCATACAAAAACCGGGCACTGCAGCTCCACGGCAGCATCAATTAATGCATAAGACATCTGAAGTTCCTCTTCAATAACCGTTCCATCCGCGGCGATCCGATCCGGCCCCCAACGGCCAATCGACCCTACAGCTACGCCAGTACGCTCGCTAGCCGCTCTGAGCTCCGGGATGCTGCTGAAGAATGGAGTTAGGTCATCGCTGACATTGCAGGTGAACTCTACGAACTGCAGACCTAGCTCCCGTGCTTCGTCGAAGCTCTCCGTCTGACGGGCGGCAATGATTCCAAGCTTCATAGTAATAAATAACCTCCTATGGGACGAGTCCCTATGGTATATTCTCAATAACTAGTAAACCATAGCTGAAGCTCAGCTGTATAGACAGCTCGGCAAATAGTGGAAATAACACAACAAACAAGTGTACTCTGCGGATCGTCTGTTCACTCTCCTTAATGCACAATGATTATAAGACATATGACTAAGGAGAGATGACAGATGTTGAACGGAGAGCAGCTGAAGCAGTATGAGGAGCAAGGATATATCGTATTCGAGAATCTGTTCAGCACAGAGGAGATTGATCAGGTAAGAGCTCGGATAGATGAGCTGGATAAGGAATCGGAGGAGCGGCTGAAGGCTTCAGGGGGGCACTCCTTCAACTCGCTGGCTAATCAGATCAACTTCACGTCGGGACTAAACTTCGCCCATCCAGAGATCCAGAAGTTCATTGCGGATGAGCGGTTCGTCGATATAACGACATCCATACTCGGCTCGGATATACGGCTGTACTGGGACCAATCGGTCTACAAGCGTCCGGAAGCGAGCAGGGACTTCCCTTGGCATCAGGACAATGGCTATGTGCCCACCGATCCGGTTCATTACTTGACCTGCTGGCTTGCCCTCGAGGACTCGACGATCGCGAACGGATGCATCTGGATTCAGCCTGGGACTCATCTGAAGGGGTATGTGGAGCATATTAAGACGGACATTGGCTGGATCTGCTACTATGGAGACATCGAAGGCATTCCTGTCGAGCTGAAGAAGGGGAGCATGGTCGCCTTCCACTCCTTGTTGTTCCATCGCAGCACGCCGAACAATAGCGATACGACCCGGAAGGGATATGTCATTCAATATTCGGTTGAAAATGCGAAAAACCCGCAGACGGGGCAGCTTTTCCGCAATGGGCCATTGATTGCTAAGGATGGCAAGCCAGCGTATACCGGCTTCGTAAGCCGAGAACAATGTGCAGCCGATGGGATAGCGTTAGCTGACAAGTAGAGGGGATGTAGTCATGGGAGTAACCTTGGACTGCTGTCTTCGTAATCTTCAGCAATTCCAATATGGGGAGCTGCTGGATAAGCTGGTGATGGACGGGTACTCGGTGAAGGCGTCCCCCTGCCTTAATCAGTGTATCGGCTGCAGGAAGCAGCATACGGCTGTCGTTGACGGATTGTGGACGGCATTCGATACAGAAGCAGCGATGGAACAATTCATAATAGACGTTGGTAAGAAGGGTGATCATGCGGAGGGATATGATGCATGCAGGCTCCCCGTTAAGGGATGACAGTTGGAGGGTCAAGACGTATGTCGCCAATGAAGCCGTCTATGATCAGATTAATCTGCAGAATGTTGTCTATACCAACTGGGTCTTCAGCTTCATAGCTGAAGGCCAAGTTGACGTATTGGATGGAAGTAAGGCCAGTCAAGCTTGTGCAGGCCAAGTGATGATCCATGCTCCTCATCTTCCGTTCGGCGAGCGAGCGAGTATCCCTGGCCGTCATCTATGGCTGCTTGCTGACATTCGGAACGGCATGGATGTCGAATTAATGAGGCTGTATCCAGTTGCTGAGGTTGTAACCTTAGCTGATGCTTCCAAGTATGAATATCTGTTCAGAGAGCTTGCTGCAGAGCTGAATTCGGGCAGGTCGGAGTTCGGTGAGATCAAGGTGACGGGCTTAGTCATGCAGCTTATGTTCGAGATTATGCGAAGCTGGGAGCTGGAGGGCCGAGTTCAGAGAAGCGAGACTGGCAAGCGAAGAGATATTCGTCTGGAACAGGTTATTGCTTACTTGAACTCCAGCCTGCATGAGAAGGTTACACGAGATCAACTGGCAGAGCTCGTTCATCTGAATGCGAATTATCTGGATCGAATCTTCGAGGAGACTTATGCCATGAAGCCGATGCAGCTGCTCAGAGAGCTGCGCATGAAGCGGGTGAAGCATGAGCTGGAGTATCATTCAGGGTCTCTGCAGGACATCGCGGAGAGATGCGGACTAGGCGATGCTTCTTACCTGACTCATCAGTTCATTAAGCGGTATGGAGTTAGCCCGGGCAAGTATCGGGAGCAAGCCAGGCTGGCTCGGCAATCCTATTACGAAGGAACTTAGTTAGTGCCTTAATCATTGACAGGGAGTGCAGGCGGGCCAGGATATTGTATCAATGGAGCTAGTCTATATAATGGACACATCTGATGGCGCAAGCTAGGTTGACGTTCCTCTTAGGCAGAGTATAATGGACGTTAACAGCCGTGGCGGAGCTAAGCTGACTGTTGCATGAGCACGTTTTTTTGCACAGGAAATGGTACATAGCCAGCATCTTGAGGAGGTCGACAGGTGGGAGTGCCAGTTGGGGTATGGATAGCGGCAGCCCTTATTATTGCCATCATCGTATGGATGACGATCTGGGTAACGAATAAGGCGTATTCCAAGCGTTGGGAAGACGAGGAAGATGAGCTGCACAAGAGGTAGTACAAGAGTTGGTTATTTGAGGATACAGGAGACCTGGTTAGAGCGTCGCTGCGGAGCGGTTCTTGGCTAGGTTTTTTTGGGGTTGGTTAGAAGAGGGGATGGGGCCATCCTTCAGCATTGTAACCTCGAGGTCGATATAAGTAAGATGACTAGAGATTACAAGATCTGGGGAGGGCTTATTGTTGTTGCCGTTACGTAGGAAATATCGAATTACCGCTGCTATGCTTGCAGTTATTCTTGCAGCAGGAGGAACGCCAGCTCTGCAGGACGCGCTCCTGCCGGCTGCTGCTGCAGCCGCTAAGGTACAGGCTGAGTCAGCTCAGCTGAAGATTACAAGTTACCCGTCGTTCCTGCCAGCAGCTGCTGAAGCCCATCAAGGGCCGAGGGGAGAGAAGGGGGCATACCCGTACATGGCTGCCGCTGTGGCAGCAGAAGTAGTTCGTAAGGTCGAAGTAGAGTATGCCCGGTTCACAGCTGACGGTAAGCTGCATGCACCTGTTCCTCTGCCGAATGGCAAGCTGATGGCGGTCACGGACAATGGCTGGGCGAACGTGATTGACGGAGACGGCAAGGCCGTCTGGAAGCAGAACCTGTATACGAAGCTGTCTGCGCCTGCTGTTGATGCAGCGGGTAATGTATGGTTCGGTGGAGAGAGTGCCAGGCTGTACCGCTTCAACGGAGCGGGTGTCGGCAGTATGCTTAAGATGTATCACTTCAGCGGTAAGAAGGATGGATTCTTAACGTCCGGTGTCGTCATTGATGAACTCGGAACGGCGTATATGGCGTATGAGCATGGCTTGGTGTCCATGGCGAAGGACGCCAAGACGAGCGCAGCCGCTGTCCTGCCAGCAGGAGTGAAGACGGCTGGTCTTGTTGCCGGCAAGCGCGGTGTGTATGCGCTAGGCAGCAATGCGACGCTATACGCGGCAGAGGGCGGAGCGATACGCTGGCAGGCGCGTCTGGATGACTCGCTTCGCGGAGCGAAGCTGGCGCCGGACGGACGCGGCGGGGTACTGCTGCTTGCGGGCAAGGCGCTCGCCGCCTACGATGCGGACGGCACGCTCCGCTATATGCGCGAGCTGTCCGCCGCCGCTCCCGCAGGCGGCTGGACGGCCCCGGCGGTTCTGCCCGGGGCCGGCGGGGTACTGGCTGCCGCGGAGCAGGGCGGCAGCCGCATTGCCGGGTTCCGCCTCGAGGACGGGGCGGAACTATGGCGCGTGAGCGCAGCGGGGGCGGGCGGCGGATTCGCCCCCGCGGCGCTGGCGCCGGACCGTGCTGCCGGCCTGTTCGTGGCCGGCTCCCGTTCCGGCGCCTTGTACGCGATCGCCCCGGGAGATGGGGCGACCGAGTATGTGTACGGCGGCGCCGCCGGCGGTGCGTTGCCCGCGTCCGGCGTTACGCCGCTCGGAGGCGGACGGATCGCGTACGCGTCCGCAGGCGTGCTTGCGCTTGCGGGGCCTAACCGGCCCGCAGCGATTACTTATGCGGCAGCAACGGTCAAGCTGCCGGTAGGCAGCCGGCTCCTGCTCTCGGACAAGCTGAAGCTGTCCGTTCCCGTCGCTGTCAGCTATCGCTCCGACAAGCCTGCCGTCGCGACAGTGAATGACATCGGCGTCTTGACGCCCATCGCCGCCGGCACAGCCACCATCACCATCGAGGCAGTGACCCCTGGATACAAGGGGCAGCTGAAGCTCCCGGTTCAGGTTACCCCTCCATCCTCAGCCCTCAAGGCGAGGACTGAGACGAAGAAGCTGCAGCTGAGCGGACGTACTTACACGGTGCAGACGATCACGATACCGAAGGGGCTTCCGGTCACAGCTGCCCTTGCCGGCCGCCGGATCGGAGCAGTTCAGCTGCTGCAGGACATCGCTAAGGGATATCGTGCGGAGGCAGCGATTAATGGAACCTTCTTCGAATCCTATGGCGGTATTCCTGAACCGTGGGGGACCGTAATTAGCGATGGCAGACTAGAGCATATCGGTAATCTCGGGACAGCTGCAGGCTTCACTTGGGACGGGACGGTGCTGATGGATACGCTCCGGGTCAGCATTCAAGGCGGAACCAATGGCTCCTACAGCTATCCGAATAATTGGTATGCTTACTTCGTCAATCGTACTCCTGCGGCGGGCGCTTCGGCAGCGATTCTATACACGCCTAAGCGAGGAGCGAAGCTTGGCTTCGCAAGGGGGCGTTCGGTTACCATTCGCGGCGGCAAGGTAACCGCCGTGCAGAAGAACGTTAACGCAGTTATTCCGGCTGATGGGTATGTACTTAACTTCACTGGGGCTGAAGAGAAGCTGGCGGATCGATTCAAGGTGGGTGTACAGGTAGATTACAAGACGGTCACAACGAACCTGGCGAAGCAGCCTGTGAACTGGTCCCGCGTCCATACGGCATTAGGCGCAGGTCCGAGATTGGTGAGGGACGGCAAGCTTGCGGTGGATCCGGTCAAGGAAGGATTCAACAGTCCTAAGATTACTCGGGATGCTGCAACGCGAAGCGCGCTGCTCGTGAAGAAGGACGGGACCATCATGCTTGCCACGGTGCCTAGCGCAACCATGAAGCAATGGGGGAGCCTGATGCTCCAGCTTGGCGCTTACCAAGCGATGAATATGGACGGCGGAGCCTCTTCAGGCCTCTACTTCCAAGGCAGAGTCATCACCGCACCAGGCCGCACACTCTCTAACCTGCTCGTCTTCGGAAGCAATCTGAAGTGGTAGTGAAGCTTGTCTCGCCTGCTGCACAATAACCTAATGCTTGCTCATCGTAACGATGCCGTGTAGAGCACGAGGTAGTCCCTGCTAGCTGGGAGGATGCCGGAGATAAATGCAGAAGTGCACCTAATCTCCCCGGCCAGCGGAGAGGGAGTCGGCAATAGGTGCAGGTGCAGAAGTGGTTATTACTTAGATACCTTTAGCACTCCATTGTCCACGGAGCGTTGAGTGGACAATTTAGTTTTTTTGTTTGGTTAGCGAGCGAGCTCATGCGAGTTCGGATAGGGTATAAACTGCACCTATCTGGTGACTGGCGAGCTCGTGCGAGTGCGGATAGGGTATAAAATGCACCTATCGGGTGACTGGCGAGGCCGTGCGAGTGCGGATAGGGTATAAACTGCACCTATCCGGTAACTGGCGAGGCCGTGCGAGTGCGGATAGGGTATAAACTGCACCTATCTGGTGACTGGCGAAGCCATGATAGCGTGGATAGGGCATAAAATGCACCTCCCTCTGTACGAATAGGATTACTCTCGAATGCTCGTAATCTCCCCCGCCAGCGGGGAGCATGCCAGTTATAGGTTCACCTCGTTGACCACAAGCGCAGGTCTTCCAGCTCCATAAGGAGCAAAAATGCACTTGATTGACCGCAAGCACGGGTCTTCCAGCTCCATAAGGAGCAAAAATGCACTTGATTGGTTCGCGAGCATGGATCGGCAAGCTCCTGTGACCCCGAGTGGGCAACTTGCCAGCGATAGTACCAGAACAGTAACTAATCCCTCAAGCAGCATACGAGGCCCCAACCGCCCTCCCCTCAAGCAGCAACCAACCAGCGACGCTGAAGCAATACAAGGAGGCAGCCCGCAAGCGAATATCCGCTTGCGGGCTGCCTCCTTCTACATCTAGCTATTCAAGGCTCGTCATGGACCTCGGGGAAGGGACTGCCTGTCCGGTCGTCGCCGGGATATTCCCGCTCTATTCCGTCATGCAGCTCCCGATTCTCATAGCCGAACCGATTCTGCGGGCGCTGATCCATCCGCCAAGGGGAGCTCTTGCCGAGCGATTCCGTTAATAGGGTTGCGCCGTAAGGCCCTTCCGGGAATTCCTCCGCTGTGAGGTCATTGCGCTGGGATTCCACCGTCGATACGTCCGTATACACCGTTCGATCTTCCTTGATGAAGCCGTCCATTCCAGATCGCCTCCTGCGTGGTTGATTGGCCGTACGGATGTATAGTGTACCCCAATCAGTCGGTAAAATTCACCGTTCCAACCACTAAGCTGAGAAATTGGCTTAATTCGGCAGCTTCCTCCTCCGTGAGCTTGAAGGTATGCTCGAGATAGCCTTCTTCCTCCAGATCATCCGCGCCAATAATAGCGGTTTTGCCCGATTGAAGCTCGGTAATCAGTTTTTTGCCGTAGAAGCGGCTAGTGTTGGTGATGGCAAGGTCGAATCTCTTCATACTTGGAACAATGAAGGTGACGAAGCGAGTCGTTGTGTCCTCGGTCGTATCGGACATGAAGTCATAATCAGGCAGCAGCATTCATTCGTTCCTCCTAACTTCTTGTAGTTCTCTTATTATACATGAATTATTTGCTTGTCAGGAAGGTTCTCGTATGATAGCATGAAGTCAATCGAATCTTTGAACGTGAGGAAGCACCTCTCTTGCCTATGCAGGAGGGGTGCTTTTTTTTGTGTCCATGCATGGTTCAAGGCATTCGCTACAACCAATAAGGAGTGTGTGCAAGATGCAAATCGTATTTCTGAACACGTTCGAGAAGCAAACCCCTGAGTTCGGAATCGCAAGCGCCCAGCTCTCTATATGCGAGCGGCATGGGGTATGGGAAGTGTTATGGGTTGAGGGGGAGGAAGGCACTCCAGTAACCTGGTTCGAAGGCACGTCCTGGGAGGAGATGATTGCCGCCTTCCGCCATGGAGCAGCGGTGAAGATGGGGGAGGGGTACAACCCGATCATTGACGGCATGCTGGATGAGCGGCGTACGCTAAGCGGCAGCTATCAGACGATGATGCAGTGCTACGGCGAGCTGAACCGGAATGATGAGCTGTTCGAGGCTCTCCGGGAATGGCGCCGGCTGCGGGCTATGTCGGAGAAGCGTTCCGCGTACCTTGTCGCAACGAACCGGATGCTGTGGATGATTAGCGCATTCATTCCGCACAAGGCAGAGGAGCTGCTGCAGATTCCAGGCTGGGGCGAGACGAAGCAAGCGGCGTATGCGGCTGAGCTGCTGGCGATTACTTGCACCTATGAGAGAGGGACGTCCTTCCCGCTCGATTGGGTATCGAACGCCCTCGATCCGAAGGAATACACCCAGTGGCTGTACCGGCAGAAGGAGACGAAGTTCAAGGGTCAGATGGACCGGCTTCAGGAGAAGCGGAAGATCCTCACCTCCATCCAAGCTGGTGAATCACTTGATCAGTTGATGCAAGAAATCAGCCTGCCTCGCAGAGAGCTCCTCGACCGAATTGAGCAGCTGGATTCGGAAGGGTATGATCTTGAGCCGCTCATTACGAGAGAGCTGTCCGATATGCCAGAGGCTGAGCAGCAGCTAGTATGGGATACGATGCAATCTGTCGGCGACCGCTACCTGAAGCCGGTGCTTCAGCAAGTGTATGGTGAGGAGGCGGGAGACAGCCGCTCAATGGACACGTTATACGGCAGGCTTAGACTGCTTCGTCTCCGCTTCAGGAGAAGCACTAAGCAAGAGGCCGTCTCTTAGTTCTAGCAGAGCCTCTTCTTCTCCCCACACGGGACAGGAAGAGGCACTTTTGTCGAATTATGAGGAGTTTAGTTGCACTAATGATGCAGGACTTTTGAATCATTCCCTCTAAAAGTAGTATACTTGTCCTAATCTTTCCGATATAATGGAAAAAGATTAGGACTCTTGTCGAATTTTGCAAGCGTAAACGATTTTCCGTCCTCTGGCGGAAAAAGTTTCGCGGTGAAATATAGGCGGAGTATAAGATTCAAATCTATACTTTCCTATATTTTCGAAAAGGAGCGCTACCTTTGTATGAAGGCAGAATACATTAATCCATTCCTTGAATCGGCTAAAATTGTGATCGAGCAGGTCATTCAGATTCGCCCTTCGACCGGTCAGCTCGGACTGAAAGACATCAAGTTTGTAGAAAATTATATTTGGATTCAAATAGGTCTGAACGGACAAATGAACGGCGATATCGTATTCGGATTAAGCGAAAGTGTAGCGCTGAAGATGGTATCGGCCATGATGGGCGGCTTCGCGATCTCTGAGATAGACGAGATCAGCCGCAGCGCGATATCCGAGCTCGGCAACATGATTAGCGGCAATGCGAGCACGATGCTTTTCAACCAAGGGGTTAAGGTGGATATTACGCCTCCTAAGGTCATTCATTCGGCACAGGCAGCAGGGTTCACCACACAGAAGGCACTTACGATTCCGCTTATAATGGAAGGTATAGGGGAATTGGATATACAAGTATTAGTAGCGTGAGGGAATGAAGAAGTCTCCTATGGGGGCTTTTTTTGCGTCTGATGGCAGGATCAAGTAAACTTGGAAGGTAGCGAGCCACCGCATAAGGCTGGTGACATCCGTTACACCGTTACACCGTTACAGCGTGGGGGGAGTTAATCGTGTTGCAGGGGAAAGTTGTGTTCATATCCGGTGCCTCCAGTGGAATCGGCGCCTTAACCGCTCAGAAGCTCGCGGCCAAGGGAGCGATTCCCATCCTGACGGGTCGAAGCGAAGAGAAGCTGCGTCAAGCAGCCGCGGGCATTGCCGGGCGCAAAGCGATCTACACCATGGATGTGAGAAATCTAGAGCAGGTTGAGCAAGCCGTGAGAGCGGCTGTAACGGAATTCGGCCGTATAGATATTGTCCTTAACAACGCAGGTTACGGGAAGTTCGATTACTTCGAGGATGCCCCGGTAAGGGACTTCGAAGAGATGATGGATACGAATTATATGGGAATCGTACGCTGCACCAAGGCCGTCATTCCATACATGCTGAAGCAGAGAAGCGGGCACATTGTCAATATCGCTTCCATGGCAGGCAAGCTGGGCACCTCGAAGTCAACTGGCTATTCGGCGACGAAGCATGCGGTGCTCGGCTTCACCAATGCGCTGCGAATGGAGCTGAAGGATAAGGGAATTATGGTGTCAGCCGTTAACCCGGGTCCCATTGACACCCCCTTCTTCGAGCTCGCAGACCCGCAGGGCACATACGTGAAGAACGTTCGCTGGTTCATGATGAAGCCGGAGTATGTCGCGGATCAGATTGTGCGTGTCATGGAGAGAAGGACGGCGGAGGTCGATCTGCCGAGGTCAGCCGGGATCGGCATCAAGCTGTATCAGCTGTTCCCGCGTCTGGCGGACCGGATATCGGGACGATTGTTGAATCGGAAGTAAGAGATTGTAGATTGTGAAAAGAGGATCAATAACATGAACGAAACCAAATGGTCACAACTAGGATTACAGCAAGCCTTATGTGAGAAGCTGCAGGCGAATGGCATCGTCGATCCGACGGACGTGCAGACAGAAGCGATTCCTGCACTGCTCGCCGGACGGGACGTAACCGCAAGATCTCAGACAGGTACGGGCAAGACACTCGCGTACCTGCTGCCTATCCTGCAGCGCATTGATGCCTCATCCCCTAAGATGCAGGCAATTGTCCTCGCTCCGACGCAGGAGCTGGGCATGCAGATTGTCCGCGTCGCAGAGAGCTATGCAGAGCCGATGGGCATCAAGGTTCAGCAGTTAATCGGCGGGGCTGCTCTGAAGCGCCAGGTAGAGAAGCTCAGGCTTCATCCACAGCTTGTCATCGGAACTCCAGGCCGTATCCATGAGCTGATGAAGATGAGGAAGATCAAGCTCCACGATATTAAGATAGCCGTCGTAGACGAGACCGACCAAGTATTCCAGCTCGGCTCCGTTCGCGAGGTGGAGATGCTCCTGAAGGCGATGACAGGCGGCAGGCAGCTGGCCTTCTTCTCCGCTACCCATCCGCAGCAGATGATTGATCTGGAGAGCCGGCTGATGACGGATCCGCTTCGCATTGAAGTGAAGCCGGAGCACCGGGTGTCGGAGACGATTGAGCACTTCTATATCGTGAGCGACAAGCGGGACAAGACGGATGCGGCACGTCGAATACTGCGCATGCTGGAGCCGAAGCAGGCCCTGCTCTTCATGAACGACACGGACAACATCTCGAATTGGCAGGCTAAGCTCGGATACGAAGGCTTCACGGTAGAAGCCCTGTTCGGAGATGCCGACAAGCAGCGCCGTGCGGCGACATTGAACCGATTCCGTGACGGCCAGTGCCAACTGCTGCTCGCTACGGATGTGGCAGCACGTGGTCTTGACATTGAAGGATTGCCGCTCGTCATTAATCTGGATCCGCCTCTTGATGCGGATCATTATGTACATCGCGCTGGAAGAACGGGAAGAATGGGCCGCAAGGGGACGGTCGTGTCCATCGTCACCCCGCAGGAGATCTTCATCATGGACAAGTTCCGCAAGACGCTGGGCATCCATCTTCCGCATAAGTCTCTGTACAAGGGTGAGTTGGTAGCTCCAAGTGAGGTTCCTTCGAAGAAGTCATTCGCAGCCAGACCTGGCGGGGACAAGCGCTCAGAGGCAACGAAGCCGGTTCATGATCCTTACTACCCGAAGAAGACTTCACCAGCGGAAGGTGCTGATGCATCCTCATCAGCGGCGGTTCAAGAGTTGATGAAGCCTCGCAAGGGTAAGCCGGCGGCGGTCAGTGGAGCAACCAAGCCGAAGCAGCCATCAGCAGCGGCAGCCAAGGCTCAGAAGAAGCGGGATAGCAAGAATAAGGGAGCGCCCAAGTGGCTGAAGGCCAAGCATGCCCAGGAGCCCTCGGATACACATTAAAATATTTTCAGACAAGCCACCCTCTTAAAACGATAACCTGCCCACGAAACTTATGGCGTAGGTAAAAAGCGGTAATCAACCGTAATCGCACATAAGGGAGAGTGGCTTTTTATTATGAATTCTAACTGGAAAAAATCAGCTATCGCTTCATTGGCACTGCTCATGCTGGCAGGCGGAACAACAACCGCATTCGCAGATCGCGGAAGCAAGGACAAGGACGATGACCACAAGGGCAAAGATAAAGATGAAATCAAGATCAATATAGACTTCGAGGACGAAGAGGAACTGAAGTGGGCACTGGAGCACATCATGCGTCTTGCTTCCAAGGGTGTGTTCAACGGATATTCCGATGGCACGTTCAAGCCTAACCAGAAAATCTCCCGCATCGAGACACTGACAGCGGCTGTTCGCCTGATGGGTCTGCGTGAGCAAGCGGAATCCGCCGCAGAGATGGGGGCGGAGCTGAACTTCCGTGATGCAGACAAGATCGAGAAGAAATACCCTTGGGCAGTAGGTTATGTATCTGTAGCGGTTAAGAACGATCTGTTCACCGAGACCGAGACAGATGTTCAGCCTGAGAAGGAAGCGACTCGTCTATGGGCAGCTACTATCCTCATTAAGGCTCTGAAGCTTGAGGACGAAGCGAAGGCGTTGAACGGAACGAAGCTGGACTTCAAGGATGCGAAGAATATCCCGGCAGGTTCTGTAGGTTACGTAGCGTTAGCCATTCAGAAGGGCATTATTACGGGATATGGGGACAAGACCTTCCGTCCTAACCAACCGGTTACCCGTGCTGAGCTCGCTGCCCTGCTTGACCGTACCGACAGCGAGATGCCGAACCATGATGCACATGCCATTGAAGGCAAGCTGAAGGCTGCTCCAGCAGCTGGCAAGATTACTGTGGTTAAGGCTGACAACACAGAAGTGACGCTGGATGTTGCTCCTAATGTATTTATTTTCAAAAACGACAAGAAATCTGCGCTGACTGATCTTGCAGCTAACGATCAAGTGCTGGTTCGCACGTATCAGAATAAAGTGGTGTTCATTGAAGTGACAGCTCCAGCACCAGTTGTGGTTGCCTTCACGGAGACGGGCGTGCTGAACGGCTTCACCTTGAACGCACAGAACAAGCTAAGCACGGTATCCATCCTTAAGGCTGGTCAAGCGACGGCTGTTGTGTACAACGTGGATGCTAATGCTACGATCAACGGCATTCCGGTACAAGGACAGAACGTTGAAGTGAAGGGCGAGAACAATATTGTGAAGTCCATCACCATTAAGTAAGAATTTGAATGTCTGTGAAGCAAGGCGCTCCGTTACGGGGTGCTTTGCTTCTTTTTTTTTGATTCCGGATGAGAAGTTGGTTATGCTTAGGGAATGTTGTTGACGATGAGAATATACGGGTTAAGGTGGGGAAAAAGATGAGTTCCATATTGCAAGTTAGCGGCTTAACGGGGGGATACAGCCCGCGCAGACCGGTGCTGCATAATCTCAGCTTCGAGGTGAAGGCCGGTGAGATGGTCGGCTTGATCGGACTGAACGGCGCTGGAAAAAGCACGACAATTAAGCATATTCTTGGTCTAATGAAGCCGATAGAGGGGAGCTCCACAGTTGGAGGCGTTACGCTGGAGGAGGACCCGGACCGCTATCGCTCGGCCTTCGCTTACGTGCCTGAGACACCTGTCCTGTTCGACGAACTGACGGTGGAGGAGCATATGCGGCTGACGGGGATGGCATACGGGATCGATGAGGACGCGTATGTGCATCGCAGTGAGCGGTTGCTGGAGGAGTTCCAGATGCTGCCGAAGCGCCGAGCATTCGCGTCCCATCTGTCGAAGGGCATGAAGCAGAAGGTTATGATTATGAATGCGCTGCTCTCGGAGCCGTCGCTATATATTATTGATGAGCCGTTCCTAGGACTAGATCCGCTAGGTATACGATCTCTGTTAGAGAGATTGGTGGCGGTTAAGCGCCAGGGAGCGGCCATCCTGATGAGCTCACATATTCTGGCTACGGTGGAGGCCTATTGCGACCGCTATATCGTGCTGCATCATGGTCGAATCGTTGCCCAGGGCACTCTGGCAGAGGTGCAGCAGGCTGCTGCACGGGTTGGCGGTGCAGGAGCGGGTGCAGGTGCCAGTGAAACCAGTGAAAGTGCCAGTGCCAGTGCCAGTGCCAGTGCGGATGGAGCTCATGGTGGAGCTGGCTCAGTGAGAGCTGGTGCTGCTGGGGGCGGTACGCTGGAGGAGGCCTTCTACCGCCTAGTGACTGGAGGGGACAGCAGTGGACGCTGATTCTCTTCGGAATATGCGGGGAGCTCGGGCCCGAGCTTGGCTCACGGAATCCAGACCTTACTTGCAGTACATGGCGCAGAGCGGGTTCACGGGCTTCGTCATTCTCTGCCTCATCATGGGGTCAATCGGGTATACGACGTTAATCCTGAACTTGCCAGACTCATTCCCAGTGACGGCGGTGGGAATTATCGCCTTGACTCCTGTGCTGGCATGGAGCCCTCTGCGAACGTATCTTGTTCATGCTGATATGGTGTTTCTCATGCCTCGCGAGGGGCAGATGGGCGAATATATGGGAGCTGGGCGGCGGAATCAAGCGGTATTCGTCGTGCTGCTGACCGTTGTCATAACTGCCTTGTACCTGCCTATCTATCGGCAAGGGGATGGCGAGGTGATTAGCTGGCAGCTGGCTGCCGTATTGCTGCTGCTGAGATGGGGGAACTTGCGGGGGTCATGGATAGAGCGGGAGCTTGCCTGGCCGAATAGGCGTATCGTGCTGCGGCTGCTCCGCTGGGCAGGAACGGGGGCGGTCGTTGCGGCTCTGCTGGAGGCCTCATTGTGGAAGGCCGGACTATTTGGCTTATTGGTTGCCGCACTGTTGGCTGTGCTGTATCGGCTGCCAAGCAGGCATGCTTTTCCATGGGAACGGTTGATGGAGGAAGAAGCTGGGACGCGCAGGCGTTATTATACGTTCTACGGCATGTTCATTGATGTGCCTACACTTCCTTCGCGCGCGGCGAAGAGGCCTTATCTGTCGTGGATGAACCGGCTTGTTCGGTATGGGAGCAGGCAGACGTTCCATTACCTGTACACGAGTACGCTGGTGAGGACAGAGATCGGCGGCATGCTGATTCGCCTATTGCTGCTTGGCATGCTGGTCATCTATTGGCTGGGGGATGCCGCTGCGCTGTCCGGCTGGGGAGCTGCTGCGGTACATGCCTTGTTCGTCATGATTGCAGGGCTGCAGCTAAGCGCACTTCGCCAGGTGCACCAGTACTCCGTGTGGCGGCATGTCTATCCGCTCCCTGAGAGCAGACGCCATGACTCGGTAGTGGAAGTCGATCGCTTCGCTATGTTGGTCTGTTCAGTGCTGCTGTGGCTGCCGCTTGGGTTGACCTTGCTGCTGGAAGGGGAATATATGGCGCCGGCAGTTGCGCTCGTCTGGCCGATCGTATACATCTGTCTAATCAGGCCGGGTCGCCTGCGGCGTAAGATGATGTTGGATCTGGACGAGGAGTAGAGGGTCCAGGGTGGGGGCGGTTTAACGCGGATATTCCTTGTTAAGTCGGTGCACCTAGCTGGTGCCGGACGGCTTAACGGGGATTTTCCGCGCTAAGTCGCGGTGAGCAGGTTAGTATAGAGCTCTTCGTAGGAGTTAACGCGGATATTCCTTGTTAAGTGGGTGCACCAAGCTGGTGCCGGACGGCTTAACGGGGATTATCCGCGTTAAGTCACATTGAGTAAGCGAGCTAGGCTCAGCACAATAAGCCCACTAAGGAGCGATTACTCCGCTTCCTTATAATGCTCCACGCAGAACGCCTCGATCATCGCTTCCTCTTCCTCTTCTACGCCGTAGTCGATATACTTATCCGTATTCCGCTCATAGATGTCACACTTCACGAGGCTTGTCCGCTCACCATCGACTAGGAAGATAACACGTACATACAGTCCTGCCGCGGTATACAGCTCATCATCCTCTGCAACCTCTACATCCAATGTGAATTCATAGCGCTTGCCTGACAGGATACCGTATGGGTCCTTAATCAGCTCCACGCTGTAATCGGTAATCTCCATTAGTTAACCATTCCTTCCTGCACCTTCATCTAGTTCATGCCTGAATGCCTGAATTCTTATTATACCTCAGCTTGGCCGATTTGCTATAATTGGGGAATCAGTCTGCCTTCGGAAGAAGCGCTGACTCACACTTCCACCCTGATGAAGGAGGACCAGATGAGCATAGGCATTCAAGCGAAGGTGCTGTCCATCAACATCGGCCGCAAGGCACCGGTTACTTATCAGAACAAGCAGCTGCTGACTGGCATCTACAAGCAACCGACAGAAGGTTCCATTAACTTAACTCTGCTTAACTTCGATGGCGATGAGCAGGCGGACTTGCAGTATCACGGCGGAAGAGACAAGGCGGTATGCGTCTATCCTTCCGAGCATTATGCCCATTGGAGCGAGGTGATTGGAGCAGAGCTGACGCCAGGGGCCTTCGGTGAAAATATCACAACCCAACATCTCCTCGAGCCTCATGTCTACATAGGAGATATCTATCGTCTCGGCAGCGCTCTCGTACAAGTGAGCCAGCCTCGGCAGCCTTGCTTCAAGCTGTCAGTGAAGTGGGGCCAGCCGAAGCTGCCGCTCTACGTCCAGACGACAGGCTATACCGGGTACTACTTCCGGGTGCTTCAAGAAGGCAGCGCAGCACAGGGAGATGAGCTCCATCTGCAGGAGCGGGTCCCGAACTCACTGTCTATTCAGGAAGCTAACCTCATTATGTATGACAAGGAGGCAGACGCAGCACGTATTCGCAGTCTGCTAGACGTACCCGCCTTATCAGACAGCTGGCGTTACACGCTGACGAAGCGGCTGGAGAAGTAATATGCTATATTACTTCTTCGCTATGCTAACGGCAGCCATGGTTGTGCTGCTAAGCAATATTCGCAGTCAGTCGAATCGGTGGGCAGCGTTCTTCTTGGCCGCTGCCTCTATCGGCGGGCTCGCAGACCCATTGGAGACAACTGGGCTGAGCCGACTAGCCGCTTGGGCAGAAGGCTTGAACCTTACGCTAACCCCTTATGGCGTTCTGCTGTTCAGCATCGTCTACTCCGGCCTAATGGCGGGCAGGAGGCAGGGGAGACGGCGCTCTAGCATAGGGCAGAACTTCAAGAAGAGCTTCCGCGAGCCCTCGAAGCCTGTGACGAAGCGAAGCTCCCCAATTGTCACGAACGAGCTAGCAGAGCAAGGCTCCGTGCTGCACGGCGAGCAAGCCGCTACGCGAAGAATATGGCGTCGCACGTGGCAGCGCCATGTGCCTCGCCAGCTATCGCGGACGGGCATGCTCCAGTGGCTGCTCCTGCTGCCGCCAGCACTGACTGTGCTGGTGCACCCTCCTGCCGCGGGCGAAGAGCCCCGTTATATGCTGCTGCTCCTATGGTCAGCGCCATACTATCTGGCTTCCTGCAGCCTTTTACTGTACTCCTTCGTCCGAGAGACCGATGAACGGAGGAGGAGAAGCAGAGGGATTACGTTCATTCTAATCGCTCCTACTATTTTAGCTGTACTCATTCTTATTAATATTGCGAGGGCGATGAACCCATCGTTTGATTTTTTCAAGTATGTCTCGCTGTTCATCGTCTATTCGCTGGCCGCGGGGCTGCTGTTCACCTTCCTGTACGGGGTGCTTGGAGTGAAGCTTCGCTTCGAGTCCGATCCGCTCGAGAGCGCGATGGAGGCGGCGGGTTCGGGAACGGCCCTGCTCAATCATACGATTAAGAACGAGATTGGCAAGATTGCCATATCTGCGGACAATATCAGGCATGAGCTGTCGACCGCCCATCCAGAGGCTATGTCTCATCTGGACATTATTGCGAATTCGTCCGAGCATATGCTCGCTATGGTCTCGCGCATTCATAGCCAGACGAGGGAGATCGTATGGACGGAAGAGGCGTGCACACTCTCGCAGATTGTCGATCAATCTCTAACGAAGCATGAACAGCTGCTCGCCGCTCGCCATATTACGCTAAGCCGCGGTCCGATGCAGGAAGCGGTCGTCCTGGCCGACCCGGTCCATCTGCTGGAGGCGATCAGCAACGTTATCGTCAATGCTTGTGAAGCGATGGAAGGCGGCGGCACTCTGTTGATCTCTCAGATCCTAAGCTCGGCAGGTGTCACCCTATCCATCGCCGATACGGGGACAGGTATCCCGCCAGCTATGATGCGCAAGGTGTTAGAGCCGTTCTACAGCACGAAGAATGGCAAGTATAATTACGGGCTTGGACTGTCCTATGTCTATAAGGTCATGAAGAAGGGCGGAGGAAGCGTCGAGCTGCATATGAGAGAGGGCGGCGGAACAAGCGTGGAGCTGACTTGGAAGAGGAGCAGACTAGTCCCTCATACTCCGGAGGAGGACAAGGCATGAACCAGATACGTGTACTTATCGTAGAGGACGACCCGGATTGGATCAAGGCAATCACCTCCTATCTAAGCCGGGAGGAGGATATCCTCGTGATAGGAGCGGCTACCGAAGCGGGGGAAGCCCTTCAGCTGGCTCGTACGCTGAGCTTCGACGTCGTATTGATGGATATCCAGCTGACGGCGAATGGGATGGAGGGTATCTCCACTGCGATGGAGCTGCATCGGATCCATCCAGCGAAGATCATCATGCTCACTTCCGTTCAGGATGAGCATACGATGACCTTGGCCTTCACAGCCGGAGCCATTCATTACCTACAGAAGTCGCAATTCAAGGAGCTGCCGGGCGTCATCCGCAGCTCCTATCACCATCCGACGGCGATGGAGGCGCTGCTGAAGGAATTCGCGAGGCTGAAGCGGGAGGAGCAGCTGAAGGAGCTGACTTATGCAGAGCGGGAAGTGTTCGAGCTAATCGAAGAGGGCTATACGCAGTCCCAGATTGAGAAGAAGCTGTTCAAGGCAGAGAGCACGCTCAAGAACCAAGTGAACAAGATGCTGAAGAAGCTCGGCGTTCGAAGCTCGAAGGAAGCGGTGGACAAGGTGAGTCGCCGCGGCATCGAGCCGGCTGAACGGGAATGAAGGGGGTACTACGACACGTAGTACCCCCTTCTCTATGCCTTCTACAATAGTTGGAACTTAGCAGCCCCTCCTGCACTTGGTAAGATAAGGGCAGAAGAGAGGGAAGACATATGACAATTATGCTCATAGATGGAGATTGTGAGTTATGTCATGGAGTAACTAGATTCGTTATTCTTCGTGATCGAAGAGAACGAATTCGATTCGGCACCTTACAATCGAAGGCAGGACAGCGGCTGCTAAGGGAAGGCGGAATGCCGCTGGATGACAGGAATACCTTCGTCATGATTCAAGATGGCGTCTATTACACAAAGTCGGAGGCAGCGATTCGGGCGCTGCGTATGCTGGACGGGCCATGGTCGGCGATTGCCCTTGCCGCGATCCTCGTTCCTCGATGTGTTCGTGAACGAATCTACGAAGGGATAGCTGCTCGGAGGTACGGATGGTTCGGGCAGAGAGAATCGTGCCTGCTAAGAGCAGAGGCAACTGTTGGGAGGTTCATCCATGACGAAGAGGAAGAGCAAGCCAATCTATGTTGAGATCGGGATGGCATCGGATATGGATACTCTCTGGTCTCATACGCAGAACCCCGATCTTCATGTGCAATGGGATCTCCGGTTCACAGATATTCTCTACTTGCCGCGGCGGGCTTCGGAGCCTGTTCAGCGATTCCTATACCGAACCCGAATCGGATTCGGTCTGGCCATCGCTGGGACAGGGGAGACGAAGGCTCACCAGCAGCTGGATGAACATACGCGACTCTCCACGCTGAAGTTCGGCTCAGAGCAGAGATTGTCGCTCATTCGGGAAGGCGGCGGGTACTGGCGATATGAAGCGGCTGAGGGCGGGGAGCTGACCTTCTCCACTCAGTACGATTATGAGACCCGCTTCGGAGCGCTTGGCACCTCGTTCGATCGGCTGATCTTCCGTCCTCTGTTCGGGTGGGCAACGGCTTGGAGCTTCGACCTGCTTCGCATCTGGCTGGAGGATCATCTTCCCCCTAAGGTGACGATACGGTTGGCGCTCGTTCACTATATAGCCGTCCTAGTGCTGGCTAGTCTGTGGCTGTACGAAGGCCTTGTTCCTAAGATGATCTGGCCCGAGGGTGGAGAGCTTGCGATGTTACAGGGGGTGTGGCCGGGTGCTGGCAAGTGGGTGCTGAGCTGTATTGGCGCAGGGGAGATGCTCGTTGGTGCGGCTGCGCTAGTATGGCACCGGAAGGCTTGGGTGTATGGGGGGCAGCTGGTTCTGCTTCTGCTGTTGACGTTATCCTCTGCTCCCCGAATAGAGGAGTGGATTGGTGCACCATTCAACCCGCTTACGCTCTGCCTTCCCATGTTGGGATTATGCCTAATTGCGAAGCTGACCATGGAACGCTTGCCTGACGCAAGACGCTGCAGACGAGCGGCACCGAAGAAGGGGAGGGATTAAGATGACGTCCATCTATCAGCTTGCACTAGGGGAGAGGTTCAATCAGCTGCATCCGAAGATTCAGGAGCGATTCGGCTTCAGCAGCATGGATGAGACGGCAGCGGTTGGGGAGGGGGTCATGCGTCGAATCTGGTTCTCGAAGCTCGTGGCGCTGCCTCTGCTTATCGGTGCTCAGAGGAATATCATGTTCCCAGAGGGAGGAGAGGAAGTACCCTTCACGATCGAAAATTACGCCTACCAAGACAGCTATGGCCGCGAGACGGTCACTTGGCTGCGCAAGTTCAGCTTCCCGGGCAAGCTTCGCCGCTTCGATGCGACCATGATCTACAGCCCCGGGCGGGGGCAGATTGTCGATTACCTCGGCAGCAAGCAGCATCTGGCCGTTGATCTGGAGGTGACCGCGGCGCCGAATGGGGGCATTCGAATTCGCTCCGGCGAGCAGCGATTCTATGAAGGGCTGCTGCAGTTCCGCTGGCCATCGTGGTTGACGGGTACGGCTGAGGTGTGTGAGTGGTATGACGAGGAGGCGGCATGCTTCCGAATTCAAGTTAGGGTAACCAGCCGCTGGCTGGGCCCGCTGTTCGGGTACGAGGGTGCCTTCCACAACCGGTTCATCCCGGCGGCAGCTGGAGACATTCCTCCTGGAGCGAGACCACTCCGAGAGGAGCCGAGGGAGTAAGGGCCGGCAGGCGTACAGACGTCATGAGCATAATTACAACAGAAGCAGCCGCCACTCGTCTATTGACGGGGGACGGCACAACAGAAGCAGCCGCCCCTCGTCTATTGACGGGGGACGGCTGCTTTAACTAAGAACATCATGTGATAGAGCCAGTTGATTAGCTTGCTAATAGCAGCAGCCATTGCATAGATGATGTCGACTTAAGGGCTTACAGATGGAAGCTGAGTAATGGCTTCAGCGAGAGAGTAATCAGGGGGCGCATATTGGGGCTGCCTATTGCCACGCAATCTGATGCTTGTCCAGTATGCCCTGCAGCGCTTGAATGGCAGTCTTGACTCGCTCCGGGTTGGTGGCGTCCGGAAGATACTTCGCTAGATGCGGCTCGACCGAGAGGAAGCCAGTGAAGTTCTTCTCATTCAGTGCAAGCAACAGCTCCTCAAGCTGCCCTTCGCCCTTGCCGGCAGGGACGAACAGACGGGGCTCCTTCGTAGCATCCTTCACATGCACATATTCAAGATATGGGGAGATCTTCGGATAGGCTTCGTCCATCGGCTTAACGCCCTCTATGACATAGTTGCCTGCATCGAATGCGGCACAGAGGCTGCTGGAATCACAATGGTTGAAGATCTCCACACATTCTTCAGGAGTGGTTCCGAAGAGACCGCTGTCATTCTCAAGAATGAGCACAACGCCGTTCTTCTCGGCTGTCTGCGCAAGCTGCTTCATCCGGTCTAACGCTTCCTTCAGAAGAATATTCCGGTCCTCGCCTTCCGGAATGAAGTAAGAGAAGATGCGGATATAGGCCGTCTCCAGCTTCTTGGCTGCAGCAACAGCTCTATCCATCGCTGTGAGCTGAGCTTCGAACGGCTCTGTGATCGGGTATTTTCCAATAGGGGATCCAATCGAAGATACCCGGAAGCCGCGTTCCTTCAGCATAGCTGAGATGCGTGAGAGCTCCTCATCAGTCAGGGCTAGAACATTTTTGCCCCATACATTACGAATCTCCAGGTGGGATACGCCCACTTCGGCCAGCACATCCAGCTGTTCAGTAAGCTCGGATGAGATCTCGTCTGCGAAGCATGTAATGGTCATTGTCATCTGTTGTCGTCTCCTTATAGGCTGCCGAATGACTTCGACAGATCTTCATTGGCAGCTGCGGCTGCCGATACATCCTTAACATAGGTGGACTGGCTTGCAAGCTCCTTCAGCTTGGCTTCATAGGCATCGGCATCGATTGGTACTTGAATGGTACGGTCCTGGAAGCTGGACAGCATAATACCGTTAGCCAGTACGAGGGAACGTTCGCCTTCCCAGCCTTCGGCAATGAGCTCATGGCTGTCGCCGTTCTGAATACGATGGAAGAAGGCCTCCGCTACAACCTGGTGACCGGCCGGAGCATCCTTGTCATAAGGCACGATAGACTTCTCAGCTGTCATCTGGCTGAATCTATGCGTTGTCTCCTGAGAGTACTTCAGCATGGACTCCGGATTCTTGTGAAGCGTAATCTCCCCTTCCTCCAGCACCAGCTTGCCATACTCGCCGATAATCTCAAGACGGTTGGTGCCTGGAATCTCGGCAGTCGTTGCGACCAGGTGGCCAATCATCCCGTTCTCATGCTCGAAGTAAGCCGTAACCTCATCCTCTACCTCTATGTTATGGTATTTGCCAATGTGTGCATGACCAGCAATGCGCGCTGGGAGTCCGAACAGCCACTGGTACATATCGAGTGTATGCGGACATTGATTGGTTAGTATGCCGCCGCCTTCTCCAGCCCAGGTTGCACGCCAGTCCCCGCTGTCATAATAGATCTGAGAGCGGAACCAGGCTGTATGAATCCAGGTTGCTCTTGTTAATCGGCCGAGCTGTCCGCTTGCCACGATCTCCTTGACCTTCCGATAGAATGGCAGCGTGCGCTCCTGGAACATGAGGCCGAATTGGAGCTTCGGATATTGCTTCCTGGCTTCCTCGTAAGCCTCTGTCATCATTCGAGCATCGTTCAGATGGACGGCAATCGGCTTCTCGCACAGGACGTGAATGCCTCGCTTGAAGGCTTCAACTGCAAGCTTAGGATGATCATAGTGAGGAACGGCCAGGATGACTACATCAAGGTCGGCCTTCTCATACAGCTCTTTGTAGTCATAGAAGGCTGTAGTGCGATATTGCTCTGCGATCTGATCTGCCTTCTCCTTAACCTGGTCACACACACCGGTCAGCTCTACGCTGGGCAGGTCGTCCAAGTACTTGACGTGCATGCCGGCTCCGATCGCTCCAAGGCCGATCAATCCCACCTTTAATCGTGTACTCATATAGAAGCGAATCCTCCTTGACAAAAAAATAAGTATGACTTCTTTTCCTTTTCATTGTATGCTGTGAGGATAAGCTATATCTTGGTGATTATTGCTGCATAACTTGCAAATCTTGCTGTTCATAAGCGGTCAATGGAGGTGGTACCCTTGCTTAGTCAGAGCCTGGAGCAGATTGATCAGAGCATAAAATATCTACATGCTACGAAATCCGTTCAAAAGATTGACTTTCACTTGCACGCGGGGTGCGAAATTTATTTTCTCATTCAGGGGGATGTACGCTATTTTGTTGAGAAGACGGCGTATTCGCTTCAATACGGGGATCTGATTCTGACCAATGAGCATGAGATTCATAAGCCGTCCTTCAACTCGGACGTAACCTATGAGCGGGTGACGATTGAATTCGATCCGCTGCTGTTCAAGCCATTTGTCACAGAGGGGATGGATCCGCTTGCCTGCTTCTACAACCGTCCGCTTGGCCAGAAGAATAAGCTCAAGCTCACCGTCAAGGAAACCTCGCAGGTCATGGAACTGTTCATGAAGTACGGAACCTTGATGCGCAGCGGCGCAAGCGGGACGGCCATCTTGAAGCTGAGCTGCATGCTGGAGCTGCTCGTCGCAATTAATCGAATCTATCTGAGCCAGAAGCCGATTGAACCTGCGCTTGCGCTGCATCACAAGCTTACGCCGATCCTCGATTATATTGATCTGCATATCCATGAGGACTTGTCGCTTGAGCTGCTGCAGAATCGCTTCTATGTCAACAAGTACCACCTGCTCAGACAATTCAAGGAGTATACGGGCAGCACGGTTCATGAATATATCATGACCAAGCGGATCTCGCTCGCTAAGAGGCATCTAGCAGAGGGAAGCAGCGTATTGGAAGCCTGTATGCGATGCGGCTTCAACGAATATACAAGCTTCCTGCGTATATTTAAGAAAAAAACCGGCATGCTGCCGAAGGAGTATCAGAAGGGAAATCGGCCATAGCAGGGGCATAATTGGCTAAGACCATCCAATCCTTCCCAAACATCCAAACATCCTCTAATGTTTGTCCAAACATTCTCTAAGAGTGCTTATAAAGGAAACATGTAAAATGGATGTGTAAGCGTATACAAAAATGGAGAAGAGGAGTTGAATTAATGAACGCTTTGACCAAAAGAGGTGCAAGCATGATGGTGCTACTGGCGTTGTCAGTCCTGTTAGCGAGCACAAGCCTTCAGCAAGGTGCGGTGAATGCTGCTGTGAGCTTGCCGTATTACGAGAGCTTCGAGGATAATACAGCGAACGAATTCTCTATTGTGACGGGGAGCTGGGGAATTCAGACAGAAGGAACCAAGGTGTACGATACAGCACCGACCGATTCATTATCCAGAGCGACAGTAGGAGAGAGCAGCTGGACGAACTATGCTGTGGAGTCCAAGGTCATGGTGAACGCATGGGGGGATAACACGTATAGAACCATTGGTCTGCTGGGCAGGTATCGGAATACCGATAATTATTATTTGGTCGGGTATGAATCGCCCGGAGAGCTTCGAATTAAGGTGAAGTCGGGAGGCACGATGGCTACCTTGGCGAGCAAGCCCTATACGATGAGCTCGAACAAGTGGTATTCCTTCCGATTAGAGATGAACGGAACGAATATAAAGTTGTTTGTAAACGGTTACCAGGAATTGTCTATTAATAATGGTGCGATAACTAGCGGCAAAGCTGGACTAATCTCGGTATACGGAGACAGCAAGTTCGATGATGTACGTGTGATGAGCTTAAGCGCAGGTCCCGGCACGATCATTGAGAGTGCATTGGACAATATCGGGACTTTCACCACCGTCTTACAGGGAAGTTCATCCATAACACCTGTTACCAATCTTGTCAGAGGAGGCACTCATTCGTTCCAGCATGTCACTTCCGGAAGCCCCAAGCGAGCTGAGATAGATGACAACAGCTGGAATCAATACGATGCGAAGACTAACAATTACTGGTACGGTATGTCTTACTATATCCCAAATGACGGAACTTACAGTAGTTCCTTATCCACCATTGTTGGGCAATGGAGGTTCAGCAATCTAGTGGTTCCGCCTTACACGAAAGCCAATTGCGAGATGTCGGGTTATGGTGGCTCTGGTCATCATCTCATGCTGGATAATGGATATTGGACGTATGAGCTTCAGCATCAGGATCCAGCCAAAGCATCCTGTGCCGGATTAATTAGCGATCGGATTCCGTTAATCCCGTTTACTCCAGGAGTGTGGACGGACGTCGTCATTCATGCCAAGTTCCGTCACACAACGGATGGGTTTATTAAAATCTGGATGGCTGAGAACGGCGGTGGGTATAAGCAAGTTCTTAACTATTATGGACGAACTTGGTTCGATATGTACCAAGTAGGGAGCAACAAGGAAGGCGATGAGGTGATGGCTCCCAACTTCACACTTGGTGCATACTGGAGCAACAGCACGACCCAGCGAACGATTCATACCGATCAGATCAGAGCGTATCAGATTGGTTCAGCCTCAGATGATTTCAATACAGGCTTCAATCGGGTAAGGCCGGAGCAGTAGAGAAGCAGGTGGACGCGCACCCTCCCCATTTGTCAAATGAAGCTGAACTTGATAAGCTAAGTGGGAATGAATGGAGGGAATGCAAGTGGGCAATCCAAAATTAATCGTATTCGCTGGCTCCTATGCGGAGCTGAATCAGAGTGGTGTATATTCCATTGCACTAGATGAAGAGACAGGCAAGTTGACGGTATTGAATGGGTATGAGGGGCTGCGCAATCCAACCTTCGTTAATGTAGATACAGACAACAGCAGGTTGTATGCGATCTCCGAGGGGCTGACCGCAGACGGGAAGAAAACAGGCGAAGCCGCTGCATACGAAATCGCTGAAGATGGCAAGCTGAAGCTCCTTGGGATAACCGGTACAGTGAATGGTCCTACTTGCCACATTCAGAGGGATACAGACAGCAAGTATATCATTGTAACCAGCTATCATGCCGGTATGGTTGGACTGTCTGAGCTGACTGCTGACGGCGAGATTGGCTCGCTGCTTGATGTACAGCAGCATGAAGGGAGCAGCGTGCATCCGAATCAAGATCGGCCGCATCCGCATTCCGCGTTCTTCAGTCCGGATGGCCGATATCTGCTCGTACAGGATCTTGGCTTGGACATTGTGCGCACCTACCGCATTGACAAGGAGCAGAACAAGCTCGTTCCTGTATCGGATGCTCGCGTAGCCGCTGGTGCAGGGCCGCGGCATCTCGTCTTCCACCCAAGCGGGCGATACGCTTATGTAATCAATGAATTGAATTCAACGGTGACCGCCTTCTCCTACGATGCTGCGGAAGGCAAGCTGTCAGAGCTTCAGACGCTGTCCACTCTGCCAGAGGGTTATCAAGGGGAGAACGGCACTGCGGAGATTACGATCTCCGAGGATGGGCGGTTCGTCTATGGCTCTAACCGCGGGCATGACAGCATCGTGGTGTATGCGGTAGAGGAGAGCTCGGGCAGACTGACGGTGATCCAGCATATATCTGTGGAGGGCAAGCATCCAAGGCACTTCGCCTTGACGCCGGGCGGACACTGGCTCCTAGCTGCTAACCGCGATACGAACAATATTACAACTTTCCGCGTAGACCGCGACTCGGGCAAGCTGACCTATACGGGTCATAGTCTTGAGGTGTCTAAGCCGGTATGTGTGAAGCCTGTGTACCTGTAAGCTCTAGGTTATATATTAGGAGCAACCTCTCTAAGGAATAGAGATCGACCATCTATGGAGCCGTCCTTCGAAGTAGAATCTACTTCTGGACGGCTCCATTGTGTTATGGGCTTAAGGAGATAATCTAAGCTTAATTGCGCAGCGAGGAAGGGGGCATACCTATCATACGCTTAAATACGCGATTGAAATACGAGGCGTCGCAATAGCCCAAATATTCAGCAATCGAAGCCATACTGCTGCTGGTGTTCAAGAGCAGCTCCCGTCCGTGGGCAATCCGGATCCCATGCAAGTAGTCCATCGGGGTGAGCCCGGTGACCTCACGAAACATTCTCACCAGGTGGCTGGGACTGCGCTCAGCCACTTGGGCAAGCTCTCTAATCGTTAGGGACGACCGATAATGCTCCTGAATATATTCCTGTACTCTCTGAACGGTCTTCAGCCGCTTAGTGGATTGGCCTTCGGTGTGAAGCTCCCGATGCACAAGCGCAAGCAGCTCCCACACGACCGCGCAAGTCAGCTCCACGTAATTCGGCAGCCTCCCGAACCAGTTCTGCACTAAGTAGCCGAAGCGATGGTGCAGATATTCATAGCTTCTGGTATGCAGCCTAATGTGGCTTGAAGAGGCAAGCAATGGGAACTGTTCTGCTGCATCGGCGGACATGTCAAATACGACGCTGTACTTCTGATGTGACTCATCCGGAAGACTATGACCCTCCCAGGGTGTAGCCTTGGGCAAGAAGAGCAGGTCCCCCTTCTTCAGCCGGATGGATTGCCCCTTCACAACAAATAAGCACTGTCCATGTGTGATAAGCAACAGAACATACAGATGGGAACTCAGACCGTTCCTCTCATGCCAATTAGGCCCGACATCGTGATAGGCTGATATTATTCGAAGCATTCTACTTCCCACCTTAACCGAAGATCTATTCATTTTATTACAAAATCAACATATTATCTATCTGTAGTTATCGTATCCATCGACTTCATATCTCCGATTGCTACAATGAAGGAATCAGGAGAAGAGGAGATGTTATGAGATGGAGCTAGTCAGTAACAGAGGAGGCAGCGTATGCCTCGATGGACAGGATTGGCAGCTGCGCTGGGCAGATGGACAACGCGGGGGGCGTGCCCATCATGCGTCCGAGTATTATGATGCGGTCAAGTGGATGCCGGCGACCGTACCGGGTGAGGTGCATCAGGAGCTGATCAAGCTGGGACTGCTGGAGGAGCCAACCATCGGCCTGAACAGTCTTCATGCACGCTGGGTGGAGGAATCGTTCTGGAGCTATCGGAGGGTGTTCACCCTTCCGGAGGAAGCAGCAGGACAGCGGGTCTGGCTCAGATTCGAGGGACTTGATTACGATGCGACCATATATGTGAACGGCAAGCTGGTTGGCAAGCATGCTAACTATTACTTGCCCTGTAGGCTGGAGGTTACTTCTGCCATTCAGGAGGGTGACAATGTACTAACGGTTACGCTAAGCAGCGGCTTGCATTCCGTCGCGGAGAAGCCGCTGGAGCCATACTACGTTACGGCTATGGAAGCGGAGCAGCTAACCAAGCGTATGTGGCTGCGCAAGCCGCAGAGCTCATTCAGCTGGGATTGGTCGCCAAGGCTGCTTAATGTAGGAATTCATCAGAGTGTATTCCTGGAATGGGCAGACCGGGTGATGATACACAATATAGCCATTCGCTCCGGAGTAAGTGAGGATTACAGCGAGGGATCTGTTACTGCCTCTATCCTTCTAAGTAACCTGCAAGAAGGGGAAGCGGATCTCGCCGTTCGAATTCATCTTGAAGATGGAGGGCTGCAATTCGAACGTGTCTTCCAGGTTGGCAGCGGTGAGCAGCGTGTGGAGCTGCAGGTGGAGGTTGCGAATCCTGAACTCTGGTGGCCTGTTGGGCAAGGAGAGCAGAGGTTATATAAGGTCAATGTCGAGGTATGGGCTGGTGGACAGCTGCTTAATAGCCGAGAGCAGCAGATTGGCTTCCGATCGATCCGGATCAATCAGTCAAAGCATCCACGCCGTGGGCGTTATTTTATTCTTGAGGTGAACGGTCGGGCGGTGTTTGCCAAGGGGGCTAACCTGGTTCCTGCTGACATTATTTTCACAAGAATTGACACGCCTCGTTATGAGAGATTGATCGAACTGGCGTTGGAGGCGGGGATGAATCTGCTTCGGGTATGGGGAGGCGGGTTGTATGAGAGTGATGAGTTCTACGCCTTGTGTGATCGCATGGGGATTCTTGTCTGGCAAGACTTCATGTTCGCTTGCGCTAATTATCCTGCCCAGGATGCCGCATTCCTGGCAAGTGTCAAGGAGGAGGTACGCTTCCAGATCCGGCGGCTTGCCGGTCATCCGAGCCTTGCCATGTGGTGCGGGAATAATGAAGTGGAGGCATTGACCTTCGGACGCGCAGAGGGGTTCATTGATACAGACTACGCATTATTTCACAAGGTCATTCCAGGTATTCTTCAGCAGGAGGATCCGGACAGGTATTATCATCCGACTAGCCCCTACTCGCCGGATAGCCCTAACCCTTGGGATTCACAGGAAGGGGATCAGCATCCATGGGGGGTCGGATTCCAGAATGTAGACTTCCGACAGTACCGAGATATGGAATGCCGCTTCCCGAATGAAGGAGGGCTGCTGGGCTCCACCAGTCTGCCGACCATGCACGCTTGCTTGACGGAAGGACAGCAGTATCCCGGCTCCTTCTCCTGGATCTATCATGATAACTCCGTGGAGCAATGGTATGAGCGGCCTTCGCCGGATCGGATTATCGAGGAATGGCTCGGTATAGATCCCCGCCGTATGACCGTTGAGCAGTTCTGTTATTATGCTGGTGCTCTGCAGGGGGAGGCATTGACCGCATACATCGACAACTTCCGCAGGAGAAAATATGATTGCGCTGCGGCGGTCTTCTGGATGTTCAATGATTGCTGGCCGGCTACGCGAAGCTGGACGGTGGTTGATTATTATCTGCGCAGGACACCTTCATTCTATCCCGTCAAGCGGGCGTTCGCGCCGATTCGTCTTGTCCTGACCTTGGAGCAGAGCCGGGTCGTCATCTACGGGGTGAACGATACGATGGAGCCTCTGCAGGGCAGCCTGTCCTACGGCATCATGACCTGGGATGGAGATCGACCTTACATGGAAGAGACGTCAGTCCTATTACAACCGAATGCCTCTACGATTCTTGCCTCCTTCGATGCTGCTGCCTGGGAGCAGGAGGGTGGATTAAGCAGTGCAGCTCATGCCACGCTCCTTAATGAAGGGACCATAGCAGCGAGGAATCGGTTGATCCTGCCGTTGTATCGCGAGCTCCAGTGGCCTTCCCCCAAGGTGGAGGTAACGCGTGAGGATGGCTTCATCAGCTTCACTAGCGATAACTTCGCTTGGGCTGTATGTATTGACCTGGATGGTGAAGAGGAGCTGCCTGACAACTTCTTCGACGTATGGCCAGGCATTCCGTACCGGATGGTATGGCCGGTGGAGCGGGAACTGCCTCAGATCCGTTACGTAGGTAACGCAGCTCCCCAGTAGTAAGGCAAGCTGTCTACGGCTTTACCACGAATCTCCGGAGCATTGGAGTGGAACCATATATTTTGAAGATTTATACTGGTGGAAAAAAGACATCACTACTCTTGCTCCTAGGAAATACACACCTTAGAATGGATAAGGTAATATTAACGCAAAAAGAAAAAGCCGCAAGAAGCTCATACGAAGCTTTTGCGGCTTTTACCTATTCCTTGATATTAACCAACCCTAGAACTAACCTCGTTAACCGCCTTGTAGATCGTGTCGAACAGCTCTTCGAGGTTCGCTTCTTCGATGCAGGAGAAGGCGACGCGCAGGTCGGTCTCGCCTAGGGCGATCGTGCCGATGCCGTACTCGTTCAGCAGGTGCGAGCGAACCGCCTCCGCGGATACTTCCTTCAGCTTCAAGCACATGAAGTAGCCGGAGTTGAACGGGTAGTAGCCCCATACATCGCCGTAGCGGCCGCTGTCGAGCAGCGACTTGACCAGCACGGCGCGAGCGCGCATGATCTCGTACTTCTCGGCCTTCTGCAGATCGAAGTCGGGCGATTGCAGAGCGCGGAGCACGAACGTCTGTGACGGATGCGGACCAGAGGAGATCGTGGCGCGAATGATGCCCAGCGTCTTCTGTTCCAGCACGTTCAGAGTAGAGGCGGATGACGATGCGTAGGTGATGAAGCCAACGCGGAAGCCCCAGACGTACTCTTCCTTCGTAGCACCGTCTACCTTCACAGCCAGCACGCGCGGGTGAAGGTCAGCCAGCTTGCCGAACAGCGATTCATAGAGAGAATCCTCGAAGAATAGTCCGAAGTAAGCATCGTCGGTTACTGCTACAACGTTGATACCAGCTTCCGCTGCATCGCGGATGGCGGCAACGATCTCATCGCCTTCCTTAGAAGTTGGCGTATAACCGGTCGGATTGTTCGGGAAGTTCAGCACAACGATCGCCTTGCCCTTGCCCTTCTGAGCGAGCAGCGCTTCGCGCAGGCCGGCACTGTTGAAGCGGGATTCCTCGTTGTAGAGCGGGTATTCCACGATCTCGGCTCCGCGGCGGACGCCGAAGGTCAGCTCGTAGTTCTCCCAGTTTTTGTCAGGAATGACAACCGCGTCTCCAGCATCTGCGAACAAGTCAGCCACGATGCTAAGGCCATGAGTCAGCGCATTGGTCACGACCGGATTGCTGAAGCTCTTGCCGGCGATCGACGGGTTCTCCTTAATCATCTTCTCGCGCCAAGCGGTGCGCAGCTCGGGCTTGCCCGCTGGCGGCGCATATTCATATAGATCCTTCGGATTGTAGGCGCTTAGAGTGTCTTGAATCACTTTGAGGTGCATCGGCTGCCCGCCCTCTGTCGCAATTCCGATTGTAGCATTGAACTTCTTCGCCTTCGCCTTCGCTTCAGCGGATTGGCTTAGAATGCCTTCCTTCGGAAAATAAATCGCTCTGCCCAGGTTGGACAACATCGCGTGGACGTTCGGGTTATCAGCTTCGAGCGTCTCATTTAACTGCTTGGCAAGTGGGTTCATAGACTTCATTCATCCTTCCGAGATCATTCGATTATATTTTGTTCATCAATGATGAGTAGGTTCGGGTGCTATTATAACATTTTTTTAACAAAGAAGACGATTCAGAATCAATTTTTTTCATGATACTTCGGCTCGTCTTGCTTGACTCTTAACAGGTGTTGTATGATGACGGCATATTGTTCATGCAAGGAAGGAGGAGCCGCCTATGCTGCACCTACCGCCAACCTCGCTGGAGCTGCTTCCGGCCTTCGCGAAGATCGTGTGCGAGCCTGCTTGGAAGTGGCAGAAGCGAGAGAAGCCGTTGGCCAATTATGATCTATTCTATGTATGGAGCGGAGAGGGCCAGCTGGAGCTGAATGGAGAGACATACTCCGTAGGCAAGGGAAGCTGCTTCTTGTTCCGGCCTGGGGACTTCACGAGCGCTACTCATCACCCGCAGAAGCCGCTCGTTCTGACTTATATTCATTTTGCAACGAGGGAGGAGGTTCATGAGGTTCCGAAGAGCTATCGGGTGCTGACCGACACCGTAGACTTCGAGTACTTGCTGTCGCGCTATGTGCGGCTGTTCCTCGTGCAGACGTATGCGGCGGAGGAAGAGGCACAGCTGGTGCTGAAGCAGCTGCTCATTCACCTGCTGAGGGAGGACAGGCAGGCTCCAGTCGAGCGGAAGGCCAGCAACCAGCTGACCGAGGCGATTCATGAAGTAGCGAACTTCGTCAGGCAGAATCCGAGCATCGCGCATCGGGTGGAGGACCTCGCCATGCGGGCGCAGCTGTCGCCGCGTTACTTCTCCATTAAGTTCAAGGAGCTGATCGGCATGTCGGTGCAGACGTATATGATTCGAACTCGAATCGAGCGCGCTCAGCATCTGCTCATGCATACCGGGATGAACGTGACGGAGGTGGCGGATGCGCTGGGCTACCGGGATATTTTCTTCTTCAGCCGTCAATTCAAGCAGTATACAGGGCGGAATCCGTCGGAGATTCGGTGATTGATATAGAGAAGCAGCTAGCAGATGATGGGGTCTGTTGGGTGCTTTTTTTTGCGCGAGGCGGAGGATTGGAATGGGGGTTCTGCGAATATAGTGGAAGACAACGTATATGGTGTGATTGTGTGTGTGAAAAAAGGAGCTGAGAGCGGTGGCCATTCCAGTATTGCGCAACTATATCGGCGGACAGTGGGCCCACGCAGGAGGGGACAGGCAGGATGAGGTGCCGAATCCCGCAACCGGGGAAGTGCTCGCGTACGTGCCGTATTCGACGGCGGAGGATGTGAAGGCGGCAGTCGCTGCGGCTGCTGAGGCTTATCATGAGTGGCGGGCTGTGCCGGTGCCCAGGCGGGCGCGGGTGTTATTCGCCTATCAGCAGCTGCTGGTTGAGCATTGGGAGGAGCTAGCCCGGCTCATTACGCGAGAGAACGGCAAGAGCTACACGGAAGCGCATGGGGAAGTGCTGCGGGGGATTGAATGCGTGGAGTTCGCGTGCGGGGCGCCGACGCTGCTCATGGGGAGCGTGCTGCCGGACATTGCTTCTGGGCTGGAGTCCGCTATGTACCGCTATCCGCTCGGGGTAGTGGCAGGCATTACACCGTTCAACTTCCCGATGATGGTGCCCTGCTGGATGTTCCCGCTCGCGATTGCTTGCGGCAATACGTTCATCCTGAAGCCTTCGGAGCGCACGCCGCTGCTGGCTCAGCGGCTGGCTGAGCTGCTGGAGGAAGCAGGATTGCCGGCAGGTGTACTGAATGTGGTACACGGCGCGCATGATGTCGTGAATGAACTGCTGGCGAACGAGGGGATTGCGGCGGTATCCTTCGTCGGGTCGCAGCCGGTGGCGGAGTATGTGTACAAGACGGCGGCGGCGAGCGGGAAGCGGGTGCAGGCATTAGGCGGGGCGAAGAACCATTCCATCGTTATGCCGGACGCCGATCTCGACCTAGCGGTGAAGGAGATTGTGAGCGCAGCGTTCGGTTCAGCAGGCGAGCGATGTATGGCCTGCGCTGTCGTCGTTGCGGTGGGCGATGTGGCTGATGAGCTGATTGCAAGGCTCCGCAGCCGGGCCGCGTCGCTGCAGATTGGAGATGGGCTTGAGGACGGAGTGGCGCTCGGACCGGTCATTCGGGGAGGGCATAAGGAACGGACGCTGGCGTATATTGACGCTGGTGTGGAGGAGGGAGCGAAGCTGGTGCTGGATGGGCGGCAGGTTGGTGCGTTGGAGCAGTCAGGGGGTTACTTCGTCGGGCCGACGATCTTCGACGGCGTGACATCTACGATGCGGATCTGGCGGGACGAGATCTTCGCTCCGGTGCTGTCTGTTGCTCGGGCGGACAGCTTGGAGGACGCTATTGCCCTCGCTAATGCTTCGGAGTTCGCGAACGGAGCCTGCATCTACACGAGAGATGCGGGGGTCATTCGGCGGTTCCGCGAGGAGATTGATGCCGGTATGATCGGCGTTAACCTAGGCGTGCCGGCGCCGATGGCCTTCTTCCCCTTCTCCGGGGCGAAGAAGTCATTCTACGGCGACCTCCATGCGAACGGCAGGGATGGCGTGGAGTTCTACACCCGGAAGAAGATGGTGACGGGGAGGTATTAAGGGGGCGGAGCGGGTAGAGGTGCGAACGCGACTCTACCCGCTCCGGACTAGCCTTATCTGGATTGGGCTGAGAGGCAATGCCCCTGAATTGCTCAGCGCTAATCCTCCGATGGTAGATAGAGGCTCAATTCTCTGGTAGGACCTATAGGTGCAATTTATACCCTATCTACGCCCGCATGAGCTCTCTAGGTGACCAATAAGTGCAATTTATACCCTATCTACGCTCGCATCACCTCGCTAGCTGACCAATAAGTGCAATTTATACCCTATCTACGCTCGCATCACCTCGCTAGCTGACCAATAAGTGCAATTTATACCCTATCTACGTCCGCATGAACTCTCTAGGTGACCAATAAGTGCAATTTATACCCTATCTACACTCGCATGAGCTCGCTCGCTAACCAATAAGTGCAATTTATACCCTATCTACGTTCGCATGAGCTCTCTAGCTGACCAATACGTGCAATTTATACCCTATCTACGCTCGCATCACCTCGCTAGCTGACCAATAGGTGCAATTTATACCTTATCTACGCCCGCATGAGCTCTCTAGGTGACCAATAAGTGCAATTTATACCCTATCTACACTCGCATCACCTCGCTAGCTGACCAATAGGTGCAATTTATACCTTATCTACGCTCGCATGAGCTCTCTAGGTGACCAATAAGTGCAATTTATACCCTATCTACGCTCGCATGAGCTCTCTAGCTGACCAATATCAAAATGTCCACTCAGCGCTTCGTAGACAATATAGGTCCTAAAGGTAACAAAGCAGTAACCAAAAATGCACCTAATTAGGTGCCAGCGAGTGCAGGCGAGCCGGTATAGGTGCAATGATACACGTAATTCAGTGCAAGCAAACGCAGATGAGCCGGCTTAGGTGCAAACATGTACCTAAGCCCGCCCGTACGCCCGCTCACCCGCCGCCTCTCCCCCCAAAAAAACTACCTACTCCTGGTGATGAGGACAATACCGCCGCATCAGCTCGGCAGTCTCCTCGTCATGTTCGCGTCCGCGCTGCAGGAGCTCGCTCTGAATGCTCTCCCTCATAGGCTCAGTCAGGTTCTGACCGAACTTGAACTTGGCTGACACTCGCTCTGCATCAATTCGAATGACTGCGACCCCCTTCAGCTGCCCTCGGTAATCACGGTCATCTGCCGTAATGGTCTTATAGCCACCTTCGGGCTGGAGCTTCCTCATCAGTCCTTCGAACGCAGCAGCCTTCTCCTCAAGATCCTCGACTACGACTGCATGGCCGTAGAATAGGACCGACTTGAAGTAGGCGGTGGCCGGGCAAGCAAGCAGCGGATCGGTGTAATACGACGGCAGAATGGCATATTCCTTCGCTACGGAGAAGGTCACGCGCCCATCTGCCGCGATCGTCCTCATCTTCTCCCCCGCGCGGCTGCCATGCAGATACACCTTCCCGCCTACATAGGCATAGTTCAGCGGGGTTAGCGTCGGCCAGCCATCCGCTCCGACAGCAGCTAGATGTCCGAATGACATCTCCTGCAGGAATTGCTCAATCTCCGCGGCATCCTCCACCTGGAATTCTGATCTGCGCATCATCATCATCTCTCTTCCTCTCACCAATGGTACGTCTCTCACTAGGATAAGGGGAAGAGTGGACTGTTCCAAGATCCACTTCTATTCATAATTAATAGTCCACTTCTAGATGGGCGAGTCGGAAGTCGGTATAATAGGAACCAGTCAACTGAGACTATTCTATAATCATCCATGTGAAAATAAAGCGAGGAACAACCATGAATCTCCAGCTTAGCTATGAGCAACGATTGGCTGAGGGCAGCAGTAAGGCAGACGCCTTGTACCTGACCTTACGCGAGGCTATACGGACAGGCAGCCTGAATGAGGGGGATAAGCTGCCTTCATCCAGGCAGCTCGCAGCGGAGTACAGCGTGTCGCGGGGATCCGTTACAGCGGCATTCGATATGCTCTATGCGGAAGGTTACGTTCGCATGGAGCGGGGGAGCGGCACATATGCCTCTTATCGGATGCCAGAGCTGCTTGCAGCAGATACAGTGCCAGAGCGACAGCGCAGCACGATGACCATCGATGACGAGAGCATCCCGCTCTCTTCATGGGCTAAGCGGCTGCCTGCTGCAGCTTCTCCACACCCGATCCCAAGGGGATTAGGACCAGCCGCTATCCTCGCTGACTTCCGGAGCGGACAGCTAGACCCTGAGGCCTTCCCTTCAGCAGATTGGAAGCGAGTGATGTATAACGAGATTCGCCGCCTGGTGGAACGGCAGTCTGAGGACGAGTACCAAGCCGAAGGTCACCTGCCTCTGCGTCAAGCGATTGCGCATGAGCTCAGACGGGAGAGAGGCATCGCAGCTCTGCCGGAGGATGTGGTCATTACGAGCGGCTCTAGCTCCGCCCTTGCTCTCCTCGCCATGCTGCTCATTGAGCCTGGCGATTCCGTTGTACTGGAGAACCCGTGCTATAGCGGGATGAAGCGATCTGTGCAGGCAGCGGGAGGAAAAATTGTTCCAGCAGCTATAGATGATGAAGGCATCATACCAGCCGATTGGAAGTCGAGGCTGCTGCTCGTCACGCCGAACCGGCAGTTCCCGACAGGTGTGCAGCTGTCCCATGCACGCCGAACCGAACTGTTAGAGTGGGCTTCCAGACAGCAAGCCTACATTATCGAGGATGATTATGACAGCGAGTTCCGCTGGGGAGGACGTCCGGCTGAGCCGCTGAAGTCGCTCGATGGAGAAGGGCGGGTCATCTATATCGGGACGTTCACCAAGACGATGTACGGCGACCTGCGAATTGGCTACAGCGTCGTGCCTGAGCGGCTGCGAGATTATATTCGCAGAGGGAAGCTCATGCTGGAGCCGCATCCCAGCTCCATTGCCGAGCAGAGAGCGTTAGCAGCCTTCATGGGCAGCGGTCAGTATGCGAAGCATATGAGGCGGTCGAGGAGGACCTTCGGCCGGCGCCTCAGCAGGTTCAAGGAAGAGGCGAGGAAGCATCTAACGGAACTGTTCCGATTCGCGCCATCGTCCGCAGGGCTGCATCAATATGCAACGTGGAGGCTAGATCGGCCTGCTTACGAGCAGCTAAGGGACGCTTGTGAGGAGGCGGGGGTGAGATGGAGCTCAGGTGACGGGTACTGGCTGACGGGAGAGTCGAGCCAAGCACCATCAGCCTTGTTCGGATTCTCCCATCTGGAGGAGGAGCAGATTAGGCGTGGAATTGAGGAGATCGCCAGGCAATGGGATAGGCTATAGCACGAACATGCCAAGAGAGAGCCATAGGCCGTCGCTGAATAATCCGACATGGCAGATCAGCCGCAGCTATGAACGGTAGAGAACAGCATAGCTTCATGTCCCAGCCAGCGCACCACACAAAAAGCAGCGCCCAGCAAGATGGAGGTCCATCCGCTGAAGGCGCTGCTTCATTTTTTTCTCAACGAGAAGTGGGTGATACTGCCTATCCTTAAGAGGAGCTCTTAACCGTCCCGAGCCATTCCCCCATACGAACCTTCGAGCCCACCTTCAGGTCAGGCCGCGGCAGGAATGTCTCATCCTCCATCAAGAGGACGACGGTTGAGCCGAATTCGAAGTAGGCAAGCTCGGCACCCTTAGCCACTTCATCCACGATGGGTTCCACATACTTGATGCTGCTCACATTCATCGCCCCAACCTTGACGACAGCCATCTCGCCGCTCTCGTGCTGAATGTAGCTAATGAGCCGCTCATTGCGGCTAAGGACGCGCTTCATCTTCCGAAGTCCGAACTCATTAACGGGATACACCTTGCCCACGAGATGCTCTCTCTCCACGATGTGTCCTGCAACCGGCACGTGAATGCGATGATAGTCCGTCGGACTAAGATAGAGCACCATATAGTAACCATTCCGATAGTTCTCGGTCCTCGGCGAGCCGCCAAGCAGCTCCAGCGTCGTGTAGTCCTGGCCCTTAATATTGAAGATCGTCCCGTCCTTAATCGGACCGAGACCCGTAATGAGCGCATCGACCGGGCTTGCCACCCCATCCGAATTCGTATCAATCTCACGCATACCAGGCTTCAACCTGCGGGTGAAAAACTCATTCAGCGTCCTATATTCATGGAGAAGCTTCTCGGCTTCCTCCACCTTAATTCCGTACATGCTTGCGAACCTGGGAATGAAACGCCTTGATGGAGCAGACTGGGCGAATCGTCCGGTCATTCTTGATATCCACTTGCGCGAGCTTAGCTCGGTCATGGAACGCAGCAGCCAGTCCTTCATACGTGCAGCCACACGTCCTTTCTCTCTCATTGCTGATCTATAGGTTGATTCCTAGCCATTAGTGTGACATATGGACTCCTATAAATCAATAGAGGAAGGGCTCGTGCCCCGTCCGCATGGCTGCCAGAATTCGCTATACTCTCGGCCTGCCTGCAGCAGTTGACTTCCGAATGCCAGTCATCCATACGGCTACAATCGCAATGGCCAGAATAATGGACGCACCAATCGCTGTGTTCGCAATCGTGCTCTCATCCCCCTGCTTCTGAGCAATGGCGATGAACGCCCACACGAACACGAGCATATAGGCCCCATCCTTGAATATCCACCCGATCAACAGCCCCAATACAGTCGCTACGACGAGCCCGATAACGGTCCATGTCACAGCGGACAAGCCGAGGTCATCCATGCCTGCCTTGGACAGTGCGATGGTGACATTGACAATTGTCGCCACGCTAATCCAGCCTAGATATAGACTGAAGGGCAACTGGACGAGCAGCTTCTCCCCCCAAGATGTCCGGCCCGCTGCTCCTTGAACTCGGGTATAGATCATGATCAGGGTGAGGAGGAGCCCCAGCATGATGAAGGCACTGGCGGTTACGAGCTCATAATGCCAAGCGAGTATCCATGCGATATTGAAGAGGCAGCTGACCAAGAACCATGGGCCGATGCTCTGCACCGCCTGGCTCTCTCGCCCGCTTGAGGTGAAGGAGTAGATCACGAAGCCGATTAGCAGCGCATAGATGACGCTCCAGATGGAGAAGGCATAGCCGGCAGGGGTGATGAGCACTGGATATTGATCAGACAGCTCTCCTGTTGTCTTCCCATTAATAGGAAGCAACGTGGCGAGAGCGTTAATGACGATTACAGCGATCACACCTAGCGCGTTAAGCCAGCGATAGCTAACGGATTGGTTCATTAGTAGGGCCTCCAATACAGGTTTATAGTTTTTTAGTGTGACAAGTATTTACCTTATGGTATATATTCACCAAGTCGTCCTTTCAGTAAACAAATCTCGTTTAGCTTGTCCATATTTTGCCTATGCTTGCTGGTAGAGGTGGTGAAATGATGTTGCTGCTCATAGGAATTGTAATTGCCGCTGCGTCGCTGGTAATGGGTTGGCTGGCCAGGAGGAGCGGGTCTGCACGCAAGTGGATAGATGGCGGAGGGATGCTTGCTCTGTTCGTGTTCATCGTTATAGCTGCATCGACGGTCATGAACGTCATTCTTCATCAGGAAGTATTCATGACTCAGGTTCATGAGGTGTTCCTCAATCCATTCTGGCTAATGAGCGGGGCTTATCTAAGTCCTTATCTGATCTCGCGGGCTGGCCTGCTCCTAGTAGATACGAAGTAGGCAGGCTTGTCACCGGGAACCGGGCAAGCCTCCTTGTGCATATGCTAACTTATCCGCATCCGCGAGGAGGCTTCTACCGCTATGACCTCACCCCCCAGAGTTGCCGTTATAACACCAGGATCCTTCCCCATTCCATCCCCGACCAGCTCTTCCGTGGAGCGGGTGGTGGAGCAGTTCGTTCCCCTGCTGAGGCCGTTCGCCGAGCCGCGAATCTATGGGCGGACAGCGCTGGGTCTGCCACGGGTCGGACAAGTGGCGGATGTCGTATGCGAACGCTTCCCCGCATCGAACAAGCTTCACTACATCGAGGAGGTCAGTCGAGCCATCCAGTCCTTCTCTCCGTCTATCATCCAAGTGGAGAATCGGCCGCAATATATGCTGAAGCTGCGTGAGAGACATCCTGCTGCCAAGCTGTGGCTGAACCTCCATTCCTCCACCTTCATTACTCCCTCAGCCATCGCGATTCCTCGGCTCCATCAGAGCCTGCAGGCTGCTGACCGAATACTGGTCAACTCTCAATACTTAAGGAGAATTATTGCAGCGAGAGCTCCGGAAGCTGCGGCGAAGCTCAGAGTGATCTATCCAGGCGTACAGACGGACCGATTCCTCTCCCAATATAGTGTGGAAGGAGAATCTCGAAGAGCAGCCATCCGTCAGGATAGAGGGCTCCAAGGCAGGAAGGTCATCCTGTTCATGGGCAGATTGCTTCCACTGAAGGGAGTACATCACTTGCTGCATATTGCCCCTGCTCTCATCGCGGAGCATCCGAATGTTAAGCTCGTCATAGTAGGAAGCCCGTTCTACGGCTCACATCGAACGACTGCGTATGCCCGGGAGCTGTTCCGCATCGGCGCCAAGTATCCTAGTCATATTGCCTTCATTCCTTATGTTCCCTACACGAAGGTGCCGGACTGGTTCCTTGCGGCTGATATAGCCGTGGTTCCATCGGGCAGCAGGGAGGCATTCGGCCTGGTCAATGTGGAAGCGATGGCAAGCGGAGTCCCCGTCGTTGCTACTCGCGCAGGAGGCATTAGAGAGATTATCCGCAATGGGCAGACGGGCTATCTCATCCGTCCTGAGAGCATCCAAGGGGATCTGCTCAGTCACCTCAGCATGCTGCTGAGGGATGACATCCTGCGGGAGCAGATGGGGAGAGCGAGCAGGGAGCGTGTGGAGCAGACCTTCACCTGGCGCAGAACCGCCGATCGCTGGCTTGACATTATGCGGGAGCCTTGGCAGCGGGAGGGGCGGAATGAATTCACTATGGGCGAATAGAGCAGGATTCGTTATGATAGAGAGCAAGACGACCTATGAGGCAACTGCTACAGGTTCTGCAGGAGGATGACAGGATGTACAAGGCACTAATCGTAGATGATGAGATTGAGATTCGTGAAGGGTTGAAGAGCCGATTCCCATGGAAGGAGCTTGGAGTATCTGAAGTAGCTACTGCAGAGAATGCCGAAGAAGCCTATCATACCGCATTGCGTATCAGACCGGACATCATCCTGACGGACATCTCCATGGGAAGAGTATCTGGCCTCGATTTTCTAGAGAGGCTCCAAGAGAGCGGGATGGACGCTGCTCGTACGATCGTCATTACGGGATATGATGACTTTCATTATGCTAAGCGTGCGATTCGTCTTGGCACGGTTGATTATTTGCTTAAGCCCGTGAATACGAATGAACTTAGATATGTAGTAACCAAGGCGCTCATGGAGATTGACCAGTCGCGCAATCAGACACGTCTTGTTCTTGAGCTGGACCGGGAGATGCCTCGGATGAGAGAGGAGTTCATTCAGGAGCTCATTCATTCGGAGTGGAATCCTTTCCTGGAATCCAAGACTATGCAGAGACTCCATTCGATAGGTCTTGACTGGATGACAAGAGGGACCTGCTCCTTGCTGTTATGCGAGGTTGATGATCTTAGAGTGATGGCTCAGAGGCCGAGAGTAGCGAATGAGAAGGAACTGGTGCTTTTTGCAACGGGGAACGTCATTCAGCAGTCTATGGAAGAAGGGCATATGGGCCACTTCGTGGTCGTCAGGGATGGGGAGGATCGATGGCTGATCGTGGTGCAATCCGAACAAGCAGGGGACGAGCAGGGGCAGCCTGTGGCCGCAGCAGAGATGGCTTCCTTGCTCATCAACAGGATTAATACCTATGTGAAGGTCAAGCTGTCGATTGGCTGCAGCTTCCCGGTGAGGGATCTCAGGCTAGTGAAGTCTGCCTATCAGCATGCTGAGCAGATGCTTCAGCAGAAGGGTCTGTTAGGTGGGAACCGCGTGTTCGCTGCCTCTGAGGAAGAGGAGCATGCGCCGCAGGCGGAGATTAAGCTGAATGATCCGGATGAGATGATGGACCTGCTGAAGTTCGGTACGCCGGAAGAGCTTGCTGAAGGGATGGACAAGTTCCCGGAGTTAGTCAGGCTGTGGGGGATGAAGTCGATTCGGGAGATTCGGCAGCAGACCTTCGAATGGCTTCATCAGCTGTTCAAGAGAGCGGAGGAAGCAGGCGCTCAGGATCGATGGTGGGATGGGCAGCTCATTCAGATATGGGAGGACCTGGATTCCTATGATACGGTAGAGTCTCTCCGCGCTGGCGCTGAAGCTTATCTGTCTAAGCTTGCAGAGACACCGGGTCTGCGCAAGAGCAGTCAGAATCAGCTGATGGCCGCGTCGGAGCAGTATATCCGCTCTAACTATGCACAGAACCTAACGCTGCAGTCTGTTGCTGAGCAGGTTCATGTGACGCAAGTGTGGCTTAGCAAGCTGTTCAAGAAGGAGCGGGACCAGACCTTCCTGGAATTCCTGACTGAAGTTCGAATGACACAGGCGAAGGAATTGCTGGCTGATGTGAAGTATCGGGTGTATCAGGTGTCGCAAGAGGTAGGCTACAAGGACCCAGTCTACTTCACTAAGCTGTTCAAGAAGAGCACTGGATATACCCCGAAGGAATATCGGAACTTGAAGGGGCTGTCCGATGAATAGCTTGAACAATAAGCGGGTTATGCTGCTGTCCATCCGCAGCCAGATTATATTGATGTTCTTCCTCGTCATCGTCACACCATTCGGATTGTTCTCCTACCAGTCTCACCTGAAGTCCGTTGATGCCATATCCGGAGTGAACGCGAACTATGCGATGGACTACCTCGTTCAATCTCGGGAGAGGATTGAGACCAGACTGGCAGAGACGAATGCTATGATGCATGAGGCAGTTGGCAGTGAGGTCATTCAGAGTCTCATGGTCAGGCCGTACCAGGATGCCGATGACATTCGGTACTTCATATCCGAGATGCTAAGCTATTCTTACACACAGAGGCTTGTTACAGAGGCGCTCCGTATCCGAATCTTCCCTGCAGAGCCTGATCGCTATCCGGAATACCTGTCAACCATTGACGTGAACTCCAATCTAGCGGATGAAGAATGGTTCAAGGAGGTTCGTGAGAGCGGGAAGCCGGCTTGGCACTTGTTCATCAAGGAGGACAATCCGATCCTGTATGCCAAGCCTAAGCTTGCATGGATTAAGCAATTCTCAGGGCTGTATGATAACGTGCCTCGCGGTGTCATCTCGGCCGAGATTGCCGAGGAGAGTCTACAGGAGGATATGGCTCCTCCGGAGACGGTCCAAGGTCAGAAGACGTACATGATTGATAATGATGGGGTCATTCTCTCTCATCCCGTTCAATCGCTTATTGGAAGCAAGCATGCGTCGGAGGCGCTTATGGACGAGGTTACGAGACGATCCGAGGGAAGCCTGCGGATGGAGCTGGATGGGCAGATGTCACTGGTAACGCATGTTAGGCTGACAGCCCAGCCTTGGACCATTATTCATACCGTACCGCTGGCGGAGCTGACGAAGCCGATGGATTCACTGAATACGCTTACTATCGGATTCGTACTGGTCTATCTTCTCTGCTGTATTCTGGTCGTTCTCTATATCACCCTGCAGTTCACGAATCCCATCGTCAAGCTCGTGCGCTCCATGCGTGTAATGGAGCAGGGACAGTTCCTGTTCCAGCTGCCCAAGCTGCGACGCAAGGATGAGATTGGCTGGCTGTATCAAGGCTTCGAGCGGCTATCAGGCCGTATTGAAGGGCTGATTGGAGAGGCGTATGAATCGGAGCGGACGAAGAAGGAGCTGGAGCTGCAGGTGCTCAGCCATCAGATTAACCCGCACTTCCTCTACAATACGCTCGAGTCCATACGCTGGAAGGCAGAGCAGCAGCATATGGATGAGATTGCAGGGATGGTGGAGTCGCTAGGCAATATGCTGCGGCTTAGTCTCAACCAAGGGAAGGAGCTGACTTCCGTTGGCCGTGAGCTGGAGCATGTGAAGGCTTATGCTCGCATCGAAGCTGCGCGGTTAGGCAAGCCTCTTCGCATCCTATACTTCATAGACGAGGGGATGCTCGAGCTGCCTTGCTTGCGATTGTTCCTGCAGCCGCTCGTCGAGAATGCTATTCATCATGGAGTGCGCAATCAACCGGAGCAAGGGAAGATTCTGCTGTCGGGCAAGCGGGACGGGAATGATATGCTCTTCGAGCTCAGTGATAACGGAGAGGGGATGCCGGAGGCGGTCATTCGCATGCTCCAGGACCCGAACTTCGTCCCGGACCCTTCCAGCCGCAGAGGGGTAGGGCTGTTCAATGTGAATGAACGGCTTAAGCTGTACTTCGGTGAAGCCTATGCCCTGACGATCCTCTCCAAGCCGGGAGAGGGAACCCGAATTATGATTCGACATCCAATGGTGCAGGACGATGAGGGTCACATACCTAGGTAAGTAGATAATTAAGCAGTCGTCTTATAGAGCCCGCTCTCCTATGCAGGAGGGCGGGCTTATTGCGTTTAATGGGCCTAATGCGTGCCTTAGCCAGACGATTCATAGACAGGTAGACAATCTTATACCTGTAAAGTTTAAGATTGACTGCTATTACTGAGGACCAATAACCAGTACGATTGAACTACATCAGAGAGAAGTGAATAACAACGGAAACGAGGGGGTACCCATGTCATCCAGATTACAGAGCAAGCGGACGGGATTCGGCAGAGAATGGACAGCGAACTGGAGCGTCTATATGATGTTCCTGCCGGTAGGCGTGCTGCTCCTTATGTTCAACTACCTGCCAATGGCCGGACTTATTATTGCATTCAAGAACTTCGACTTCTCTGAGGGCATATTCGGCAGCGGTTGGTCGACGCCGCTCCTGTCTAACTTCGACTACTTATTCCAATCTTCAGCCGCTGCGAGGGCCATTCGCAATACGATTATGCTGAATGCCTTGTTCATCGTCGTTGGCTTAATCTTCGAGATCGGACTTGCGATGCTGCTGAATGAGATTCGCAGCAAGTACTTCCAGCGGGCTGTACAGACCGTAACCTTGTTCCCATACTTCATCTCATGGGTAGTCGTAGGCGTATTCGTCTACAATCTGCTGACCGATGTGGGAATGGTGAATGCGATGCTGAAGTCATTCGGCATCGATCCGGTAGACTTCTACAACAGCTCAGGGCTGTGGCCGATCATTCTAACCTTCATCACGCGCTGGAAGCTGACTGGCTACGGATGTATTATCTATCTTGCAGCGATGGCCGGCATTAATCAGACTTACTATGAAGCGGCATCGATTGACGGCGCTTCGAGATGGAGGCAGATCTGGCATATTACACTTCCGCTGCTTCGTCCAACTGCCATTATACTAACCTTGCTCGCCGTAGGAAGAATTATGAATGCCGACTTCGGTATGTTCTGGGCGGTGCTTGGCGATGCCCCTTCCCTCTATGAGACAACGGATGTCATTGATACGTTCGTCTATCGAAGTCTTCGTGTGACAGGTGATATTGGAATGGCATCAGCAGCTGGATTCCTGCAGTCCACTATTGCATTCGTATTAGTATTCGCTAGTAATCTTGTCGCACGCCGAATTGATCGAGATTCTGCATTATTCTAACAGGGAGTTGGATTCATATGCCTACTTACAGCAAGAAGTTCCCGCTGTCTCAGATTATTATCTTGTTGGTCGCGGGACTATTCTCCTTGTTCTGCCTGCTTCCCTTCATCATGGTTGTGAGCGGATCGCTTAGCACAGAGTCGGATATCTACAAGTATGGATACGAGCTATGGCCGAGGAATCCGACCTTCTTGTCGTATGAGCTGCTCTTCCTTGGTTCAGCCAAGATATTCACCGCATACAAGATGAGCATTATCGTGACCGTAGTTGGAACGCTGCTCTCCCTGCTCGTGAACTTCCTGGGAGGCTACGCAATGGCCAGGAAGACGCTGCGTTATCGCAAGGCGCTGTCCATCTACGCGCTGCTGACCTTAATGTTCAACGGGGGATTAGTACCCTGGTACATCGTCTGTGTGAATATTCTGCACCTGAAGGATTCCATGTGGGCGTTAATCTTGCCAGCTCTGGCCCAAGGCTTCTACTTGTTCCTCATCCGCAACTTCTTAATGGCCATTCCGGAGGAGCTGTTCGAATCCGCTAAGGTAGACGGAGCAAGCGAGTTCCGCCTGTTGTTCCAGATTATTACGCCGCTGGCACAGCCGGTACTAGCAACGGTAGGCCTGTTCGTCGGGCTGAACTACTGGAATGATTGGTTCCTGGGCTTGATGTTCATTGATAATACAGATCTGCAGCCGCTGCAGCTCATCCTGAGGACGATCGTATCCAATGTCGACTTCCTCCGAACGTCAGGCAACGCAGCGCAGATGCAGCAGCTATCCGCACAGATTCCTTCAGAAGGAGTCAAGATGGCGACGACCATCATTACGATAGGCCCAATCGTGCTGCTCTATCCATTCCTGCAGCGCTACTTCGTGAAGGGCTTGATGGTTGGAGCGGTGAAGGGTTAATGAAGCCAGCTTAGGCTGAATCGGTCTGATGAGAGGACTGTCAATTGATGGCGCTAGTCTCATCAGAACCGTTTAGTATACACTACAAGAATATAGGGGGAGTAACAGGATGAATAACAAGGTATTCAAGCTGTTGACGCTATGTCTGCTAGTCTGTGTCTTATTGTCAGCTTGCAGCGGAGGCAATAATAGCGGTTCGAAGCAAGAGAATAACAATGGCGGTGCCGGTACTGAAGGAGCTTCAGAGGGCGAAGGCAAGACGGAAGAGGAAGAAGTAACCTTGAAGTTCTACTTCGGTGGAGATAAGAAGTCTGCTACAGACGAAGTATGGTCTGAGGTTAGCAAGTATGTCAAGGAGAAGGGCCTCAACGTCAAGTTCGAGATTAGCACCATTCCATTCGGCGATTACAAGCAGAAGATGATTGTGATGTCTGCATCAGGCGATGATTGGGATGCCAACTTCGACGGCGACTGGCTAGCTTACCAGCAGATGGCTGCTAAGGGTGCCTATATGCCTCTGAATGACCTGCTACCTGAGCATGCTCCGAACCTGTACAAGGTACTTCAAGAGCAAGGAACGTTGAAAGCGGCTACAGTAGGCGGCAATATCGTTGCTCTGCCATGGTCGATGAAGATGAATGCACGTCCATTCGTACGCTGGCGCTCTGATCTGACGGAGAAGGCTGGTCTGACGCAAGCGAAGGATTCCATTAAGACTGTGGAAGAGCTGGATGCCTTCGCTCAGAAGCTGAAGCAGGCCTATCCAGATACGAAGATTGGATTCCCGGCGAACAATACGGTACTGCTGAGCTTCTTCACGCTTCGTGACGAGCTGTACGATCTGCGCTCCCATGGTCTCCATGTATCCTTGCAGGATTCCACTTACAAGGTTACACCGATTGAGCAGACGCAGACTTACCGTGATGCGGTCACCTTCGCCAAGAAGTGGTTCGACAGCGGCATTATTAACAAGGATGTACTCGTAGACAAGCAAGATCCAGGCTCACTGTATATGAACGGCAAGATTCTGCTGGCTAATACGAGCCATGAATGGGCGAATGCGAACCAGCCATTCGCAGATGCGACTTGGAAGAACGAGACTTCTATGCTGTATCCGGACAAAAAATACGCGAACCGTACAGCACTTGCTAACGTATTCGCCATTAACAAAAACTCGAAGCATGCGGACCGTGTCCTTCGCTTCCTAGATATGCTTGAGACGGATGCGAAGCTGTATGATCTCGTTCAATATGGTATCGAAGGCAAGAACTATGTGCTCGATGGCAAGACAGCGAACTATCCGCAAGGCATGGATACTTCAACTAGCAACTACATGGAGTGGGGCGGTCAGTGGGCTCTATGGAAGCCGCAGTTCATGCGTCCGAACTCCACGTATTCCGAAGGATTCTGGGTTCGTGAAGCAGAATTCGCAAGCGAGTCTCAGAATGTGAATTCACCTCTAGACGGCTTGTTCATCACAGAGGATGCCATTAAGACGGAAGCGGCCGGCGTTGACCAAGTCTATGATGAGTTCGGCCGTTCGCTTGAAGTAGGCGCTGTGAAGAATGTTGACGAAGAGATTAATAAGTATATTGAGAAGCGCAAAAAAGCAGGTATCGACAAAGTCGCTGCTGAAGCGCAAAAACAGCTGAACGCATTTTTGGAAGCTTCCAAGTAAGAAAGTAGAAACGATGTAGGAATACAGCATGGTGGAGGGAGCACACGGGTCAGAACATCAGGCCTGTGTGCTCTTTATCATAAGAATAGAGAGAGGATGAAATGATGATGAAAAAAGTAAGGATATGGCTGTTGTTACTTGCAATATTAGGCTCTATACTATGGCCTGCGGGTCCGGATTCCAGCAAGGCTAGAGCTGCGGGGGGAACGTTCGACAGCGGGTTTGAAAGCGCTGACACTCCGTTGACCTGGAATGACACCGTTGACTGGAGCCAGAATGTAGGGGGATACTGCTGTGGGTTAACATCCATGGAGAGCTCTCCTAGAGCAGGTGAAATCTATCATAGCGGGACTTCGGCCCTCATGTACTCAGGCAACGACCTAAGCGCAAGCCAGTCCTATTCCTATAATAAAATGTACGATGTGCATATTCCAGTCAGCAGCAGCAGTCAACTGAGCTATTGGATTTATCCTGCTCAAGCGAATGGAAAGTTTGTTGCTCTTGATTTTATTTTCACCGATGGCAGTACACTACGTGATTCAGGCGCTAGAGATCAGCATGGTAATCCGCTCCACCCAGCGGCCCAGGGCGGCCAGCTGAATGTGAATGCCTGGAACGAGGTTCGCACCTCCTTCGGCTCTGTGCCAGGTATGGCGGGTAAGACGATTGATCGCATCTTGGTCGCTTATGATCAAGCTGGCAGCACCGGCTTGTACCGGGGATTCATAGATGATATTGCCATTACCGAGGGTACGGTTAGTCCCGTCCAGAGAGATTCTAAGATTGTAAGTACGGTCTATGCGACGGAGGATATCGTCATGTCTGATTACAATGTGACTTCCTTCGGGGCAGATTCAACAGGGGCGGCAGATTCAACCTTAGCTATTCAGAATACAATTGACACCGCTTACAATGAAGGGGGCGGCACGGTGTGGATGCCTGCGGGAACCTATAAGGTAACGGGCACCATTAATGTGAAGGCATTCGTAACCCTGCGAGGAGACTATCGGGATCCAGATTCGGGCAGCGGAAGCTATGGCACGGTCATTCGTGCAGAGCTGGCGAGCGGTGACAATGGACCTTCCTTGTTCCGTGTCGGGGGCAGCGCAGGAGTGGTCGGACTGACGACATATTACCCTAATCAGTCTGCAGCGAATCCTGTTCCCTATAATTACACCTTCGAGGTTCCTGGCCGTGCCTGGGTTGGAGATGAGAACTATATGATGGCTACCATTATGAATGTGACGATGCTTAATTCCTATCGCGGAATCGGCATCAGCACGATGGCTAACGATCAGGGAGCCGGGGCTACGAACGGGCAAGTCCATGAATCATCCACGGTTAAGAATGTGAAGGGAACGGTTCTGTATAGAGGAGTAGTTGCGTACAACGGTGCAGACGTGGGGACCTGGAGCCAGATCCAGCTGTCCAATTCGTACTGGGCTAACGCAGGAAGTGCCTATCAAGCGCCTGCCTTAAGCACATTGAACAGCTGGACTCGAGCGAATGGTGTCGGCTTCACGCTAGGTGATCTGGAGTGGGATCAATTCATCGGTATCTCGTGCTCGAACTATCAGATTGGCATTCATATTGTGAGCGGGCAGAGAATTCAGTTCGCTGGGCAATTCATGTGGGCGAGTATTACGAGCACTGACATTGCCGTGAAGGTAGACAGTATCGACAACCGCTGGGGGATGTCCTTCCTTCGCAGCGAGCTGACGGGGAGTGTGGCAGCTGTTCAGAATAATACAGGAGGTTATGTGAAGGTAACGGATTCGACGCTGCAGGGAGGAACGAGCGGAAGTGTCATCGTGGCTTCACCTGGAACGAGTCCTGCTGCGGCTCCGGGAGGTTCGCCTGTGAAGGTGACTCGCGCTGTCCTGTATGACGTGAGCAAGGCTCCCTACCTGGCTCCTTCCGTGTCGTCAGTCGGCTCGGTCATGCCTGCTGCTGATGCGACTGGAGTCATTCAGCAAGCATTGAACGATGCGGGCAATGCCGGGGGAGGAGTCGTGTATGCTCCTGCAGGCTGGTACCGCTTGAACGGTACGTTATCCGTTCCAGCGAATGTTGAGCTGCGCGGAGCATCATCCGTCCCTAACCGGGATCAGACCGGGAGGAGCGGCGGTACGGTATTCATGACGTATCATGGCCGGAACTCCGCATCATCCGATACTGCTGCTGCGTTCGTTACATTGAACGGAAGCGGTGCAGGGGCCAGAGGCTTCCGAGTGTTCTATCCGGAGAACAATCCGCAGAGCGGGATTGTGCCGTATCCATTCGCCATTCGGGGCAAGGGGGCGAACCTGTCGGTGGTCAATGTCGGGCTGGTCAATGCCTACAATGCGGTAGATTTTGAAGAGTCGCCGAACACGGATAATCATTACATCGAGAGTGTGGTTGGGACGATTATCAACCATGGGATTATAGTCGGGCCAAGCAGCAGCGGGATGGTAAGAGGCGTATTGACCAATGGCAATGCGGTCTGCCGAGTAGGCTTCCCTATAGCAGGATGGGTGAATGAAGCGGATGTGTTCACGAAGGTTATTAATCCTTATACGAGGCAGCAAGAGCGGCTCATCGTAGTTGTTGGAGCGTCCAATGAGACGCTGCTGAACAACTTCGCCTACGGTGCATATCTCGGACTGCATGTCGTGTCGGGCAACGTCAAGTCGTATAACCTAGGCGCGGACAATCTGAGCAGCAGCGGGTACAGTGTGAAGGTGGACAGCGGCAATGTGCAGGCGATGAATGTGATGAGATACAACGGCAGCACGCTATCGGGGAACGCCACCATCTACAATGAGATGGTGTTGAATTAGAGCGACAGATTGTTGGGGCAGCGGAGTGAGGTGGTGAGGGGAGGGAGATAAGTACGAGGAAGGAAGCGAGGGATGGGGCCCAGAGGGGGTTAGGAACCGAGGAATCGCTGTAGTTGGCGGTTCCTCTTTTTGTTGCAGTGTGTGGAGGAGGCGAGTTTGATGCAATAGCGCAAGAATGTGGCGTTGCAGCGCCGGGAGGAGGCTAGTTGGGCGCAATAGCGCCAAAATCTGGCGTTGCAGCGTGTGGAGGAGGCTGGTTGGGTGCAATAGCGCCAGAATGTGGCGTTGCAGCGTGTGGAGGAGGGAAGTTTGGTGCAATAGCGCCAGAATGTGGCGTTGCAGCGTGTGGAGGAGGGAAGTTTGGTGCAATAGCGCCAGAATGTGGCGTTGCAGCAGTTGGAGGAGGCAAGTTGGAGGCAGTAGCGCCAGAATGTGGCGTTGCAGCAGCTGGAGGAGGCTGGTTGGGTGCAATAGCTCCAGAATGTGGCGTTGCAGCAATGGGGGGAGACGGATGGAGGTAGAGAGAGGTACGGTGAGTGGTTCGTGGTGGAGACGGATGGAGGTAGAAAGAGGTATGGAGGGTGGTTGGTGGTAGAGAGATGGATGAAGGCGATTGGAGGTATAGAGGTGTATAGAGATGGGTAGAGATAGTGGAGGTATGTGAGATGGGCAGAGATGAATGAAGGCGGATGGACATGGATGGAGTTGGATGCAGTTAAATGCAGTAGAACGCAGATAGATAGAGCTGGAATGGAGGTGAATGGTGGAGGAGATATCAACACGAACGCCGTACCCTTTTCATTTTGGAGGAAATATCCGCTTTATTAAAATATTTTGGAGGATATATTTACTTAGGGTAAAGACCATGCTACAATCAGTCTTGTGAACGGTTACACAGTATCATCATTTTTCAAGTGAAGAAGGGGAGATTGAAGTCATGACAAGAAACAAAATGATGCTCGCTCTTGTACTGATGGTTGCCATGATCGTAACGGCAGCATGCGGTGGAGCAAACTCGAACACGAAGTCAGATGCAAACAACAATGCCGCTGCAACCGATGCGCCGAAGGATCCCGTAACTATCGAGTTCTGGACGATGCAGCTATCACCAACATTCGATGATTATATTAAGAACGTAATCTCCAACTTCGAAAAAGAAAACGCAGACATCAAAGTAAAATGGGTAGACATCCCATGGGGCGATATGGAGAAGAAAATTCTGGCTTCCGTCGCTTCCAAGACTGCTCCAGACGTAGCCAACCTGAATCCGCAGTTCGCCTCCAAGCTGGCTGAGCTGGATGCACTGGTGAACATGGATGAGATGGTCGACAAGGCAACCATCGATACTTACTTCGAAGGCGTATGGAAGTCCAACACCTTCAACGGCAAGACATTCGGTATCCCTTGGTACCTGTCATCTGAGATTACGATGTATAATACGGATATTTTCAAGGCGGCTGGTCTAGATCCGGAGAAAGCTCCTGCGACCTATGAAGAGCTGGCACAAGTGGCCAAGACCATTAAGGAGAAAACAGGCAAGTACGCTTGGTTCCCGAACATGGACGGCAGCAAGGTGCTGGAAGGCATGGTATCCGACGGCATTCAGCTGACTGACGCAGACATGAAGAAATCCGCGTTCAACACGCCGGAAGCAGTAGCCTTCTTCCAATATTACACCGATCTGTATAAGCAAGACCTGATTCCGCGTGAAGTGGTGACTGAAGGCCACAGCAAGGCAATCGACATGTATCAAGCAGGAAGCCTGGCTATCCTGGCATCCGGCCCGCAATTCCTGAACAAGGTCCAAGAGAATGCGCCAGACGTGCTGAAGGCGACGAAGTCCGCTCCTTCCGTTGCCGGCAAGACGGGCAAGAAGAACGTAGCTGCGATGAACCTTGTCGTGCCGAAGCAGAGCAAGCATCAAGAAGCGGCTGTGAAGTTCTCGGTGTATATGACGAATGCGGAGAACCAGGTTACCTTCGACAAGATCGTACCGATCCTTCCTTCCATCGAGACTGCGCTGGAGGATCCGTACTTCAACACGCTGCCTGAGAGCCCGACTCCGATTGACCGTGCACGTATCGTATCTGCTGCACAACTGAAGGACAGCGAAGTACTGGTACCGCCAATGAAGAACTATGACGAGATTAAGAAGGCCATTGTAGAAGAGCTTCAAGCTGCGATGCTTGGCAAGAAGTCCGCTGAAGATGCCGTGAAGCAAGCTGCGGCACGTGTAGATGCAGAGCTGGCTAAATAATTCATTCCACTAACTAGAGGAGGGGAGAGAGAAGAGAAGTCATCTTCCTCCTCTCCTCGTTCATTACAGAAGTGCTAGACACATAGGAGAGAACCAATATGAATCCAATACTGAACCTTATAAAAGGCGAGCTAGTCGTATCCTGCCAGGCGCTTGAGCATGAACCGCTGCACGGTGCAGCGAACATGGCGCTCATGGCTAGAGCGGCGAAGGAAGGCGGGGCGAAGGCCATTCGCGCCAACGGCGCAGCTGATATTCGTGCCATCAAGCAGGAGACCGGCCTTCCCGTCATCGGGCTCATCAAGAGAGATTACGATGACAGTGAGGTGTACATCACCCCTACGAAGAGAGAGCTTGACGAGCTGCTGGAGGCTGGTGCGGATATGATAGCACTGGATGCTACTCGCAGAGCCCGTCCCGGCGGAGAGACCTTAGAGCAATTAATAGCTTACATGCAGGAGAAGGGCACCTGTATAATGGCAGATATATCTACAATAGAGGAAGCCTTGTATGCAGCGGAGCTGGGTGTGGATGTTATCTCTACGACACTATCCGGATATACCCCTCACTCCAGACAAGAGAAGGGACCAGACTTCGAGCTGATGCAGCAGGCGGTTGCACAGTGCGGCATTCCTGTCGTAGCAGAGGGCAAGATCTTCGCTCCAGGAGAAGCACGCAGAGCGATGGAGCTGGGCTGCTATGCTGTAGTCGTAGGATCAGCGATTACAAGACCGCAGATTATTACCTCTAATTATGTAGATGCCATTACGAATCTGGGAGCTGAGCGTGATGTCAAGTCGGATACTGAGTTCAAGTGTAGTAGCAGCTATTGAGAGTCATTACCCTACGCTAACGAAGTCTGAGCAGAAGGTTGCGGGAGTTGTCCTGCAGCGTACCGAAGAGGTCATCTACTTCTCCGTTACCGATCTAGCTGATACGGCGGAAGTAGGAGATACGACCGTTCTTCGATTCTGCCGCACTATCGGCTTCAAGAGTTATCAGGAGTTCAAGCTGGCGCTGGCGAAGGAAGCTTCGAGGCCATCGGAGGATCCCGCGAGGAGCAGACAGAGCGGATTCGTAGAGCAGATCTATGCGAACAGCTTGCAAGTGATTGAGAAGAGCCGCTCCTTGCTCGATACGGAGACGCTGCATGAAGTCATTCACAGATTCTCTGAAGGGAAGAGCATTCACTTCTTCGGAGCCGGTTCGTCCGGAGTATCCGCCCTGGAAGCGAAGGCCAGATTCCTGCGCATTGGCCGGAGAGTAGAGTCAGGCGGCGATACGCACTTCCAGGCGATGAATGCAGCCACGTTAACCGAGCATGATATCGCGATTGGCATTAGCGTATCTGGCAGTACGAAGGATACCATTGACTGCTGCCAGACAGCGAAGAGCAATGGCGCAACCGTCATTGCCATTACGAACTACGCTAGATCGCCTCTGGCGAAGCTCGCGGATTATGTGCTGCTGACCGGCGGGATGGAAGCTCCGCTCGAGGGCGGATCGCTGGGAGCCAAGATCTCTCAACTGCTCCTCATTGACATGATCTGCACAGGTGTAGCCCTTAAGGATCAAGAGCATTCCGTCACGATGAAGGAGAAGACAGCCAGATCTGTTCTTAATAAAATCTACTAAGCAAACGTGGTGACTTCAGGTGAAAGCGATAGGCATAGATATAGGGGGCACTCGGATTAAGGGAATATTCATGGATGCAGACGGCACCGCCTATTCCCGTACCGAGGAGCTGACCCAAGCAGAATTAGGGAGAGAAGCCATTCTGGGAGCGCTCTATCACGTCATTGACCGCTTGCTGGTGGGAACAACGAAGGTCGAGGGCATAGGTGTCGGCACCGCGGGCAGAGTGAATACGTCCACGGGGCAAGTCATCTACGCCACCGACAATCTTCCAGGCTGGCATGGGCTGCAGCTTCAGCAGCTGCTGGAGAGCAGGTATAAGCTGCCCGTCAGCGTAGACAATGATGCGAACACCGCCCTTCTCGGCGAGCATTGGCTAGGCCTTGAGAAGAGGGTGGATGATCTGTGCATGCTCACGCTCGGCACGGGCGTCGGCGGAGCGAATATGATTCAAGGTCAGCTGCAGCGCGGCCATTATTATCAAGGCGGAGAGTGGGGACATCTGCTGCTTGCAGCGGGAGGCAGGCCATGCAATTGCGGCTTGCACGGCTGCATCGAGCAATACCTCTCCGGCACAGCGCTTGTGAGAGACGCAAGAGAACGTACGGGAGAGCCCTACACCCATGGCCAAGAAGTGTTCGAAGCGGCTAGCGGTGGAGATGCTAAGGCGAGGGAGGTCGTCACGCAGTATGTCGACTGGCTGGCTCTAGCCATTCATCAGGTTGCCGTCTCGGTTAATCCGGAGCTTGTCCTAATCGGCGGAGGCGTTATTCATTCCAAGCATCTCTGGTGGCAGCAGCTGCTCGAGCGGTTAGAGCATTATCGAATTCCTGTGGGGGTAGGCGCAGCTCAGCTTGGCAATCAAGCGGGCAGCATCGGCGCTGCACGGCTTATATTCAATGAACTTACGAGAAGGGGGGAGCAACAGCATGCTAACTAGACGATATACCCCATATCTATTCCTAATCCCGGCTTGCATCATATTGGGAGCGTTTATTTTCTACCCGATGCTTAATGCCATCTACCTCAGTCTGACCGACTACAACATGGTGACCGAGGAGAACTTCGTAGGAGCAGCTAATTACAAGGAGCTATTCGGTTCCGATTACTTCTGGAAGACCTTAGTCAATACGTTCCTGTACCTGATTGTTGTCGTGCCTTCCCTGGTGTTCCTGCCCATCTTCATGGCGATTCTAGTGAATCAGCCGTTGAAGGGAATTGGCATCTTCCGTTCCGCCTACTATATTCCGGTTGTTACTTCCATGGTCGTAGTAGGGATTATCTGGAAGTGGGTGTACGCGGATCAAGGGATTCTGAACTACATGCTTCAGGAGCTTAATATCATCAATGGTCCCGTGCACTGGCTGACGTCCACCTCGACAGCGATCTACGCGGTCATGGCGGTTACGGTATGGAAGGGTCTAGGCTATTACATGGTCATCTACTTGGCCGGCCTGCAGTCCATTCCAGCTGATCTGTATGAGGCCGCTACGGTGGATGGGGCGAGCAAGTGGAAGCAGATCTTCCACATTACGATTCCTATGCTCTATCCGTCCATTGTCCTCGTATCGATCATGTCGTCCATCTCCGCAATGAAGGTGTTCGAGGAGATCTACGTCATGACGGCTGGCGGACCGCTTAACAGCACGAAGACCATCGTATTCTATATCTATGAGGAAGCATTCGACAATCTGAACATGGGTCTGGCAAGCGCGGCTGGAGTTGTCTTGTTCCTCATCACACTTGTCCTGTCCATTATTAATATCCGAGTGATGAATAAGCGCGAGAGCAGCATGATGTAAGAAGGAGGCGCACCATGAATTCAACACAGCATAACGCAACATACAACTCTAACAAGCCACGTATCCTCCGTCGGAAAAACATCGTAAAAACGATACGCTACACGGCTGCCTATATCCTCCTGCTGCTAGTGGCGCTAACGATGGTCGGGCCATTCCTGTGGCTCTTGTCCACCGCGATGAAGTCCGGCGGCGAGAATATATTCGCGTATCCACCTAAGCTGCTGCCGCAGGATCCGACGCTTGCCAACTTCGGCAAGGTGATGGACGCCTTCCCGTTCTGGAGATATCTGTGGAACAGTACCGTTGTATCCGTCCTCACGGTCGCGAGCAATCTGCTGTTCTGCTCCTTGGCCGCGTTCCCGCTTGCCCGTATGGCATTCCGCGGGAAGCAGGTTATTTTCATCCTGATTCTGAGTACCATGATGATTCCGTTCCAGCTGCTCATGATTCCAATCTACCTGCTGGCGCTGGATATGGGGCTTCAGAACACCCACCTGGGACTAGTTCTTCCGCATGCGGCGACGGCCTTCGGTATCTTCCTCATGCGACAAGCTTATCTATCCATTCCTTATGCGCTGGATGAATCCGCCTATATGGATGGAGCAACCTCCCTGCAGGTCTGGTGGAAAATCTTAATGCCGCTCGTTCGCCCATCCATAGTCACACTCGCCATCTTCACGTTCATGATGGCCTGGGGCGACTTCCTGTGGCCGCTTATCCTGGCAAGCGATACGTCGATGTACACGCTGCCGCTTGGCGTTAACGCACTTGCAGGCAGCTTCTCATCCGACTGGCGGATGATTGCAGCAGGCTCGATTATCTCCATCCTGCCGATTGTCGTCCTCTTCATCCTGCTTCAGCGTTACTTCATCTCTGGAGCAACGAATGGAGCGATTAAGGGATGATGGAGGAAGCTGGACAGAAGTTGACATGCTCCGTCGTGCTGCAGACGCATTGGGACCGGGAGTGGTACCTCACGCTGGAGCAATTCCGCTATCGTCTGCTGCAGGTGATGGAGCGTGTCGTCAGCGGACTGGAAGACGGAACGATTGAGCAGTTCGTATTGGACGGCCAGGTCGCTGCGCTCGAGGATCTTCTCGAGGTGGCGGAAGAGGGGCTGGCTGAACGGGTGCTGGGCTACATTAGAAGCGGGAAAATTATTATCGGCCCGTGGTATGTACTCGCCGATGAATTCCTCGTGAGCGGCGAATCGCTGCTGCGCAATCTGGAGCTGGGCATCCAGCTCACGAAGGCGATGGGGACGGAGCCGCAGCAGGTAGGTTATCTGCCCGACACGTTCGGGCATGTCGGACAGATGCCTCAGCTGCTGCGCGGCTTCGGCATCGATAATGCCATCCTGTGGAGAGGACTGAAGACAGAGACGTCAGAGCTTCGGTGGCAATCACCGGACGGCTCTGAGGTTCTGACCGTCTTCCTGCCGGAAGGGTATTATCAGCCGATCGTCGATCAGCCCGAGTATGAGAAGGGAATGGCAGGCTACATCGACAAGGTGAAGGGCTATGCGACAACGTCGCAGCTGCTGCTGACCAATGGCGGCGATCATCTCATGCCGGCTCATGTGGATCTGAAGGCGAGACTGCTGCAGCTCGAAGAGTCTGTCGGTGTTACATTCGTCCAGTCCTCTTATGAGGAATATCTGGACAGGCTGCGCCGTGAGCTTCGTATGGATGAGCTTCATGTGTATGCCGGAGAGATGCGGGACAACCGTCATATCTATGTGCTGCCGAATGTGCTGAGCGCACGGAACTACCTGAAGGAACAGAATGGCCGCATGGAGGATGAGCTGACCGGCTATACCGAGCCGCTCTGGGCGCTCGTCTATGCGGATAAGGGCAAGTACCCTGCGAAGTATATGCAGCAGGCTTGGAAGTCGCTGCTGCATAATCATCCACATGACAGCATCTGCGGCTGCAGCATCGATGAGGTTCATCGCGAGATGGAAGTGCGGACAGCGAAGCTGGGCCAGCAGCTCGAAGCGCTGCAGAAGGGTGCGCTGCATGATCTGGGCATCGCAGATGCCTCGATGTCAGGCTTAGGATGTCGTCATCCGTTCGATGACGACAGCGAGTTCACGGTGTTCAACCCGCATCCGTATCGCTATGAAGGACGGGTAGAGGGAACGATCTGGCTGGCGAAGGATCATCCTTACCGTGCTGGATTCCTGCTGGAGGACGCGAGCGGTAATCAGCTTCCGGTGACGGTCGTGTCTATTCGCGAAGGGCGTAAGTTCGAGTCGCCGCTCGATGCGTTCCCGGAGTTCAAGGACGGAGTCTATTACGATATCGCCTTCGAAGCGAAGCTTCCTGGCGTGTCGCTGCAGAGCTTCAAGCTGGCGGCGGCAGGAGGGAAGTCGGAGCTTGAGGTCGAGGTGCAGACTGAGCTGCTGGCAGAGGCCAGCTCGAAGCCGCAGACTCAAGATGACTCTCAGCTGCGGACGTATTCCGGATTGCAGTCGCTGGTACAAGCGCAGCCGCAGCGTATCGTGACAGAGAGCGACGCCTGGTCAATCGGCCATGGTCAGCTTCGAGTCGAGCTGCAGGGTGACGGAACGCTAACACTGCATGACTTGGCAGCAGCAGTAACCTATACCGGACTGGCAGCTGTATACAGCTCGCTGGATGCAGGGGATGAATACAACTATTCACCACCTGTTCATGACGTAATGACTTACGGCAAGCTCGCGGGAGCTCCGCAGGTGACGAAGGCAGGAGGCATGCAGAGGCTGGAGTATACGCTCGAGCTGAACCAGCCTGCTGGTGTTAGCCCGTGCCGTTCTCGCGCTGCTGAGGAGAAGGTCGTATCCACGGTGGAGATTAGCTTAACAATGTGGGATGGCAGCTCCACGCTCGATGTCCGGATGAAGGTGGACAATAAGGCGAAGGATCAGCGTCTTCGACTGCGTATGCCGCTCGGCCGCGAGCTGGAGCATACGTACAGCGACAGCGCCTTCGAGCTGGTGAAGCGTCCCGTTCAGCGAGTGGAACAGTTCGATGCGGAGAAGCAGAAGGAAGTGCCGGTTGTCGTGGAGCCTTCGCATTCCATGATTGCAGCGGAGAAGGATGGAGCGGGTCTGGTCATCTACCAGCGCGGTCTGCAGGAATATCAAGTCACTTCCAGCACTATTGAGGAAGTCACGGAGGATGTGCTGGAGCTTACGCTGCTCAGAAGCGTAGGCTGGCTGTCGCGCGATGATCTCCGTACACGCGGCGGAGGTGCGGGTCCGAATATGGAGACACCGGATGCCCAATGTGTAGGAGAGTACGACATTGACTTCGCGATTGCCCCTGCTAACAAGGAGAAGACGCTGGCAGCGCACTTGACAGAGGCTCGCCAATTCCGGCTGCCGCCTCGTATCTATACCGGCCGCGGAGCGAATCAGCAGCTGGTCGAGATTACGAATCCGAATGTGCAGTGGAGCGCCATCCGAGCTTCACAAGGAAGGCTGGAGCTGCGCTTGTGGAATCCGAGTGAGGGGCAGATGAGCTTCGCTTGGGTGAATGGGGAGCGATATGCAAGGATTGAGAGATGCGGGCTGGATGGCCGTCCGGATGGTGGCGCCGATCTACGATTGGAGCCTGCTATCGTCCTGGAAGCTGGCCAGATTCAGACGTATATCATAACGAAGCACGCGGAAGGGAGGGGCTGACCGATGAATCATACGATATTACTGCTGCCTGTAGATGCCCGTCCAGTGACACGCGAGCTTCCTTGCCAGATCGCTCATATTGGTGGCTGGTCGGTACAGGTGCCGGAGGAGCGCAAGCTTGGATTCTTGAAAAGTCCGGGCGATGTGGAGTGGCTGCATGCCTGGCTGAAGAGCGAAGCGGAGAAGGCGGAGGGCCTTGTGCTCTCCATCGACATGCTGCTCTACGGAGGGCTGGTCCCTTCCAGAGTCAACACCGATTCGCTTGAGGCTGTCTCTGCACGGCTTGCTATCATTAGAGAACTGAAGCGTCTCTATCCGGCTAAGTCGATCATGGCCTTCAGCTCGACGATGAGAATCTCCAATAACTATGTGAATGAAGAAGAGAAGGAATACTGGTCCTCCTACGGAGAAGAGCTGTGGAGCTATTCCTACTATACGCACCATTATGAACGGACAGGCGATGTGCAGTCCCAGCAGCAGGTTGAGCGGCTGCTCGCCCTCATTCCGGAAGCGATTCTCGCTGACTATCTGGCAACGAGAGAACGGAACTACCTGATTAATCAGGAGCTGCTCGCTTATGTGGAGGATGGCAGTCTGGAGCTGCTCGTCTTCCCGCAGGATGACACAGCCGAGTACGGCTTGAACATCCGCGAGCAGCAACTGCTGGAGGATGAGGTAAGCAAGCGCGGACTATATGAGCAGGTGCTGATCTATCCAGGAGCGGACGAGGTAGCGGGGACGCTTGTCTCCCGCATGATTATCGGGCTGGAAGGCGTGCCGTTCCCGACGTTCTACCCGCTGTACAGCGGAGAGAAGGGGGCGCTCGTTCCTGCGATGTACGAGGACCGTCCGCTCGCGGAATCCGCGAAGGGACAGATCTTCGCTCTAGGCGGCTGTACAGTCGAGACTGCAGCCGAAGCAGATCTGGTGCTGGCGCTGAACGTGCCCGGCAAGCGTCAGGGAGATCTTGCCCTGCAGAAGTATCTTGGCGAAGTGAACACGGCTGATCGGAACATTGGAGAGTGGCTGAACCGAATTAAGCGGTATATCGGCCTGGGTTACAAGGTAGCCATCGCCGATGTCGCCTATGCGAATGGAGCGGATGAGAAGCTTGTGCCAAGGTTGCTGAAGGTAATCCCTGTGAAGCAGCTGTCCGGCTTCGCCGCTTGGAACACAGCCGGCAATACGCTCGGCACGGTCGTCGCTCAAGCTGCGATGGTATACCTGCAGAGCATCAAGCCATCTGTAGAAGAGCAGGAAGTGCGCAGGAGACTGCAGGAGCAGCTGGTTCTGCGGCTGCTTGAGGATTATGTGTACCAGTCTCAGGTTAGGCAGCAGGTTCGAGCGCTTGGGGTGGAGGGAGAAGCTTCCGCTGAGGAGCTGCTTCGAGTCGTTCAGGATGCTTTTGAACCCGAGGCGAAGCGCTTCATGAATGATTATGCACCTGATGCGCATTGCGAATTCGAGCAGATCTTCCTCCCGTGGAACCGCACCTTCGAGATTGGACTTCGAACATCGCTAACTCTAGTGAAATGAGGATAACAACTATGACAGAGCAGCTTCAAGCAGATATCGTCATCATCGGCGGCAGCATCGGAGGATGTCTGGCTGCTCTAGCAGCAGCCAAGTCCGGCAAGCAGGTGCTGTGGACCGAGGAGACCGAATGGATTGGCGGGCAATTCACCTCGCAGGCGGTACCGCCGGATGAGCATAAGTGGATCGAGCAGTTCGGCTGTACAAGGACTTACCGCGAATTCCGTGATCAGGTAAGGGAGTATTACCGTCGTCATTATCCTCTAACTGCTGAGGCGGCTAAGCAGCCAAGGCTGAATCCAGGTGTGGCCAGCGTGAGCCGGCTGTCCCATGAGCCAAGAGTGGCGCTGAAGGTGCTGCAGGATATGCTCGCTCCCTATATGAGCAATGGCAGTATCAAGCTGCTGCAGCCCTATCGTCCAGTCGATGCGGTGACCGAGGGTGATCACGTGCAATCGGTCACCGTGCAGCATGCTGCCACGGGCAAGCGGATAACGCTAAAGGGAGCTTACTTCCTCGATGCCACCGAATGCGGCGATCTGCTTCCGTTTACCGGTACGGAGTACGTAACGGGTGCGGAATCGAGAGCGGATACCGGTGAAGCGCACGCTCCTGAGACCGCCGACCCGCAGGATATGCAGCCGGTGACCCATGTCGCTGCGCTTGATTACGTCGAAGGCGGCAGCTTCATTATCGACAAGCCCCAGCAGTATGAGGAGTGGAGAGCCTACAACGTTCCCTTCGCGGATGGGCACAAGCAGCTCAGTTGGTACGGTCCGGACTCCACGACGATGAAGTCGAAGCCCTTCGCCATGTTCGATCATGAGCGGACAGGCTTATTCTCCCTCTGGGACTATCGCCGTGTCATTGCGGCCGACCAGTTCCAGGAAGGCTTCTATGCGGGAGACATCTCCCTCATTAACTGGCCGCAGAACGACTACTCGAACGGCAATGTGTTCGAGCTGAGCGAGGAAGAGCGGGCGAAGCATCTGGAGGGAGCCAGGCAGCTGACGCTGTCGTTCATCTACTGGCTGCAGACCGAGGCGCCTCGTCCAGACGGAGGAACCGGCTATCCCGGACTTCGCCTGCGGGGTGATGTCGTAGGGACCGAGGATGGTCTTGCGATGTATCCGTACATTCGCGAATCCCGCCGCATTCGGGCGGAGTTCACGGTCGTGGAGGAGCATATTAATGCGGAGCTGAGTGCGGAGCGTCCTCGCTTCGAGGATACGATTGGGGTCGGCTGCTATCATATGGACCTGCATGCGACGACACGTACGAAGACCTTCTTCTACACGTCCAGCTTCCCGTTCGAGATTCCGCTCGGCTCGCTGATTCCGGTTCGGATGAAGAATCTGATCCCAGCTTGCAAAAACATCGGAACGACCCATCTCACGAACGGCTGCTTCCGACTGCATCCGGTAGAGTGGAACATTGGCGAAGCCGCAGGTTACTTAGCCGCCTTCGCAATGGACCGCGGCTTGACACCATCCGAGGTTCGCAGCGACAAGAACGCCTTACTCGAGTTCCAAGCTCTCATTCAGGGTGAAGGAATCGAGATTCATTGGCCTGAGGTGGAAGCGATCTAGATTAAGTCTGAACATCGGCATTGTGGTTCCTCCTGTAACCATCAGGAAGCAGGAGGATATGCCTCTAGAAATGGTGGATCTATCCGCTAATATTAACGATGTTGGCGGATATTTTTACATAGATCAATTGAACTCATATGGGAGGAATTAATCATGAGAAAAGCAATGACCCGTGTCGTCCTGGCTGGTACGCTGGCCGCCGCAACTATCATTACCCCTGCAACGGTAATGCCCTTCGCTTCACACGTCTCGTATGCTGATGCTTCGGTCTTAACTGTAACCGCTGTCAATGGGAAGTCCGCACCAATATCGGGTGTCAACATGACTAGAGGAGCAGGCATGCTCGTCCTGTACAATCCAATCTGGGGCTACAAGACGGCTCAGAATGCATTTGGAGCAGAAGTGATTCTGGTAGAGACCGGAACAGCTGGCCAGTACAAGGTAACCGGCGTGAACTCCGCTTTCACAGACCTGGCGAACAGCGGCAACAGCGAGATTCCGGAGAATGGACTGGTGCTGTCTGCTGGACCTGGAGGCACACCGGATACGCGAAGGTTCCTCGTAGATAACTTCAAGGTTGGCGACACGGTGAAGCTTGACGAGCCGATTGTCCAATCGGCGACGAACACGGCAGTGGCTGTTGACCCAACACCTCAGTCCAACCCGGCTGGAGCGCCGTTTGACGGCTATCGCGGGGAGAATCAGCTGCTCGTGTATACGAAGGCGTTCGGTCCTTCGACGAAGACGAATCAATACGGCTACGAGATTACCGTAACCGATGGTGTTGTTACAGCGGCAGGGGGAGCGAATTCTGCGATTCCGGAGAACGGCTTCGTCGTCAGCGGCCACGGAACGGCAGCCGCTTGGCTCTCCTCCGCGTCTATGATTGGCGCGAAGGTGACGGTTAGCGGTACTTCCGTGACGATTACGAAGGATGCGGGGAGTTATGTTTTCCAGGCGGAGCAGGCTCTTGGGGAAGCCGTGACGAGCATCGAGTCTGGGCTGGCTAACTATGTGAATGCCCCATTCGATAAGGCTCGTGAGGATGTGAAGCGTGCTGAGGCGCTTATCGAGCAGGCCAGGGGACTTGCGAATTCGAACCTTGCTCAGAGTGTCTATCTGTCGAAGCAGGCGATTAGCGCTGCTCGTGATGGCTATTACCACTCGCTGCCTAGCCGCACGGCTGAGGCGCGCGGCGTATGGTACCGTCCGATGGAGAAGTCACCGCAGGAGGTCATCAAGACGCTGGACCGGATGCAGGCAGCCGGCTTCAATGAGCTGTATCTCGAGACGTGGTTCGGCGGTTACACCATCTACCCAAGTGAAGTGGCTGCGGCCAGCGGCGTAGAGAAGCAGACACCGTCCTTCGTTGGCTGGGACCCTCTGGAAGTATTCACAACCGAAGCGAAGAAGCGGGGCATTGAGGTGCATGCTTGGCTCGATGGCTTCATGGTAGGCATCGATAAGACCGGCGGACCGGTGCTTCGTGCTCATCCGGAATGGTCAGCGCTGGCTCGCAATCAGGTTGGAGCAGGCAAGCCGATGCCGCAGGCGGGGAACGGGTACTTCTGGCTGGATATTACGAATGACCATGCGCGCAAGTATCTGATGGACATTACGAAGGAGATGGTGACCAAGTACGATCTAGCCGGTGTGGATCTAGACTATATGCGGTTCCCTCATGCATCCAGCTGGCAGAGCAGCTATAACTTCAGCGACTTCTCCCGCGCAGCGTTCCAAGCCGAGCACGGGGTAGATCCGTATACAATCGACGCGACTACGCAGAAGGAACTATGGAACACGTGGACGGAGTGGCTGACGGAGAAGGAGAACAGCTTCGTTGCGAGCATGTACACGGAGATGAAGGCGATCTCCTCGCAAGTCATCGTGTCCGCAACCCCTGAGCCGGGTGCAGAGGCAGAGAAGATCGGCAGTTGGTCCGAGCATGTCGATGTCGTCATCCCGCAAGCGTATTCCTATAGCACGGACAGTGTGCGCGAGTCGGTTGTTCAGCATAAGGGAGAGCTTCGCCCAGGCAACCTCGTCTATTCCGGAATCTATCCGATGTACGTCCACATGGGTCCTTACGAGACCGTACAGCAGGTGCTAGCCGCTCAAGATATCGACCACGGGACAACCGTCTTCGCCTTCGGCCAAGCGAGCCCGCTTGCGGTGCGTGCGCTCAAGGAAGGTCCTTGGAGAGAGGCAGCCGTATCCCCAGGACGTCATCCGGTCGATGCTATCAGAGCACTAGTCGGTTCCATTGAGAAGGATATGGAGCAGGTGTATGTCCCTCGCGGTGCGGTTAGTGAGAAGTCTGCCAAGGCACTGGGCAACGAGCTGGAGCAAGTGCTGGAGGAGTTGGGCAAGGCGGGTTCGTGGTCGGAGATGGCCAAGATTGAGAAGCGTCTTGATCAAGCAAGGGCTGATGTTAGCATGTCCGCAGGCAAGAAGGACGGCATCCAGCAAGTTGTAGCCGATCGCCTGCAGAAGCAGCTTGACTACGCGTCAGATATTCTGCTGTATGCGGTGACTAAGCAGGTGAAATAAGATCTATTTATAAGAACCGTCCTGTGAGGTGCTAGATGCGCCTTGCAGGGCGGTTTTTGTATGAATGTAGAGATGATTTTTAGTTAGTCAGATATCTGAAAAAAGAGAATCTTTGATTTGTCATGTAGTCGTCTTATCCGCAAGGTAATACCACCCGAACCGAGGAATAATGCGATAGAATCGGAAATCAAACATTAAAAAGAGTTTGAATTTCATACCCTTATGATGGGGATTAAGACCAATTATGTAATTATTAACACTCCACATTATACCAGTATACACACATTTACCTCGATTGCTATAATTTACTGGTGATAATCTAAGTCCTTGCAGCCAAGAACTGGGGAAGGTAATCCAGAAGAGGTAAGTATGATTAAATGTCTCGTTTTTACAATGGCTATTGTCATTTGTTTAGGGGGTTGCAGCATGGAAACTGATAAAAAATTTTACTCTGATTCAGTCAAAATGGTTAATATATTTGAGAGTGTTATAGATGAAAAGCGTCACTTTAAACGATCAGAAATGAATGCATTGAATTCTTATGATAACAAATATAAAAAAGTGAATGGGCCCATTTATTCTAAATTAATTGATTTCTATGTTAGTTTATTATTTGATATGAAAGCTGTTAATACTGAGGATGATGTTTATAGTTTGGTAAACTTCTATAAAACTAGATTAGAAGAAATTAAAAAAAACATGAATATTGAAGAATAAGCCTGTAGTAATATAGAAAAGCTCTTAAATGTGTAATGTGTATACTTTCCGGATCTTTCTTTGATGCCAATTATGCCGTCAATCCTACTCTCGTAATGCAGAGAAAATCCACTTTTTCTAGATGCTGGGTTTCTCTTTATATTAAGGGGTGCGCTAGAATCACGAACGAGGCCTTTCATTGTCTATATAATTCATCGTACCTTTCGGAATACGAATGTCAAGGATTCAAGAGGTTAGCAAGGGTTAACTATTAGAGTGAAGGAGGTTTAAAGGATGGAAACCTTAATAGAGGTTTACTTTAAGGACAACCATAAGACAAAAGAAGTCATGTTAGACTGGTTTAATCAACCCTTTGATTTGGAGTATGTAGATATGTCTTTCACCTACTGCACTAGAGATAGGTCTGTGAAATACAACAGGGAGAGATTTATAAAGTATCTTGATGAAGAACTTTCATATAACGGTACTTCCTCCATTACACTCACTAGTAAGGATGGCATGATAAATTCTGTTCGGAGAGAAAGAGACTATTTTGATTGTAATATTAATTTAAAAGTCTCAGAACCAAACGAGGTGGCAAACCGAATTGCTGAGTTTTTTGATCAGCATGATGGTGTCATTGGGTTTATGTGTGCTAGCAACGATTACATCTGGCAGAACGAGCGGGACTTAGATACCTATAACTGGCAAGGGAGACCAACTGAAGGTTTAATAATTATTGATAACCCATTATTTAAAGGGGAAAAGATGGTTAGTCTAGAATCATTGCCTGGTTACGCCCACTATGTGAATGGTCTGTGGCTCGGTTCATGCTGGAAGATGTGGTTCGGCGAAGAAATGTTTAAATTCATACCCAAAACAAGGTTTAATTCAGTTGATGCTAAATGGGCATTAAAAACATTGTCTAATCATGCAATAGAAATAACCTTACATGAGAATATGATGGATTTTGACAAACCGGATAACCGGAAGAGGCAATGGGAATTTAGAAAACAAGTTGGGGTAGATGCTGTTGCTGAATGGTTAGAAGATATGAAGTCCACAGGTGATCCTGCTGTTGAAATACGGACAATTCAAGGTGGTGAAGGCAGAGCTATTACTAACTATTATAATGATGAAAAGCAAAATGTGCCTAAGTCTCAGGCAACAACTGCTGTTTATTATGAAATTAATTCAGCTGGTGACGTCACGAAAGAGGAAATTAAAAAAATCTAATTAAGTTGAATACAGGAAAATCTTTCGTTAACAGATGCCCCGAAAGTCTCTATGGCTTCTCGGGGCTTCTTTAGCAAGGATTAGAGGTGCAAATTAGTACGAGTCCTAAATGACATATCACTTCGTATCATATGGAGAATTGTTATAGTTAAGTTGACCTTCATTATAGAGCAGGAATGGATTATCTTCGAAGGAATGCAGGAAGATAGGGCTCTAAGTATAAAGTAAGAGTTGGAGAAGTATTTGAAGTTATATAAACGATGACGGAAATGGGAAATTGGGAGGGGCAATAAGTGAATACATTCTTTAGCTCTTTGAACTACTCAGAAGAACTGGTGTTTGCTTTCGGGTCAGGAGCTGCAATATTTATTTTTTCAATATTAATAAAGAGATTCAGTAAGATGATTGCGTACGGATTGTTAGTTTTAAGTCTTTCTAGCATTGGCATGGGTTCCACTAGAGTGCTAGCTGAAAAAAACATAATAGAGCATGATAGTCTTTTGCGTTTATCTCCAGCTGTCGGGGTTTTCATTTTTTTTCACTTATTCTATGTAGGAAGCTTGCGTTTGACAGAAGGAAATAACGAACTCAGAAAACGATTGCATGTTGGATACTTCTCCACCTTGTTTTTTTCTATTTTGTTAATGACGGTATTGGTTTTCGCACATCTCAATTAGTTTAATATGAGTGGTTAAATTTCAATGATGATATAAACAGCTTCTTCATTCGCATGGGTAAAGTTGATTAAGGGAGGTTAATCCCGTGAGAAGGAAAAAAAGAATAGATATTAATTATAAGGAAAAAGATGAATTAATTTTGAGGAACTTGAAGAGTGCTTTATCTCTAAACCATGTAAACTTTAAAGACTTTCCCGATCTTTTGATTATTCCGCAACTATATTCGGATACAAAATTGTATGAAGATATACTAACGTTAATCAGGAATCTAGAGTTTAAACAATTTGAGGTGCGTGAATATACATCAGGTGAATTAAACAAATCCTCCTATTTTGATGCTGTTTTTTATTATCCATGGGAACACGATGACTATGATCCGAAGGAGAATCGAACTCTGTATGACAATAGGAACCGTTGCCCAGTATGTGGAAGAGTTGAATATCAACTTACAGAGCTGCTTCTCAACGCAACTAAAATGGCTAAACATCATATTGTTTATAATTATCCAGATATACTAGTTACATCATTTACAAAGGAAATTATTGAAGATCAGCAACTAACAGGTTGTTCTTTTAGGAAAGTAACTGACTGTAGTAAGCATGAAAAAAAAGACATTTATCAGCTAATAATCAACAATTATTTAGATAAGATGGACATGGAAAAGACAGCTACTGATAAACATCAGTATTGTGAAAAGTGTTTAAGAGGGGCCGTTCTTAGATCTGAAATCTTCTACGATATAGACTCTTTAAAAAATGCTACGGATTTTAATTATTCTAAAGAGTACTTTGGGTTTGGTGTTTATTGTTCACCGAGAGTTATTGTAAGCTCCAAAGTCAGAAACATTTTTAAAGAAAAAGGTATAAGGGTTCAGAGCTATAAGCCCATTACAATAGTAAACTATTGTAATGAGGAGTAAGTTCAACCGATTGAGTATAAATATTGTTCTTTACAACATCAGGGCTCTGGTACTTCGGATAACTTTTTCTCTCCTTTAGCTCACTATCCCCTTCGTTCAGGAACCGAAAAAAAAGGCCATTCGTCCTGATTCCTGAGCAAAGGGGATAGTGAGGCAAAGAGCGTAAAAAGCCGCATCACTCCTGGAAAGACCCTTTGTCCTGAAGCCGTCTCATCCGATAAGCGTTCATACCGGTTTGGCCCAACTCATCAAGCAGACCGTAGTTGGCCCAAGCGCCTACAACGGCTCCGATCCCTGGAATCATTTGCAGCATTTTGCGAAAATCGATCGTGTCTCTGTACTCTTGCTGAAGCTGGCGCCAATCGACTTGATTCGATTCAGAAGGAAGTGTACTTGCCTTCTCCTCCCAGGATCTAACGATGTTAAGGAGCCCTAACTTCTTACTCTGGCTGGAGAACCCCAACTGGAATACGTATAGGATGAACAATCGCTCGCGGTAATTGGTCGTCGTATAGCCATAAGCATGGGCAAGCTCGAACAGGAATTTGATCTTGATGCCGATGAGCACCGGGAAATCCACGAGACCTAGCATAATTCCGCCAGCACCCGTCCCGGCGCCTTCTGCGGCGGCTATTTTTTTGTAGAGGGAGAGCAGCTCCTCCGCCCGTATATCGCTGTCTGCTAGGGAAGCTCCATGCAAAGGTTCATTCTTCGGAATGTAATCCATGGTGAACAGACTCGTCTGTACAATCCCCTTCACTGCTGTCGTTAAGGCTTGATGAACCTTATCTGGGATAATGGAATTGATTCGAGATGAGATGGACTTTGAGGCTTTCTCCAGCATGCCTGGCGACTTCAACAGTTCCTTCTCCCACAGAAGCAGCTTCTTGGCCGTCTGCTCTTCATACAAGGTGTAGTTGGTCATTACGTAGCTCTCCTTTATTTCTTCTGCAGTTTTGTTTTTAATACGTTACAATTTCTTAGATGTAGCATATAAAATGGGATCTGCTTTACTTACAAATTTATATGCTAGTAGGAATTCTATACTTTTATGTGATAGGTATGTATAGTTAGTAGTATTCAACTTATGCTTCACATTTCTTTTATTTTAATTAGGATAGGAGTTTTATCACTTATGAATAAAATTAAGCCTTCAAAATTCTTTCTTGTAGTTCTAGTCATCTTCATACTAACTGTGATTATTGTTGAATATCTTGGAAATAAGTAATGTGTTGCCTATCCTATACTGACGGGAGCTTATTACAAGCTAGAGTTGACACATTCTCCCTCCCAAGGTATAGTCAAACCAAGAAATCCACTAGGGGCGCCCTCCGCGGGCTGAGATTAAGCGTTAGCTTAGGTCCCTTCGTACCTGATCTGGGTCATGCCAGCGTAGGAAAGTGGGAATGCGTGATAAGCTTCAGCGGGAGCAGGATTCACACACACCGAGCCCAACCGGGTCGGTCGATGAGTCTCCTAGGTGAATGGAGCAGGCTAAGCAACTCAGCCTGAGTCATTCGAACCCAACTGCTGACGACTTCTAACACATTTCAGCCGCTCCCTCGCAGGGGGCGGCTTATTTTATTGCCAGCCCCTCTGCGTTAGAAGGAGCCGCGTCTGTTGATGCGGTGTGCGGCTTTACCTTTTTCCGAGTATACGCCTAAGATGGCCTCCTAGTGGAATCTACTATTCTATCTGGGAGGTTATTCGTTATGTCCATTATTCTGCCCCCGCTGCCGGGAAGCCGCAAGGTGTATGTGAGAGGATCGCGTGAAGATATACAGGTGCCGATGAGGGAGATTGCGCTGGAAGCAAGCCGCGGGCGCGACGGATCGGAGCAGCCGAATGAGCCGCTGCGCGTGTACGATGCAAGCGGGGTATACACCGATACGGACTACAGCGTCGATATTCGCAAGGGTCTGCCGTCTGTTAGAGAGGGCTGGATTACGAGCCGGAGCGACGTAGAGACGTACATAGGGCGGGAGGTCCGTCCCGAGGACAACGGCTTCGCCACGCAGGAGAAGGCGGAGGAGAAGGGAGCGGAGCTGTTCCCCGAGGTGAGCCGCAGGCAGCCGCTGCGAGCGAGACCTGGCCGCAATGTGACGCAGCTGCATTATGCCAAGCAAGGCCTCATTACCCCGGAGATGGAATACATTGCGATTCGGGAAGGGATGGAGCCGGAGTTTGTGCGCGGCGAGGTCGCAGCGGGGAGGGCCATTATTCCTGCGAACATTAATCATCCGGAGAGCGAGCCGATGATTATTGGACGGCATTTTCACGTGAAAATCAACGCAAATATCGGAAACTCCGCCGTCGCCTCCTCTATCGAGGAGGAAGTAGAGAAGATGACGTGGGCGACCCGGTGGGGCGCGGACACGATTATGGACCTGTCGACCGGACGTAACATCCATACAACACGGGAATGGATTATTCGGAACTCGCCGGTTCCCGTCGGGACGGTGCCGATCTATCAAGCGCTGGAGAAGGTGAACGGCAAGGCGGAGGATCTGAGCTGGGAAGTGTTCCGCGATACGCTCATTGAGCAGGCGGAGCAGGGCGTAGACTACTTCACCATTCATGCGGGCGTGCTGCTGCGCTACATTCCGCTGACGGCGAAGCGGGTGACGGGCATCGTATCACGGGGCGGTTCAATCATGGCTGCATGGTGTCTGGCGCATCACAAGGAGAACTTCCTGTACACCCACTTCGAGGAGATCTGCGAGATTATGAAGGCGTATGATGTCTCCTTCTCACTGGGCGACGGACTGCGTCCCGGCTCAATTGCCGATGCGAATGATGAAGCTCAGTTCGCTGAGCTGGATACGCTCGGTGAGCTGACGAAGCGGGCTTGGAAGCATGATGTGCAGGTGATGGTAGAGGGTCCCGGCCATGTGCCGATGCATCTCATTAAGGAGAATATGGACCGTCAGCTGGCGGTGTGTGATGAGGCTCCATTCTACACGCTCGGACCGCTGACGACGGATATTGCACCGGGCTATGACCACATTACATCAGCCATCGGAGCAGCGATGATTGGCTGGTTCGGAACGGCGATGCTGTGCTATGTGACGCCGAAGGAGCATCTGGGGCTGCCGAACAAGGAGGATGTGAAGGAAGGCGTCATCACGTACAAAATCGCCGCCCACGCCGCAGACCTCGCCAAAGGCCATCCGAGAGCGAAGCAGAGAGACAACGCTCTATCGAAGGCTCGCTTCGAGTTCCGCTGGCGGGATCAGTTCCATCTCTCGCTCGATCCGGAGCGAGCGATGTCCTATCATGATGAGACGCTGCCGGCTGAGGCGGCGAAGTCGGCTCACTTCTGCTCCATGTGCGGACCGAAGTTCTGCTCCATGCGCATTACGCAGGACATTCGCGAATACGCGGAGCAGAACGGAATGGAGACAACGGAAGCGATTGAAGCCGGCATGAAGGAGAAGTCGGATGCCTTCAAGGCTTCAGGGAGCAGTATCTATGCCTGATTGGCCTGATCGGTACTCGAGACAGGTAAGGTTCGCAGGTATTGGCGAGGAAGGGCAGGCTAAGCTGAAGGCTTCACGTGTGCTAGTCGCTGGGCTGGGGGCGCTTGGCGCCTCCCTTGCCCAGCATATGGTGCGGGCAGGTGTCGGCAAGGTCGTCATCGTCGACCGGGACTATGTCGAGCCAAGCAATCTGCAGCGGCAGATGCTCTATGACGAAGAGGATGCGCTGACCTCATTGCCGAAGGCGGAAGCCGCGGCGCGTAAGCTGAGGCGGATGAACAGCGAGATTGAAGTAGTAGCCCATGTGTTGGATATTAATGAGTGGAATGCGGCAGAGCTTGTTGGCGGGGTCGATCTCGTGCTCGATGGCACGGATAATGCAGAGACTCGATTGCTGCTGAGTGACAGCTGCTATGAGCTGGGCATTCCCTTCCTATACGGTGGGGTGACGGGTGCGCAAGGGATGACGGCTGTGCTGATTCCAGGCGAGACCGCCTGCTTGCGCTGCCTGATTGGAGGGGATGAGCCGAAGGAGGATGGGGATACCTGCGATACCGTAGGCGTAATCTCGCCGGCGGTTGAACTCGTGGCTTCGCTTCAGGCGGCGGAGGCGTTGAAGCTGCTGTGCGGAAGGGACGGGGAATTGCGGCGCACTTGGCTCTCGATAGAGCTCTGGCCGTTCCGTATGCGAGAGATGGGGATGCCCGTTGGCAATCCAAGCTGCGAGTACTGCGGCAGGTCGGCAGAGGAGAGGCAGAGAGGCAGCCTGGCAGGCGGCAGGGAACGTGCAGAGAGGCAGTATGTCGGTCAGGCAGCCAGCAGGGGTGACGCGAGGGTCAATCTGAGTGACAGCTCTGCAGTCACGGCGAGCAATCGAAGCGGCGGTCAAGCTGACACAGGCAGCAGAACATGGTCCGAAGGCAGAGGCGGTGCAGACACCGTTATCCTCTGCGGCAGAGACAGCGTGCAGGTGACGCTGCCCGGTGCGCTGAATTTGGCGGAGTTAGGCAGCCGACTGGAGAAGCTAGGGCTCCCGATGACGATTAACCCTTACCTTGTAAGGGTGGAGCTGGCTGCGGGGGAGCGGTTGGTTTGTTTTGCCGAGGGCAGGGTGTTGGTGCAAGGGACGACGGATCGACAGCTCGCTTGGGAGCTGTGTGAGCGGTGGTTGATGATGGAGGAAGGAGAGAGCGGCAATGAGCGATTGGCGAGACTGGGAGCTGTACGTGATTACGGGTGAGAATTATCATCCTGGGCGCGAGCTGCTGGCGGTGATGGAGCAGACGCTTCAGGGCGGGGCACGTATGGTACAGCTTAGAGATAAGTGGGCGAGCAAGGAGGAGCTGCTTCAGAAGGGGCATGCTCTGCGGGCTCTGACAAGGAAGTATAACGTTCCGCTCATCATTAATGATTATGTGGATATTGCACTGGAAGTGGAGGCAGACGGTGTCCATCTGGGACAGGAGGATGGGGGTCTGGAGGAAGCGAGGCGCTTATTAGGGCCAGACCGAATCATCGGCATCTCTACTCACAAGATTGAGCAGGCCAGAGCGGCCGAGCGTGGAGGGGCTGACTATATTGGAGTTGGTCCCGTGTATCCGACAGGCACGAAGCCGGGGAGAGAAGCGGTCACCCCTTCGTACGTGCGGCAAGTAGCTACGGAGATTCGCATTCCGTTCGTTGCAATCGGAGGAATAACACTGAGCAATGTAGATGAGGTTCTGCAAGCAGGGGCAACCCGAGTCTGCGCGGTATCTGCTATCGTGGGAAGTGCTGATCCGGCGGATGCATGCAGGCAGTTCCTGAGCAAGGTGCAAGAGGCAGCTGCTGCTAAGGCTGCCGTAAGCATTGGTGCTGATGCAAGGGCCAGTCGAGGCATCTATGCAGCTGCAGGGGCTAGCGCTGGCACTGGCACTCGCGGTGAGAGGCTGGTCAAGCGGATTATCGTGAACGGGCTGGAGCAAGCGACGAGAGCAGACAGTCTGGCTGACCTTGTGCTGGAGCTTGGGCAGCAGAATAGACGGATGATTGCCGAGCTTGATGGTACTGTCGTGGACCGAAGCCGCTGGCATGACACTACGATCGAACATGGTGCGGTCCTAGAGCTCGTTCACTTCGTAGGAGGCGGTTAACCTATGTGGCATGGAGATGAACTCATCATCGGGGGGCAGAGGCTGACCTCCAGATTGCTGCTAGGAACCGGGAGATTCCCGAGCCCAGCCATCCTGCAGCAGGCGATTGGTGCCTCAGGTTCGGAGGTGCTCACCTTCGCGGTGAGGCGGGTAGATCTCGACAGCACCGAAGATGACTCCTTGCTGCAGCACCTGCCGGAGGGGCGCTTCACTTATCTGCCGAACACCTCTGGAGCAAGCACCGCGTCGGAAGCTGTTCGATTAGCCAAGTTGGCGCGTGCCGCTGGACTAGGCAGCTGGATTAAGGTGGAGATTAGTGGAAGCGCTCGAACATTGCTTCCAGATCCTATTGAGACGCTGAGGGCAACCGAGCAGCTCGTACGAGAAGGCTTCACCGTTCTGCCCTATACCTCGGATGACCCCATACTATGCAAGCGGCTGGAGGAAGCAGGGGCAGCTGCCGTCATGCCGGGAGGCTCGCCGATCGGGACGGGTCTCGGATTGCTGAACACGTATAATCTGGGACTTATTATAGAAGAGGCGAATGTACCCATTATCGTGGATGCTGGGATAGGCTCTCCCAAGGATGCTGCAGAAGCGATGGAGCTGGGGGCAGGGGGCATTCTCGTGAATACGCCTGTAGCGAAGGCGAACCATCCCGTACAGATGGCGCAGGCGATGAAGCTCGCGGTGGAGGCCGGCCGGCTTGCGTACTTGGCTGGGCGTATTCCGAGGAAGAGGTATGCGTCTGCCAGCAGTACGCTAGAGGGCAGCTTGTATGGATCATGAGGCGCGTCTGCCAGCAGCACGCTGGAGGCCAGCTTGTATGCATCATGAGGCGAGGACGGTGCTGCTGTTCGAAGTCAATCTGGCAGCGCATGACCTTGGGGAGGTGTGGTTGTGAGGAGACATAGTCAGGTGGTTGTGCTGGGTGGCGGAATCATTGGCTTGTCCTGTGCCTTGGAGGCGTCTCTTAGAGGCTTCCAGGTGACCTTAATTGAGCCGGGCAAGCTAGGTGGCCAGGCTTCGGGCGCAGCGGCTGGCATGCTCGCCCCTTACTCGGAGAATACGGAGCAGCCGGATGCCTTCTTCGAACTGAGCTTGGCTAGCCTGCGTAGATACCCCGAGTGGATTCGACTCGTGGAGGAGCTCTCCGGCAGGCATACGGAGTGGGTTCGGAGCGGCAGCCTAGGCGTGTGCTATCATGAGGCCGATATTCAGCCTATGACGTCACGATTGGAATGGCAGAATGCGTGGGGAGCCAGGGCAGAGCTGCTCGACAATAAGGCCTTGCAAGGATTGGAACCGGCTCTGACGGATCAAGCGGTATGCGCGGTCTACTACCCGGAGGAGAGCCATGTTCATGCGCCTCTCCTCGTCTCTGCGGTGGAAGAAGCTTGCCGCAGGCAAGGGGTCCAGCTCGTTGCACAAGCTGGTGAAGCAGCGGTGCTGGATACGCACAGCGAGAGCGGCGCAGCTGTGCAGACTGCATCTGCAGGCCGCTATAGTGCGGACCGGCTCATGGTGTGCGCTGGAGCCTGGTCGGGAGCATACGAGCGATGGCTGGGAATTCCCGTCCCGATTCATCCTATTCGCGGCCAGATCTGCAGCTATGATGTGCCATATGGGGAGGTAGGTCATATGATCATGACTAGCCAAGCCTACTGGGTAGGCAAGCAGAATAATCAGCTCGTATGCGGAGCATCCGAGGATGTTGCCGGGTTCGACGCAACGGTAACGGAGCGCGGAATTGGACGGCTAATCCGGAGCACGCAGCGAGCGCTGCCCTTCCTGGCCGGGAGGGAACCGACAGTCCGCTGGGCAGGGCTGAGGCCGGCAACGCCGGACGGACTTCCGCTGCTGGGAGTCGTTCCTGACAAGCCTGAGGTCATCGTCGCTGCTGGCCATTATCGCAACGGCATTCTGCTCTGTCCGATTACAGCGGCAGTCACAGGCGCCTTGCTGCAAGGCAAGCTAACCGATGATCTAGCCGCTCTCCGGATTGAAGCCTGTGCGCCTCATCGGTTCAGGACAGGTCATGACAGGAGGTATGGTTAGATGAATGTGGCTAATGCGAAGAGCAGCCGTCCTCGTGTGCTTACTATTGCCGGATCGGATTCGGGAGGCGGCGCCGGCATTCAAGCGGATCTGAAGACTTGGCAGGAGCTCGAAGTATTCGGAATGTCTGCTATTACAGCCGTTACCGCACAGAACAGCCTAGGTGTGCAAGACGTTCATGCCATACCCGTACCCATCATAACTTCACAGCTTGAGGCTGTTCTGTCCGATATCGGAGCGGACGCGGTGAAGACGGGCATGCTCCACTCTGCCGAGGCCGCAGCTGCAGCTGCAGCTGCCATGCGGAAGTACAAGGTGGAGCAGCTCGTGCTGGATCCTGTGCTGACTGCGAAGAATGGCCATCGGCTGCTGGCGGAGGAAGCGCTGCAAGCGCTCAAGGGGGAGCTCATCCCGCTAGCTCAGGTCATGACGCCTAACATTCCGGAAGCCTGTGTACTGTTGAATATTCGTGAAGAAGAGATACGCACAACGAATGATATGGTGGACGCAGCACGCTGCTTGCTCGCTATCGGCTCACGCTGGGTACTGCTTAAGGGAGGCCACCTGCCGCAGCGAACGGGAGGAGAAGAAGAGGCTGTTGATGTGCTGCTGGCCAGCACTCCGCACGCGGAGCCCATTCTGCTGCGTTCCCCGCGAATCCCTACGCGGCACACGCATGGTACCGGCTGTACGCTTGCCGCAGCGATTGCTGCTTATCTCGCCAGAGGCTGCAGTGTGCCGGAAGCGGCTGGCGCGGCTAAGCTTTTTACCCTGAGAGCTATTGAACAATCCTTCGCTCTAGGAGCGGGTATCGGTCCCTTATGGCACGCCGCTCACCGAGCATCGAACGATGCTTCTAATCTGCATGCAGCCCCTCGTCCAAGTTGACGGGTGGGCTGTTTTTTCGCGGAACGAGTGACACGCCTATAGGTAGGAGCATATATTGTCTATGACATTTCTGCTGGAAGAAGGAGAGGGCAATGGCTAATAACAGAAAAGGGAAGAGCCCCAAGGGGCGAAAGCCGCTTTTTTATGTCGATAATCCGAATGCTTCCGAGTTACAATGGCTGGATGACTTGAACAGCAAGAAGAGTACGATCACGGGACCAAGTGCAGGCAGCAAGACGAACCGCAAGCCTGCCGGAGACAATAAATCAGAAAAAAACGCGAGTATTAGCGGATATGCCCCGGCCCCACCTGCAGCTCCTGCTCCTATTGCAGATAACGAACCTGTGAGTCAGGAGCCAGCGGTAGAGTGGACGGCTAGCTTGCAGTCTGCGGCACAGCCTCCTGCGCCTGCCATCATCGCTTCAACTGCTGATCAGACCTCGCTTCGTGCAGAAGCTCCTGTATTAGAAGAGAGGCTTGCCCAGGAAGAAGCACCGGTTGCAGAGGAAGAGAGTAAGCAGGAGGAAGAGCAGCCCGAGACGATTCAGCTGACCGTAGAAGAGCGGCTGGAGAGAGTAGAGGAGATTCGCAACCCTGAGCGTCCACTCGCCTTCATCTACACGGATGATCTTGCCGACCATTCCATCACGACCGAGAAGCTTGCTCTAGGCTCAGTGAATCATTCCAAGCTCCAGACTGGCAGTGTAACGAGCGATATTATTGCCGATTATGCGGTGGGAAGTCTACAGATTGCTGACGGAGCAGTGACTGGACAGAAGCTGGCTTCGGATTCCATTACAGGTGAGCACCTAGCGAAGAATGCCATATCCGGCAGCAAGATTCGCGACCGCTCCGTGACGGGTGACAAGCTGAAGGATGGGAGCGTCTCTTCCGAGAAGCTGGCAGACCGAACCATCTCCTCTGACAAAATCGCTGAAGGCTCCATTACTGCGAAGCACCTCAGCCCCTTCCTTATTACATCTGAGCTGATAGGCGAGCAGGCTGTATCCGCAAGCAACATTCGCAGCGGGGCCATCACTTCGGATCATCTAGCTAGTGAATCCATCACAACCTCCAAGCTGCTCGATGGTGCAGTCACCCACTCGAAGGTTCGTGATGGCGCGATAACTGGGGATAAGATTGCAGCAGAAGCGATAGATTCTACTCATCTTAAGCCTAATCTGCTGCTGGCAGAGCACGTTGCGGTTGGTATCGTCCAGGGAAAGCATATCGCCCCGGGCGCAATCGACTCGGAGCAGGTAGCCGAAGGGGCAATAGGATCAAGAGAGCTGAAGGACGGCGCAGTGGACTCCTCAAGTCTCGCAGAGGGGAGCATAGCCTCCTTACATCTGCAGCCAGGAGTGATCCTAAGCCAGCACATAGCAGCCGCTCAGATCGGCTCCGAGCATCTCGTTGACCTATCGGTAACGTCTGCGAAGATCTCTGATCAGACGATCTCTACGATCAAGCTCGTCGATCATGCCGTAACGGTCTCCAAGCTCGCGGATCAGAGTGTTACCGCTCAGAAGCTAATGGAAGATACGGTGCAGACGAGGCATCTCGGGCAGAACAGCGTGACCGGCGACAAGCTTGCAGAAGGATCGGTTGAGAACCGTCATCTAACGGCAGGCGCAGTGTCGGAGCAGCAGCTTAGGGCGGGAGCGGTATCCCGCATCCACCTGCAGAACGGTGCTGTAGATGAAGAGAAGCTGGCTCCGCTGGCGGTTAGGGAAGAGCATATTGGTTACGCCGCTGTAGGGATGTCGCAGCTGGCTGACCAGTCCGTCTCGGAGAGCAAGCTGGCGGAGGGGGCTGTATCTTCATCCCGATTAGCGGATGGAGCTGTGCTTGGCAGACATCTCACCGATGAAGGAGTCACCTTCGATAAGATTGCGCCGGACAGCATTCGTGCCTACCATCTCTCCGAAGGGTCTGTCACTTCAGAGGTCATAGCAACGAATACGGTAACTAGTGATCATATACAGCCTGCGGTTATCACATCCACTCACTTGGCTAAGCAAGCGGTCAGCGGGCAGGCGCTGCAGAATACCTCGGTCAGCAGCAATCACCTGACTCAAGGTGCCGTAACGGAGAAGCATATCGGGACAGGAGTCATCTACTCCCACCATCTTGCGGACTACGCCGTCAATTCCCTGAAGCTGTCACCTGAGTCCGTATCCACCGATAAGCTGGCAGACTTCTCCGTTAACTCGGCTAAGCTCGCGGACCATAGCATCACCACCCGCAAGATTGCTCCTCGTCAGATTACCGGTGAGCTCATTGAGGAGAGCTCCATCAGCAGTGACCACCTAGCTCCAGGTGCTATCCTGGCTCAGCATCTAGAGCTCGGCTCGGTTACAGCAGAGCATCTAAGGGAAGGCGCAGTTGATGCTGCAGTCTTGCAAGATGGCGCTGTTACTAGCGGCAAGCTGGCCGAAGCATCCGTCGAGACCAGGCATCTAACGGAAGAGTCCGTTCAGAGCCGGCATCTCGCGAACCAGTCTGTGCTAGGCATTCATCTTGCCGATGACAGCATTCGGGAGAGTCATATTCATGATGGAAGCATTAGCTCGTCTAAGCTAGCTCAAGGAAGTATAGGAGCGGAGCATCTGCAGCCGGATATTGTGGGAGCTTCTGAGCTGCAGCATGGTGTGGTCGGTTCAGAGCATCTAGCTGCTGGAGCGGTAGAGGCTCATCACCTCTCAGCCCACTCCATACAATCCAAGCACCTGCAAGCAAGGTCCGTCTCTGCGGAGCATCTGACTGCTGAATCGGTTGGAGCCTCTGCCCTGCAGAATGATGCCGTTACAGCCGACAAGCTGGCTCCTGGGTCAGTAACGGGCGAACACTTGACACTGGAGACGATTGCCGGGAAGCATCTGAAGGCTGAGACGGTTCAAGGCTATCATATTCGCAAGGGCTCCATCACACTCGTTCATCTAGCAGCTGAGACTCTGTCGCTTGACAAGGCGGCGGACCATTCCATACCAGGCAGCAAGATTCGCAAGGGCTCTATAACCGCTTCCCTCCTGGAGCCAGGCAGTGTGGGCTCGTCTCAGCTGGCAACAGGATCAATAACCGAGGCACATCTCTCTTCAGGATGTGTGACAGGGGAAGCCATAGCCGAACAGACCATTACTGGCGGCCATATGATGCTCGGCTCCATCTCCAGTGCTCAACTGGCTGAGCAGTCAATAGCGGATAGACATCTGGCTAATGGCGCGGTTACCCGAAGCAAGCTCGCTCCCTATGCCGTAGGAGTGGAACAGGTTCAAGATGGTTCAATTCACTCTAGCAAGCTGGCTGATGGGGCGGTAACGTCTGGCAAAATCGCGGAGAGCAGCATCACTTCAGCACACATTGCGGAACGTTCCATTGTAGGCGTTCATATCGGCACGCAGAGCATTGGGGTCGGTGAACTCGCCGACCATAGCGTAACGGCAGAGAAGATTGCAGCGGGAACGATAGCGTCGGAGCACCTAAGTGCGGGTGCCGTCTCATCCGTGCATCTCGCGCCGAAGTCAGTGACGGGGACTCACCTGTCGGATGGATCGGTTGGCAGCGCCAAGCTAGTGGATGGGTGTATTACCGGTGAGAAGCTGGCTGTAAGCAGTATTACCACGGAGAAGCTTGCTCCTGGCAGCATCACCGATGATAAGCTAGCCGCAGGGAGCGTCACAGCGGATAAGGTGCCCGATGGCAGCCTGAATTCGGAGAAGCTGGCCGCGGACAGCGTCACCTCGGAGAAGGTGGCCGCAGGCAGTATCACTGGAGAGAAGCTGGCGGCAGGCAGCGTCACGGAAGATAAGCTGGCGGATGGCTGCGTCACCGCGAGCAAGCTGTCCCTGGACAGCGTCACCTCGGAGAAGGTGGCCGCAGGCAGTATCACTGGAGAGAAGCTGTCGTCAGGAAGCGTCACGGAAGATAAGCTGGCGGAGGGCTGCATCACCGCGAGCAAGCTGTCCCTGGACAGCGTCACCTCGGAGAAGGTGGCTGCAGGCAGTATCACTGGAGAGAAGCTGTCGTCAGGCAGCGTCACTGAAGATAAGCTGGCGGAGGGCTGCATCACCGCGAGCAAGCTGTCAGTGGACAGCGTCACCTCGAAGAATGTGGCCGCAGGCAGTATCACTGGAGAGAAGCTATCGTCAGGCAGCGTCACTGAAGATAAGCTGGCGGAGGGCTGCATCACTGCGAGCAAGCTGTCCCTGGACAGCGTCACCTCGGATAAGGTGGCCGCAGGCAGTATCACTGAAGAGAAGCTGTCATCAGGCAGCGTCACTGAAGATAAGCTGGCGGAGGGCTGCATCACCGCGAGCAAGCTGTCAGTGGACA